>VGUA01000116.1 GCA_016874535.1 Gammaproteobacteria bacterium
TTCCTGCGCTACGGCTTCCTCGAACGCCCCAACTTGCCCAGGGAGCTGGCGGCATTCAGCCGACGTGACCCCGCGTTTTCTTACGACGAGATGGAGACCACCTTCTTCCTGGGCCGTGAGACGATTCTGGTGACCCGCACGGGGCGTAAGCTCGCGCGCTGGCGGCGCCTGTTCTTTGCTTATCTCCTGAGGAATGCCGCCAGTGCCGCCAGGTACTTTCAGTTGCCGCCCAATCGGGTGGTGGAGATCGGCGCCCAGATAGAAATCTGAGCTCCCATGGACTTCGGCTGCACCGTATGCTGCACTGAACATCGCAGCGTTGCATGGATGTGAATCAGTGCAGGGTTGTGGGAAAATAACCACAGGCCTACGCTTAGATTCGGAAAATACAGGTTTTTTCCTTGCATTAATGCCCATGCACAATAGAATTGCTGTGGTTTTCCTGCACATGAGACTCGGGCCGAATTGATGAACGAACGATTTGACGCCAGCGCACATCTCCACACAGGAACTCGCACGGAATTCAAGCCGGAGATCCTGCAAGCTCAGGTGGTCCACCCCTTGGCACCCTCTGCCGACCCGGTGCAGTCCATGCTCGCCCGGGCGACCCAGGCGCTGTGGGCGCGTCAGCGCCAGGACGGCCACTGGCTGTTCGATCTGGAGGCGGATGCCACCATCCCTTCCGAATACCTCATGCTCCACTACTATCTGGGAACAGTGGATGCGGAGCAGGAAAAGCGTATCGCGCGCTACTTGCGCCGCCGACAGCACGAGAACGGCAGCTGGTCGCTGTACGAGGGCGGCCCCGGTGACATGAGTGCAACGGTCAAGGCCTACTTTGCCTTGAAGCTCGCGGGCGACCGCCCGGACGAACCGCACATGGTCCAGGCCCGTCAGTGGGTGCGGAACAATGGCGGTGCCGAGCAGGTGAATGTCTTCACCCGCATAACGCTCGCCATGTTCGGCCAGATGCCCTGGACCACGGTGCCCGCCATGCCCGTGGAAATGATGTTCCTGCCCAAGTGGTGGTTCTTCAACCTGAGCAAGGTGTCCTACTGGTCGCGCTGCGTAATCGTGCCGCTGCTCATCATCTTTGCCCGCAAGCCCGTCCTGAAGTTGCGACCGGACCAGGGGGTGGAGGAGCTTTTCCTGAGCCCACCGGCCACCCTCGGCCATCTGGATCGCTTCAAGCCGGGCAAGCCACTCGCCAATTGCTTCCTGCTGGTCGACAGGGCCCTGAAGGCGCTGGACCCTTGGATGCCGAAGTTCCTCCGCAACAAAGCCGTGGACAAGGCGGAAATCTGGCTGCGCGATCACACCCAGGGCGAGGGTGGCATCGGTGCCATCTATCCCGCCATGGCCAATGCCGCCGTGGCCCTGAAGCTGCTCGGGGCCCGCAACGATGATCCGGACCTCGTCCGGACGCTCAAGGCCATCGAGGATCTCGTCATCGACCGGGACGACGAGACCTACTGCCAGCCCTGCGTGGGCCCCATCTGGGATACCTGTCTTTCGCTGTCCGCGTTGATGGAAGCCGGTGCCCAGCCTGGCAATCCGGCCGTGAAGCAGGCTGTGGAATGGTTGTTCGATCAGCAGATCTTCGTGCCCGGAGACTGGTGTGATCAGGCCAAGGGGCTCGCTGCCGGCGGCTGGGCCTTCCAGTACGAAAATGACAAATATCCCGATGTGGACGACACGGCCATGGTGCTCATGGCGCTGGTGCGCGCTGGCGCCCAGGACAACCCCCACAAGCTGAAGCGGCTCAATCAGGGCCTGAACTGGATGCTGGGGCTGCAGAATCCGGACGGCAGCTGGGGTGCCTTCGACATCGGCAACAACTACGAATACCTCAACAACATTCCTTTCGCCGACCACGGCGCGCTGGTGGATCCGGGGACCTCGGATCTCACCGCCCGCTGCATCGAACTGTTGGCAATGCTGGGCCACGACCGCAGCTTCCCGCCCATCGCGCGCGCCCTCGAATTCCTCAAGCGCGAGCAGGAGGATTGCGGCGCCTGGTATGGCCGTTGTGGCGTGAACTATCTCTATGGCACCTGGAGTGTACTGGCTGCCTTGGGCGCGTTGGGGGAAGACTCGGCCGAGCCCTATGTGCGCAAGGCGGTGGAGTGGCTCTGCTCGGTCCAGAATCCTGATGGCGGCTGGGGCGAGTCCTGTAATTCCTACGACGATCCCATGCTGCGCGGCCATGGAGCGAGCACCGCCTCCCAGACTGCCTGGGCCCTGATTGGCCTGATGGCAGTGGGCGAAGTTGATTCGCCCAGCGTCGCACGCGGGGTGGAATACCTGCTGCGCACCCAGAACGCCGCGGGCGAGTGGGATGAGGACATCTACACGGGCACCGGATTCCCGCGGGTGTTCTACCTCCGCTATCACGGCTACAGCAAATACTTCCCGGTGTGGGCGCTCGGCATTCACAGCCGCTTGCGGCGTGGACTGCCCACCCGCCAGCAGGAAGTCATTGCCCGCGGCCCTATCGAGCTCGGGCCGCTCGAGGTCTTGCGCCGCGCTGGCGTGAAACACTGAACTCCGGCCCATCGCGCCCGGTCTGAGGGGCGCGGCTGGGCAGCATCCCTGCCGTCACGATCGTCATCCCCGCCAGCTTGCGGGCCAGCAGCCATGGAGAAGTGATCATGTCGACCTACAACGCGCCGCTTGCGGACATGAAGTTCGTCATAGAGCGTCTGTGCAATCTCGAGCAGTTGTCTGCACTCCCGGCCTTCGAGGAAGTGAACGGGGAACTTCTGGACGCCATCCTGGACGGTGCCGGCACGCTTGCGGCCGAGGTCCTCGCCCCACTCAACCGTGTGGGTGACACCGTGGGCGCAGTCCACACCGGTGAGGGCGTCGCGATGCCTGAAGGTTGGCACGCGGCCTACCAGCAGTTCGTGGACGGGGGCTGGAATGGGTTGAGCTTCCCGACGCAGTGGGGCGGGCAGGGCCTGCCCAAACTCATCGCAACGGCGGTGGCCGAGATGTGGAACACCGCCAACCTCTCCTTCGCACTGGGGCCGATGCTGACTGCCGGTGCGGCCGAAGCCCTGGAACACCACGGCTCCGGGACCCTGCAAAAGATCTATCTCGAGAACCTGGTCACCGGTCACTGGACCGGCACGATGAATCTCACCGAACCCCAGGCCGGCTCCGATCTCAGTGCCGTGCGGACCAAGGCCGTGCCGGAAGGCGACCACTACCTCATCAGTGGCCAGAAGATCTACATCACTTATGGTGAGCATGACCTGACGGATAACATCATCCATCTGGTACTGGCGCGCCTGCCCGATGCCCCCGCAGGAACGCGCGGGATCTCGCTGTTCGTGGTGCCGAAGTTCCTCGTGAACGCGGACGGCACGCCCGGCAAACGCAATGACGTGCGCTGCGCCTCCATCGAACACAAGCTCGGTATTCATGGCAGCCCCACAGCGGTGCTCATCTACGGTGAGCAGGGCGGGGCAGTCGGCTATCTGGTCGGCGAACCCAATCGCGGGCTGGAATACATGTTCACGATGATGAACAACGCCCGCCACGCGGTGGGACTGGAAGGCGTGGCCATTGGCGAAGCCGCCTACCAGAAGGCGCTCTGGTTTGCCCGCGAGCGCGTGCAGGGCAAGCCGGTCGGTCATACGGGCAAGGATACGCCGGCCATCATCGAGCACCCGGACGTGAAGCGCATGCTGCTCGGCATGAAGTCCGGCGTGGAGGCCATGCGCGCGGTGGCCTATCTGTGTGCGCTTGCCTTCGATCTGGGCGCGGCCCTGCCGGAGGGTGAGCAGGCCGCCCGCTATCGACGCCGCGGCGATTTGCTCACGCCGGTGGTGAAGGGATGGTGCACGGAGTTCGGTCAGGAGCTGGCCTCGGTTGGGGTGCAGATCCACGGCGGCATGGGTTTCATCGAGGAAACCGGCGCCGCGCAGTTTCTACGCGATGCCCGCATCACCACCATCTACGAAGGTACCACCGGCATCCAGGCCCAGGATCTGGTCGGCCGCAAGACCATGCGCGACGGCGGCAAGGCGGCCAATGAACTGCTGGATGAAATTAGGGCGGATCTTGCCGGCTGGGCGCAGAGTGCGCCGGCCAGCCTCAAGGCCGAGATCGGTGAACTTTCCGCGGCGACCACAGCGCTTGGGCGTGCGGTGCAGTGGGTGCTCAAAGAGGGCGCAAGTGATCCGCGCCTCGCCGCTGCGGGCTCCGTGAGTTACCTGAAACTCTGGGGGATCGTGGTGGGTGGCTGGCAGCTTTTGCGCGGTGCAGCCCTGGCAAGCGCGGATCTCGCGGCAAATGCCGGGGACCCCGCTTTCGCCCGCGCCAAGATCGCCAGCGCGCGCTTCTTTGCGACCCAGGTGTTGCCGCAGGCGGACGGTCTGGCGCGTGCGATGGAGATCGGTTCGGCCAGCGTACTGGTCGACACTGCTGAAGCCTTCGGCTGAAAGCACGGGGCGGCGGGTCGCGTAGCAGGCCCGCCCCCTGTCCCTTGTCCCCCTCTCGCCGGGCCTCTGCGGCATCTGATATGTTGGGGCCACTGCCGCCCAGCCACCACTCCTGAGGCTCGTATGACCTGGCCAACCCTGCAGGCGCTGGAAGAGCGTCTTTCCGCTTTCTACCTCAAGCGCTGCCAGACCATTGCGGATCTCCGCCGCATGGCACACTGGCGAGTCCCTGCCCCCATGTTCCACTACATGGATGGAGCGGCGGAAGATGAGATCACCTACCGGCGCAACTCGAGCGACTTTGATCATCTCGAGTTCCTGCCGCGCAATCTCGTCGACATCTCCGAGATCGATCCTTCGACCACCGTCATGGGACAGCGCATCGAGTTCCCGGTGGTGCTGGCGCCTACCGGCATGTCGCGCCTGTTTCACTGGGAAGGCGAACGCGCGGTCGCACGCGCCGCGGCGCGCGCCGGTACCGTCTACTCGCTTTCCGCAGTGGGTACCCACTCGATAGAAGAGGTGGCCGCCTGCAACGCGGGACCCAAGTGGTTCCAGATTTACGTGTTCAAGGACAGGGGACTGGTTTCGGAGTTCATCCAGCGCTGCCGCGCGGCGCAATATCACGCCCTGTGCCTCACCATCGACCTGCCAATCACCGGCAAGCGTGAGCGCGACTTCCGCACCGGAATGACCCTGCCGCCGACTTTCACCCTGCGCAGCTGGCTGGACTTCGTGCTGCATCCGGTGTGGTCTGCCACGCATGTCACGTCTGCACCCTTCTCGCTGGCCAATGTGGCTCATCGCGTGCAGACCGTGGACAGCGACAACGTGGAGACGCTGATGTCCTATATCGGCAGCCAGTTCGATCGCACCGTGACCTGGGATGACGCTGCCGCCATGGTCCAGGAATGGGGTGGGCCGTTTGCGGTGAAGGGGATTCTCACCGTTGATGACGCAAAGCGGGCCGTGGATATTGGAGCGACGGCAATCATCGTGTCCAACCATGGAGGACGCCAGCTCGATCACTGTCCCACGCCCATCGATGTGCTGCCGGAGATCGTCGCTGCCGTCGGCGACCGGGCCGAAGTGATTCTCGATGGTGGCGTGCGCCGCGGAACCGATGTGCTCAAGGCCTTGGCGCTCGGTGCCCGGGCTTGCATGACGGGGCGCTGTTACCTCTACGGGCTCGGCGCCGGCGGTGAGGCCGGTGTGGACAAGGCCCTGCAGATTCTGCGTGAGGAGATCGCGCGCGACATGGCGCTGCTCGGCACGCGCAACGTCAAGGAGATTACCGGCAGCTATGTGCGCAGACGTCGCGGACTTTGATACAGACATCCCAACCTTGCGGCGGATCCTGGCCGAGTGCCGGACGATCGCGGTCGTGGGGCTTTCGGCCAACTGGCATCGTCCGAGCAACTTTGCCGCCAAGTACATGCAGGAGCACGGCTACCGCGTCATTCCGGTCAATCCCGCCTACGAGGAAGTGCTGGGCGAGAAGTGCTATCCCAGCCTGGAAGCGATTCCTGAAAAAGTGGACATGGTCGACTGCTTCCGCGCCTCCTCGGAGATCGTCCCGCTCGCGCGCAGCGCCATTGCCATCGGGGCCAAGGTGCTTTGGCTGCAGCTTGGCGTGATCAATCTCGAGGCGGCACAACTGGCGCGGAACGCGGGGCTTGAAGTGGTGATAGATCGCTGCGTCAAGATCGAGCACGCCCGGCTCTTTGGTGGGCTCAACTTTGTTGGCGTCAACACGAAGGTCATTTCCTCCAAACGCCCCAGATTCATCGCGAACTGAACCATGGCAGATCGAAAATTCGGATTCGAGACCCTGTGCCTGCATGCGGGCCAGATCCCCGACGCCAGCACCGGCGCGCGCGTTGCACCCATTTACCAGACGACTTCCTATGTATTTGACAGCGCGGACCATGCGGCAAGCCTGTTCAATCTGCAGACATTCGGTAACGTCTATACCCGGCTGTCGAATCCCACCAATTCGGTGTTCGAGGAGCGGATGGCGGCCCTGGAGGGTGGGCGTGCTGCAGTGGCCGTCAGCTCTGGCATGTCCGCACAGATGGTGGCACTGCTGACCCTGCTGGAAGCAGGCGACCATATCGTCTCGTCGCGCACTCTCTACGGCGGCACCTACTCCCAGTTCGACGTCACTTTCCGGCGCATGGGCATAGATACGACTTTCGTTGACATCGACGATACCGATGCCATCGCGGCGGCCATCACGCCGCGCACGCGGCTGGTGTATGCGGAGACCTTGGGCAACCCGCTCATCAACGTGCTGGACATCGAGGCGGTGGCGGCAGTGGCGCATGCCGCAGATATCCCGCTGGTGGTCGACAACACCTTTCCCACGCCCTATCTCTGCCGGCCAATCGAATGGGGTGCAGATATCGTCGTGCACTCGGCGACCAAATTCATCGGCGGGCATGGCACCTCGATTGGTGGCGTGCTGGTGGAATCAGGCAAGTTTCCGTGGGACAACGGCAAGTTCCCGGGCATGACAGAACCGTCACCCGGTTACCATGGCGTGAAGTTCTACGAGACCTTCGGTGATTTCGGCTTCAGCATGAAGGTGCGGCTGGAGACACTACGGACTCTCGGTCCGGCCATGAGTCCTTTCAATGCGTTCATGTTCCTGCAGGGGCTGGAGACCTTGCCCCTGCGTATGGAAAGACACTGTGCGAATGGCCTCGCGGTGGCGGAATTCCTCTCAGCGCATCCGCAAGTCTCGTGGGTGCGTTTCCCTGGACGGCCCGGCGACCGCTACCATGACCGTGCGCGGAAATACCTGCCCAAGGGGGCGAGCTCCATCATGTCCTTCGGCATCAAGGGCGGGCTCGCGGCTGGCGTCAAATTCATCGAGAACGTGCAGTTCCTGAGTCATCTTGCCAACGTGGGTGATGCCAAGACTTTGGTGATCCACCCGGCGTCCACCACGCACCGGCAACTGTCGGAAG
>VGUA01000117.1 GCA_016874535.1 Gammaproteobacteria bacterium
GTGCTTTTTTTCTGTTTCGCCGAGGCTGCGGCCCACAAGCGCCACACCACTGCGTTGCCTGTATCATTCCACCCGGCGCGAGCGCTGGCAACGCACCCGCGACCGGTACCCCACCTGGCCTGTTCGTGTCACTCTCCGCATTTTGCAGACCTGCGCCTCTTCGTGACGGGAGAAACCGACCAATGTCACAGCTCGACGACTTCAAGCGCGAGACCCGAACCTGGCTGGAGGCACACTGCCCGTCCTCCATGCGCACTCCCATGCCGGAGGATGAGCGGTGCTGGGGTGGCCGCCGGGCAAGCTTCAAGAATCCGGACACGCAACTGTGGCTGACCCGTATGGCAGAGCGCGGCTGGACCGTCCCCACTTGGCCACGCGCCTGTGGTGGGGCCGGACTCTCGGCCGAGGAGGCTCGCGTGCTGGAGACGGAGATGTCCGCCCTCGGCTGCCGCCAGCCCTTGTTCGGCTTCGGCATCAGCATGCTCGGGCCGGTCCTGCTCAAATACGGCACGGAAGCCCAGAAACAGGCTTTCCTGCCGCCCATCGCGCGCGGTGAGATCCGGTGGTGCCAGGGTTACAGTGAGCCGGGTGCAGGCTCGGATCTCGCCAACCTGCAGACCCGCGCCGAAGATCGTGGCGATCACTTCCTGGTCAACGGACAGAAGATCTGGACCTCCTACGCCCACCTCTCGGACTGGATTTTCTGCCTGGTCCGAACCTCCACCGAACGCAAGCAGGGCGGCATCAGCTTCCTGTTGCTGGACATGCAGACCCCGGGCGTGGAGACCCGTCCCATCACGCTCATCAGCGGCGCCTCGGTGTTCTGCGAGACTTTCTTCACGGACGTGAAGGTGCCCAAGGCGCAACTCGTGGGTCAGGTCAATGAAGGCTGGACGATCGCCAAGGAACTGCTGCAGCACGAACGCGGCATGATTTCGCGCATCGGCCGCGCATTCGGGGGTGCCATCCCTGCGGTCGAGGTACTGGCGCAGCGTTACCTTGGAGATTCCGCGGGACGCATCCAGGATCCCGTGCTGCGTGACGAGGTCACGCGCCATGCCATGAATGACCGCGCCTTCGAGCTCACCCTCCAGCGCGCGGGCGAGGAAAGCGCCGCGGGCACGGCGAATGGCGGGCTGTCCTCGTTCTTCAAGTACTACGGCACAGAGCAGAACAAGCGCAAGTTCGAACTCATCCTGAAATGCGCAGGTACCCGGGCGCTCGGTTGGGAGGGCGAAGAATTCAGTGCCGAGGAGTTGGCCGTCTGCCGCACCTGGCTGCGTTCCAAGGGCAATTCGATCGAGGGTGGGACTTCTGAAATCCAGCTCAACGTAATCGCCAAGCGGGTGCTTGGCCTGCCGGACTGAGGGCTCATTCCATGCTCATCCTCGATGATACCCAGACCCTGCTGAAAGCCTCGGCGGCCGATTTTCTTGCCGCGCGCTCACCGGTGAAGGCTTTACGCGCCTTGCGCGATGCAGGCGCACCTGAAGCTCTCGATCACGCCCTCTGGGAGGAGATCGCAAACCTCGGATGGCCGGGCGCGCTGATCCCCGAGTCCTTTGGGGGAAGCGCCATAGGCTACAAGGGCATGGGGCAGATTCTGGAGGAGAGCGGTCGCGTGTTGCTGGCCTCACCCCTGCTTGCCAGCAGTGTCGTCGCGACCGGCCTGCTGCTGCGCGCGGGCAGTCCGACGCAACAGGAAACCTGGCTGCCGCGCCTCGCGAGTGGCGAAGTCCGCGCAGCGTTGGCTCTCGATGAGACACCCCGCCATGCGCCCGACACCTGTCGCACACTGGCCTCTGCAGGCACCGACGGCTACCTGCTCAGTGGCGCCAAATGCTTCGTGCCGGAAGGCGTTGGCGCTGATCTGTTACTGGTAGTCGCCGCGCTCGGGCCCGTTGCGGGCCTTGCAGATCCAGTCCCTGAGACTGGAGTTTTTCTGGTGCCCGCAGGCACGCCCGGCATGGACTGCCGGGCACTGCGCATGGTGGACAGTCGCAATGCAGCGACCGTGCAGTTGAATGAGGTGCGATTGCCGGCCACCGCCCGACTTGGGGAAGGCAAACCTGTGCAGGAAGCCCTGTCATTCGCGCTGGATGCGGGCCGCATCGGACTCGCCGCGGAGATGCTCGGCAGTGCGGAAGAGGCGTTCCAGCGCACGCTGCGCTATCTCAAGCTGCGTGAACAATTCGGCGTACCCATCGGCAGCTTCCAGGCCCTAAAGCATCGCGCCGCCCTGCTCTACTGCGAACTGGAACTCACACGCTCGGCGGTACTCGCCGCCCTTGGGGCCCTCGATTCCTTACCGGTTGAAGTGCCGGCGCTCGCGAGCCTCGCCAAGGCCAAGGCCTGTGATCTCATCGGGCAGGTGAGCAGCGAAGCGATCCAGATGCATGGCGGCATCGGCATGACCGATGCCGAGGAAATCGGCTTTTTCCTGAAGCGCGCCCGCGTGGCCCAGCAGATTTACGGCGACGCGGGTTTTCATCGGGCGCGTTACGCAGCCCTGATGGGCTATTGAGCCGGGCGGGCCGTGCGCTAGAGCTTGGCGTTCGCGCCCAGGGTGGCCTGTCTGCGCAGGTAGTGCTGGAGTGCCACCAGATCCTCGCGGGTCAGTTCCCGGAAACCAGGCATGCCCTGCGCGGCACGTGAACCTTCCACCACCACCTCGTGGAATCCATCGAGATAGAGCGGCACCGGGGAGGCGCGCAGGTCGGGGGCATAGCCGCCGGAGACTGCACTGCCGCCATGACAGAAGGTGCAGTTGCGCACATAGAGATTTTCCCCTTGATCGACCAGCATCGGATCCACCTTGAAATCTTCCTTGACCAGCGGTGTCGGGATGCGCGGAGGCGGTGACGGCGGCAGAGCGGCCCTCTCGCCCAGCGCGAAAGTCAGCAGGCGCCGTGGATGCTCACGATAGGCCCAACCGTGCTGGGCGGTGACAACACCACCGAATGACGTGCCAGCGCCACCCCAGCCCACCAGCAACGACACGAACTGGCGACCATCCACTTCGTAGGTCACTGGCGGCGCGGAAATCCCGAGTCCTGTCTCGAATTCCCACAGGGCTTTGCCGTTTGCGGCGTCATAGGCTACGAAGCGGCCGTCCGTGCGGCCTTGGAACACGAGATTTCCGGCGCTGGTGAGGGTGCCTGGGTTCCACAATCCCGGCAGTTTCACTTCCCAGACTTTCGTGCCCTTTACCGGATCCCAGGCCAGCAGTGACGACGCATCCATCTTCACCGGGACTTCGTCACCCTTGGTGAAGCGCACTGCGGTATCCAGCTGAAAATCCGTATGCGTCCACGTGGCGGCGTCGATCCCGTCGTCCGAGAACCAGCCCGGGAGTTCCATGGTCGGAAAATAGGTCAGGCCCGTGTCCTTGTTGTAACTCATGGCATGCCAGTTGTGCAGGCCGAAGGCGCTCGGATAGATGAGCTCCTCTCCATCCTCATAGCGCGCACCCGGCCGCTCCACCGGGCGCCCGGTCTTCATGTCGACGTGGCTGGCCCAGGTGATCTTGCCGAGCTTATCGGCGGAGAGGAGCTTGCCGCTGGTGCGGTCGATCACATAGAAGAAACCGTTCTTGGGCGCATGCATCAGCGCCTTGACGGGTTTGCCCTCGATCTCGAGATCGGCGAGCACGATGTCCATGTTGGAGTTGTAGTCCCAAGTCTCGCCGGGCACCGTCTGGTAATGCCACTGGTATTCGCCCGTGTCGGCATCCAGCGCCACGATCGAGCAGAGGAAAAGATTGTCACCGCCGTCGGGACTGCGAATCCGACGGTTCCAGGGCGAACCGTTGCCGGTCCCGATGTAGACGCGGTTGAATTCCGCATCGTAGGTCATGCCATGCCAGGTCTGACCGCCCCCGCCATGCTTCCACCATTGCCCGGTCCAGGTCTTGGCGGCCATCTCCATGGCCTTGTTCTCGAAACCGTCGGAGGGATTGCCGGGCACCACGTGGAAGCGCCAGGCCTGCTTGCCGGTTTCCGTGTCATAGGCCGTCACGTAGCCGCGAGCTGCTCCCACCTCGGTGCCACCGTTACCGATGAGCACCTTGTCGCGAAACACCTTGGGTGCGCCATTGATGAACAACGGCAATTTCGGATCCGTGGTCTGGGCGCTCCAGACTTCCTTGCCGGTGCTGGCATCCACCGCGATGAGGCGGCCATCCCCGGTGCCCACAAACAGGCGTCCCTTCCAGAAGGCGGCTCCACGGTTCGAATCCCAGAACACGCGCGCACGGTCGCCCGCCACTTCCAGCACTTTGGGATCGTAGGTCCAGAGCTTGCGTCGGGTTCGCAGATCCACTGCCTCGATGCGGCTCCAGCTGCCCGTGAAATACATCACTCCGTCCACCACCAGCGGCGTGGCCAGCAATGAGCGGTGCTCCGGCAGGTCGAGAGACCAGGCAAGGCCCAGATCCTTCACGTTGCCGGCGTTGATTTCCTGCAGGGGACTGTAGCGCTGCTCGCTCCAGGTCCTGCCGAAGGCGAGCCAGTTGGCGCCATTGCTTTCATCCGCGAGGGCGGCCGCATCGACCACCGTGGGCGCACCTTCTGCACGCGCCACGGACGCCAGCAGGGCACCGGCGCACAGGAGGGTCATGGTTGAGAGTCTCATGGGTGTTCCTCCTGTGCCCCGTCGGGGTTGCTTGCGAGTCAATGGATCAGGGCAGATGAATCAAGGTGTCGCCTTGGCCTCTACTGTCTTGTTGGCCTGTCTGCGGATGTAGTGCTGGATAGCCACCAGATCCGCGTCCGTGAGTTCCTGGAAGCGCGGCATGCCGGCATTTACCCGCACGCCCTTCACGGTGACTTCGCGCAGGCCATCGAGATACAGCGGAATGGGCGAGGCACGCAGATCCGGGGCGTAGCCACCCGCGACCGCGCCGCCACCATGGCAGGTCACGCAGTTCTTGAGGAACAGCTTGCTGCCCTGCTCGGCGAGCATTGCGTCGACCTGGAAGTCATCCTTCACGATGGCCTTGGCCTGCATCGGTGGGGGTGCCGGTGGCAGGCTCGCCCTGCCGTCCAGGCTGAAGGTCAGCAAACGACGCGGGTGCAAGCGGTAGGCCCAGCCATGTTGGGCCGTGATCGAGCCCGCCATGGAAGTGCCCGCGCCACCCCAACCGGTGAGGATGGAGAGATACTGCTTGCCATCCACCGTGTAGGTGATCGGCGGTGCCGAAAGGCCGACGCCAGTGGGGAATTCCCAGAGCTTGTCGCCCGTATCGGCCTGGTAGGCCAGCAGCACGCCATCGGCCCGTCCCTGGAATACCAGGTTGCCTGCGGTGGTGAGCGTGCCGGGATTCCACACGCCGGGCTGCTTCACTTCCCAGACCTTCTTCTGCTTGACCGGATCCCAAGCCATGAGCGCACTGGCATCGATGGTCAGCGGCATGTCGTCGCGCAGCAGATCGACGCCCGGATCGAACTGGAATTCAGGCGAGCGCCATTTACCGGGCGTGAAACCCTTGTCGGAGAACAGCGCAGGCACGTCCATGACCGGGATGTAGGTCAGTCCGGTGCCCGGGTTGTAGGACATGGCATGCCAGTTGTGCACGCCGAAGGCGCTGGGATTGATGAGCTCCTCACCATCCTCGTAGCGCGCGCCTTCGGCTTCCACCGGGCGGCCGGTCTTCATGTCCACATGGGTGGCCCAGTTGACGCCGGGCAGGAGTTTCTCGGCGGAAACCAGTTTGCCGGTGGCGCGATCGATCACATAGAAGAACCCGTTCTTCGGAGCATGCATCAGCGCCTTGACCGGTTTCTGGTCGATGGTGAGATCCGCCAGCACCATGTCCATGTTGGAGTTGTAGTCCCAGGTTTCACCCGGCACCGTCTGGTAGTGCCACTGGTACTCTCCGGTATCGGCATCCAGGGCCACGATGGAGCAGAGGAAAAGGTTGTCGCCGCCACCCGGGCTGCGCAGGCGCTGGTTCCAGGGTGAGCCGTTGCCGGTACCGATGTAGATGCGGTTGAACTCCGGATCGTAGGTCAGCCCGTTCCACACCGTGCCACCACCGCCGTGCTCCCACCACTTGCCGTTCCAGGTCTTGGCCGCCATCTCCATGGCCTTGTCCTCGAAACCGTAGGCCGGATTGCCGGGCACGGTCCAGAAACGCCACGCCTGCTTGCCGGTCTCGGCATCATAGGCGGTGACATAGCCACGCAAGGCGCCCCATTCGGTGCCGCCATTGCCGATGATGATCTTGTCCTTGAAGGCGCGCGGGGCGCCGTTGACGAAATAGGCCTTGTCCGGGTTGATGGTCATCGTGCTCCAGACTTCCGTGCCGGTCTTGGCATCGATGGCGATGAGGCGACCATCGGCTGTGGCGACATAGACCTTGTTCTTCCAGTACGCGACGCCACGGTTGGTGTCCCACATCACGCGCAGCCGGTCTCCAGCGGCCTCGATGACCTTGGGATCGAAAGTCCACAGGGTCTTCCGGGTCTTCAGGTCAACCGCCATGACCACGCTGTAACTGCCGGTGAAGTACATCACTCCGTCAATCACCAGTGGGGTGGCCAGCAGCGATTTGTGAGCGTTGAGATCGAGGAACCAGTCGAGCTTGAGACCGGCCGCGTTGTCTGCGCTGATCTGATTGAGAGGACTGTAGCGTTGCTCGCTGTAGGTGCGGCCGTAGGACAGCCAGTTGTCGCCCCGGGTTTCATCGGCAATGGCAGCGCCATCCACCATGGTCGCCGCCTGCACGGGCAGCATGCCCAGCGCGCCGCAAAGCGCGGCCGCCAGGGCCGTCTTCCTCATCATCGATATTCTCCCCTCTTGCTTTTTTTCTTCGCCGCGACTCATCCTCAACTCACGGCCACCCCGATCAACGCGACGTGCAGCCAGCGCATGAACGCAAGATACAGGGCGAGGCCGACAATCAGCGCGATGCCATCGAAGATGGCCGCACGCGGCCCCGGCACAGGAGTGGTTGCCCCTCTGCGCTTGCAGGAGACGCGCACCGCCACGGCCCAGGCCAGCAATGCACCGAACAGGATCACATCGGCCAATGCGCCGTTGACGAGCAGATGGGCCAGCGCCCAGGCCTTGGTCGCCACGAGCATGGGATGCTTCAGCCGGGACTTGATGTGGCCGGCAGGCAATTGCGAGGCAACGACCAGGGGGAATACGGGGAGCAGCAAGGCAAAGGCGACGTGCCGCAGAAAGGCGGGCGGCTGATACAACACCACCGGTGCTTCGCGTGTCAGGTCGTAGCCCTGTATCAGGAGCAGGAAGCCTGCGAGGCTCGCCACTGAGTAGAGTCCCTTCCACGGCAGTTCGCCGAGGTTCCTGACCATGGCATCGCGCCATTGGCGATTGAAGACGGAAATCGAATGCACACCGAGGAAAACGGCGAGGCCTGCAAGAAAGGTG
>VGUA01000118.1 GCA_016874535.1 Gammaproteobacteria bacterium
CCAGGGCAGGGTGATGACGTCGGCGAACTCGATGCCCTCGGCATAGCCATACATGTGCACCGGTCCCGCGCCGCCGTAGTAAAGCAGGGTGAAGTCGTGGGTGTCGTAGCCCTTGGCGGCAATCATGGTCCGCAGCAGGTCGTTCATTTGCGTGTTGACGATGTCGAGCACACCAGCGCCAGCCTCGTAGACGCTGAGCCCCAGCGGTTTGGCCACGGCTTCTTCCAGCGCGGCGAGCGCCTTGTCGCGATCGAGCTTCACCTGACCGCCCAGGAAATAGTCGGGGTCCACATAGCCCATCACGACGTTGATGTCGGTCACGGTCAGGCGGTCGAAGTTGAGGCACACACCTACCTTGGCACCGGCACTGTCAGGCCCCACGTGCAGGCGCTTGTATTCATCCACCCAGACCACTGAGCCCGCGCCACTGCCGACCGAGTCGAGCTCCACCATCTGCAGGGCAAGTCTGTGACCGGCGATATCGGCACTCTTGGTGATGGCCAGCCGATTTTCCACGATGAGTCCAACGTCGAAGCTCGTGCCACCCATGTCGGCGGTCACGATGTTGGGGATCCCCAGCTTTTCACCGATGAACTGCGCGCCGATAAGCCCGCTGATGGGGCCCGAGATCATGGTCTCGTAGAGGCGCTCATATTCCATGTTGACCGCGCCGCCGTAGGACAGCAGTGTCAGCAACCGGCCCTGGTAACCATAGGCCTTGGCTTGGGTTTCCACCGACATCAGCGAGTCGCGCACCAGCTCTGCCGCGAAGCACTGGAACAGGAGGCTTTTCAGACGGTTGTTTTCCTTGGACACCGGCGCGACGTCTGCCGAGCACACCACCGGCAGGCTCACGCCGCGTTCCCGCAGCACGCGCTCTGCGATGGCCTTGGCCTGGTGCTCGTGGCGCGCGTCGACGAAAGAAAACAGGAACAGGATGCCGATGACTTCACAACCGCGGTCGACCATTGCGTTGACCGCCTTCACGACCTGTTTCTCGTTCACGGGAATCAGCGCCGCACCGGGTGGCAGGTGGATGTTGCCTTGATAGCAGCCGCCGCCCAGGCGCTCGCTGATACCGAACACGTTCTTGGAATCGACCAGCGGGCGGGTATGCCGGTGGAGCTGCTGGTGCAGGGTCTCGTTCTGGCTCTGGCCGAGGTAGGACAGCCCGCCTTCCATCACGGTGATGTCTTCAAATCCACGGGTGACCATCAGGCCGACCTTGCGACCGTTGCCGGTCAGGACCGTGTTCAGCATTCCGGTGCCGCAATAGATGTCCGCGCCACAGCGGGCATGCACCTCCTCGGCGGTCAGCCCGAGGTTGCTGGCGGCATCGGTGACCGACTCGCGGTAGCTGCGAGGTTCGTCTTCGCGGCGGCTGATCGATTTGCCTACGGTGAAGCTGCCATCGGGCTTGACCAGGATGGCATCGGTCATGGTGCCGCCGGCGTCAAAGGCGAGAATGAACTGGCGATCGTCGGTCGCCGTTGCAGAGTTGTCGGACATGGGTGGTTCCTGGGACTTTCAGCATCAAAGCGGGATTGAATGCGGGCTGGCGGGGCTGTCAAAGCCCCGTCCAAGCGAGCGGCAGGGGCTTAGCCCGTGGCGTTCGCGGCCCAGTGTCGGGTCAGATGTTCCGTGCGATCGACGTACCAGTCCTCGGCCTCGTCCGGCAGTGGCTGGCCGAGGTATTCACGGTAGAACTTGTCGAGATCCGGCAGCATCTCGAACACCACCGGATAGCCCGGCGCCACCACTTCCACCGCATGCTGGGTGGCGCAGTGGGGACAGAAGAACTCGCGCACTTCCTGCCAGCCCGGCTCCGGACAGGCGGGTGCCGGATCATAGACTTTGCGCATCTCGGCCAAGGTGCGGCGGACCCGCACCTTGCATCCGAGCTTCCAGTTCTGGCGGTAGTCCCCAAACTCGTGTCCGCAGTCGCATTTCACCACGCGTTGGTTGCTCGCGTTGCGCACCACATAGAGGCGGTCACCAAGGCGGAGGAGGATCTGGTCCGGCCAGCTCACACGTGATTGCAGCACCGCCACGTAATTCAGGAAGCGATCCTGATCCTTGCGTGGCAGCCGCTGCAGACGGTTGGTGTTGTCGTCATCGATCGTGCCCTCGATGAGCTGCGCGATCAGTTCCTTGCTGATGGTTGCTTCGCCAGCCATGACTCACTCCTTGCTGAAGCTGAAGTCGGCGGGCAGCTGCCAGAAGCGACGGAACTCGCCGTCGAATTTGGCAAAGCTCAGGCTCTGGCTGTACATCTCGTGCACTTCGGGCACGACATCCTTGGCCAGCACCTTCGCGCGCTCCTGTTGCCACCATTCGGCGGCGGGCAGGGAGTCGTCCAGGCGCGCCTTGCGCAGCGCAGCGCGCTTCTCTCTGGTCGCGGCGGCATCCAGCACCCATTCACCGTCCGGATTCTGTGCAGCCACCACGCCATGCATGCGACTCACAAAGTCGTAGTCCGGCGCCACGCCATCGTTCAGATCCTGGATGACCAGCGCGGGATTGCGGTCCAGAGGGTCGCCCCAGCCGCCAGAGGAGCCCGCCGCGTCCACGAACAGGTCATGGTCATGCAGGGCGAGTTCCGGGCAGTCGGTCTTCCAGATTTCGAGGTTCTCCACCGTCAGCTGTCCGCTGTCGACCTGCGCCAGCAGTTCGCGCGCGTCGCGCGGGGTTTCACCTTCCGCGATGAGATCCGGCAGGTTGGTGCCGCGCGCTGAGATCATGAAGGAACCGGGCCCCGGATAGCCGCCGCTCATGCCGAGCCCGACCGAGGTCGTGCAGGAGAGACCTCCGTTCGGCCGGGTCAGGGCCACATGCTTGCCCGGCTCCACGCACCAATGCACGGCCGAGTTGCCCGGACCACCGCGATACTTGCCATAGCCAAAATAACCGGGCAGCAATTTGCGACCCAGATAGAACAGTGGCGGCACGCAGGCTTCGAACTCCTCCGCGTCACCAATGGTCGCGATCTGCGACCACGCCGCCCACACCAGCGGCTCACCGTCCTTGTAGCACCAGGCACCGCGGCCCGTGCCGCCCAGCCATTCGAAGTTGGTGAAGCCGTAGCTGGTGCCGTCGGCGGTAGTCCCTGCACCCTGGAAAGCGCCCCAGTTGCCATCCACCGTGAAGGCTTCTTCCAGGTAACCGCGCGAAAAGGTGGCGCGTGAGACGGCATTGAAGCCGATGCTGTTCAAGGCCACGGTCTGCGCCCAGAGATTGGCGTTGCTGGTGAATTCGTAGTCCGGGTTGTAGATGCTGCCGACCGCGTAGTGGCGCTGGACGGCGAGTTCGATGCCGGCGGTCACCTTGGTGTTGTGGGCGAAGGAATTGATCATGCCGAGGAACACCGCCGCATCCGCGCCGCCCGGGGTGGCGTTGTAGGAGTGATAGCCCCAGCGTGAGCTGCCTTCCGTGTCCAGCATCAGGCCGTTTTCGTTAGGTTCCACGCTGGCCCGCACATGGATCAGCGTGTTCTTGTTGGCATGTGACCAGACGTTCTGCAGGCCCTCGTATTTCACCAGCCGGAATGCGCATCCGTTGTAGGTGCCGGGCACCATCAGGGCGCGCATGTTGTCGACGATCATGCGACGGGACTCTTCAATCACCTCGCGGATCGCGCGCTTGTAGTACTCCGCACCGAATTCGGCCAGCAGCTCGTGCGCGGCATTGTTGATCATCGCGCAGCCGGCGAGACGCATCTTGTCGTCCAGAATGTTCATGGTGGAGGCTCGAGTACGGCGCTCCCAGATGGCCTTCCACCAGGACTCCTGGCGCAGCTTGCGCCCGGTGCGCATCGGCGGGCAGACCAGCCCGTCCATGAAGGTGTCGACCGAGAAGGTCGCCCAGGAGCCGGCCACCGGTGCGCCGTTCTCCATCAGGTGATTGATGCCCACCGCCCAGCCCACCACCTCGCCCTCATGGCAGATGGAAGTGAAGGAGTAGAAGTCTCCCGGGTGGGGCACGCCGCCCGTCTTGCCGTCGGACACCGCATAGACATCGCCATCTTCGATGCCGTCATTCACATCGTAGTCGTTGTCGGCCATGTAGCGAATGGCGACCGGGAAGATGGCGGTATGCGACAGGAAGCCCATCGAGACGGCGAGGGTGTCGCCTTCGGGTGTGGTGATGCCCCAGAGGCACTCGCCCATCTCGCGCGAGCCCGGGCTTGCTGCCACGAAACGTGCGGATTCGCGGGCCGCCAGAACGGCGGCATGCAGCTTGTTGTAGAAGCGTTCGTAACGGATGGGATCCGCATCGCGCAGGCTGAGTTCGCTGATGCCGCAGTAATGGCCGGTGTCCTGGGTGAGGCGGTCGCGCTCCGCCACCATCTGACGCAGGGTGGGGATCGTGGAGGTCTTCTTGGCGCTCCGGGCGACACGTTCGCTGACTACAGCCATGCTTGTTCTCCGAGGTTTGCCCCGGCATAAACGCCGGCAGCATGAATTGAT
Source organism: Gammaproteobacteria bacterium (assembly GCA_016874535.1). Lineage (GTDB taxonomy): Bacteria > Pseudomonadota > Gammaproteobacteria > CAIKBL01. The sequence continues at coordinate 4,467 of VGUA01000118.1, forward strand.
ACAGGTCAACCTCCCTGATTCTGCCATGCGAACGTGGGCATGCAAGCGCAGGGGACGGGTCACTCTCATGCGTGCGGTGCAGCAAAAAAACCGCGGATGACGCGCGATCCTGCCGCTCCTACAATCGGGGGCTGTTTCCCCCAAGCGCAGTCCAGGAGTCTTGCTTGAAAATCGCCTTCATGCCCGATCCCCATTTCGGGGCTTACGATCAGGTTCAACTGCCCAGCGGCCCCGAGGTCGCGGATGCCATGGAACACTGCCTCAAGGAGTCCGAACTGGCGGAGCGCTGCGGCTTCGACGGCCTCTGGGTTCCGGAACGCCATCAACGACCGGAAACCTGGTGGCCCAACACCGTGACCCAGCTCGCCGCCATCGCGGCACGCACCAGCCGGGTCAACATTGCCTCGACCGTCATCCAACCGACCTTTCACCACCCGGTACATCTGGCCGAACAACTCGCCAACATCGACTGCCTGTCGCGCGGGCGGCTCACTTTTGGTGCGGGCGTTGGCTATCACCAGGATTACTTCCGCCACTTCGGCGTGCCTTACGCCCGCCGGGGCGCCCGCTTCGAAGAGGTGATGGATGTCATCGAGGCGTGCTGGACCCAGGAAACGGTCAACTACCAGGGCGAGTTCTTCAACTATGACGGCGTGAAGATGTCGCCCAAGCCCTACCAGCAGCCACGCCCCCCGGTGTGGATCGGCGCCTTTGCCGACAAGGCACTGGAGCGCGCCCTGCGTTGGGATGGCTGGTGCCTGTGGTTCCCCCCGGGCGTGAATGCACTGAAACCCCAGGTCGAGGCGATGCGCGAGAGGGCCTACAAGCTCGGCAAGAACAACTGGCAGTTCACCATGGGCTTCGAGGGCTGGCTGGACGATGACCCGGACGTCCGTGCCAAGCACGGCCACCGTTGGGTACGTGAATGGAGTTTCTACGCGGAGAAGGGGCTGTCACCGGATGCGGAAGCCAAGGATGAATTGAGTGCCATCGAGGACATGTTCCTGTGCCTCGGCAACCGCCAGAAGTGGATCGACCGCATGGGCGAGATTCGCGAGCAGATCAATCCCGACTGGATCTGCTTCCGCACCCGCAATCCGGTCAATCTTGGCCATCACTATCCCTCACGGCAGGAATGCCTGGAAGTGATCGAGCGTTTCGGCGAGATCCTGCCGCTCATCCGCTGAGCTGCGCACGTTATTCAAGACCTGAAAGGTTGCTGCACCATGAAACTAGGCCTGATGCTTGGCTACTCCGGCGCTCACTACAAGCTGCCGCTGGATCTCGTGCTGGAGGCGGAGCGCCTCGGCTATGACTCTGTCTGGACCGCCGAGGCCTACGGCTCGGATGCGGTGACCCCGGTGGCCTGGGTGCTGGCCAATACCACGCGGATCAAGGCGGGTACCGCGATCATGCAGCTCGCGGGGCGCACACCCGCCACCACCGCCATGACCGCCATGACACTCGACCATCTCTCCGGCGGTCGCTTCGTGCTGGGCGTGGGGCCTTCCGGACCACAGGTGGTCGAAGGCTGGCATGGCGAACTCTACGGCAAGCCACTAACCCGCCAGCGCGAGTACATCTCCATCATTCGCCAGCTCCTCGCCCGCGAAAAGCCGGTGGTGCATCAGGGCGAGCACTACCACATCCCCAATACCGGGCCGGGTGCTACCGGTCTCGGCAAGCCTTTGAAGAGCATCCTGCATGGCAATGCCGGGCTGCCCATCTATACCGGGGCAGTCACCGAGAACGGCGTGCAGCTGGCGGCCGAGGTGGCCGACGGCACCTTCCTGGTCTGGATGAACCCGGAGCGCCCGGACATCTTTGCCGGGGCACTGGACAAGGGCTTTGCCAAGGCCGGTGGCGGCAAGTCCCGGAAGGACTTCGATCTGGCTCCTTTCGTGCGTATCGCCATGGGGGATGACATCGCTGCCTGCCGCCGTGTGATCAAGGATTTCCTTGCGCTGTACATTGGCGGCATGGGCGCCCGTGGCAAGAATTTCTACAACGACTACGCCACCCGCCTCGGCTACGCCGACGCGGCGGTCAAGGTTCAGGATCTCTACCTCGCCGGGCGCAAGGACGAAGCCATCGCGGCGGTGCCCGATCAGCTCGTCGATGAATGCTCGCTGGTCGGTCCGGAGTCTCACATTCGCGAGCAGCTGAAGATCTGGAAGCGCGCTGCTGCAGCGGGCAACCTCGGCACCATGATTGTCACCGCCACGGATGCGGCCGCTTTGCGGGTGGTGGCCGAGGAAATGCTCTAGAGCGATGCCCCGGTAACGCCGCGAGAGGACAAGCCATGGCCTGCTGCATGTTCGGACTGCTGCTCGTCTATCAGTTGATCGAGGCCTGGCAACGTGCGCGACGTCTGGGGCTTCGCTCCCGGGCGGCGTTGCGCGCGGGCCTCACTCGACTGGGCGGTTTTCGTCGGGTGGCGTGGGTGGCACTGATCTTCTTCCAGCTCGGTGTGGGCGCGGCTCATCTGGATGCGCACGCCGCGCAACTCGGGAGTCTCGCCGGTGGCGCGTCCGCCGGTGTTGGACAGTGGTGCCGTGGAGCGCTGGCGGCGGCGGGGCTGTCCGCCGCACCGGGTTCCTGAACCAAGAGGGCAGGTAAGCATGTCAGCCGTTCTCCCTGAACAGGTCTCCGTCGAAGCCGGGTTCCACGCCTCGAGCATGGGGCCTGCCACGCGCCGCCGGCTGTGGCGCAGTGCTGCATGCTATCTGTTGCTGTGCGCGGTGGGGCTCCTGCCGTGGCTGGTGGATGCGTCTGCAGGATGGCGCACCGTCGGCCTTGGTCTGCTCCTGCCGGGTGGCGGATTCGCTGCACTGGGACCATGGGGACTGCTGGGTACCGCACTGACGCTGGCGCTTTTCTGGCTCTCGATCA
>VGUA01000119.1 GCA_016874535.1 Gammaproteobacteria bacterium
CCTTGTCTTGATGCTGGCGGGCGATGCGCTTCAGCCAGTCGTTCAGTTCGTCCCGGCCGCAATCGAAGGCCAGGCGATCATGCGCTCCAGTCAAAGGCAGGATTCGCATCATCCCGACTGGCCTTCCGATAGCGTTTGAGTGCCGCCTTCAATCTGGCATTGGGCTTGGGTGGGTCATCGATCAAGGGCATAAGCCAATCCCAGTCGCGCGGCGTGAGGCGGATTACGTCCTCCTGCGCGATGACTTCCCGCGCCTCCTTGAGCGCGGCCTGTACCAGGAACTGGTTCACGGTTGCCCCGGTCAGTTCGGCCGCGCGGCAGAGCGTTTCGTACACCTCACGTGGCACGCGAGCGCCGATTCGATCTTGTTTGGCCGCGGAGGAACTCATGCCAGGACTTCCTTGTTTGAAACTCACGGGACTGTAGCACTGTCGCCATTCTGGCGCCAACGGGTCCGTGGGTACTCTGGACGCGTCGACCGCGCTTGCGGCGCGGGACTATGATGCACGTACCCTGCCGCTCCACACGCGGTCCCCTACCCTGCCCTTGGAGGTCGTTCGCCATGCGCGATGTATTTGTGGCCGGTGTCAGCATGACGCCTTTCGGCAAGCATCTGGAAAGATCCCTCAAATCGCTCACCGCCGAGGCCTTCGAGGGTGTGCTGGAGGATGCCGGAGCAAGCACTTCGGACATTCAGGCGGCCTTCTTTGGCAACTGCGTGCAGGGGCACATGGAAGGTCAGGACATGGTGCGCGGCGAGATTGCGTTGCGTGCCTGCGGGTTGGCGCGGATCCCGGTGGTGAATGTGGAAAACGCTTGCGCCACGGCCGCCACGGCCTTCCATCTCGCCGTGAACTATGTGCGCGCCGGCGCCGCCGACATCGTGCTCGCCATCGGGGCCGAGAAAATGTTCGCCACCGACAAGGCGCGCATGTTCAGCGCCTTTGACGGTGCCTGGGATGTGCATACCGCGGAGGCCAACCGCGATACCCTGGTGGCGATGGGAGACGGCGTGGCGGAGCCACCGGGCTCGCGGTCGGAACGCCCTTACAGTGTGTTCATGGATGTCTATGCCGGGCTGTCGCGCCTGCACATGAAGACCTTCGGCACCACACAGCGCCAGATTGCGGCCGTGGCCGCCAAGAACCACCAGCACTCCACGCACAATCCGCGGGCCCAGTACCAGCGGCCGTTCACGGTGGAAGAAGTGCTGGCTGCGCCGCCCATCACCTATCCGCTCACCCTGCCGATGTGCTCACCAGTGAGTGATGGCGCTGCGGCGGCGATTGTCTGCAGCGCCGAGGGCCTGAAGCGTTTGAATGCTCGCCAGTCCCGCGCGCAGAAAGTGCTGGCGAGCGTGCTGCAGACCGGCGGCCCGCGCGCCCCGGAGGACTATCTACAACACGTGACCCGCCTCGCGGCCGACCGTGCCTATGCCGAGGCCGGTGTCGGGCCCACAGAGGTCTCGGTCGTCGAAGTCCACGACGCCACTGCCATGGGGGAAATCATCGAAGTGGAAGCGCTGCAGCTCTGCGGTCTCGGGGAAAGCGGGCCAGCGGCGGAGCGCGGAGATCTGTCATTGGGCGGACGCATCCCCGTGAATCCCTCCGGTGGACTGGAGTGCAAGGGACATCCCATCGGGGCCACGGGGCTGGGGCAGATTTATGAACTGGTGACCCAGCTCAGAGGCGAGGCCGGTGCCCGCCAGGTGAACACCGCGCGCATTGCGCTGGCCCAGAACGGCGGCGGCATCATCGGCGTGGAAGAAGCAGTGGTGGCGGTGACCCTGCTGGGCCACCCCTGACAAAGAATTAGTGACAGTTACCCTATTTCCCGGAATTGGTGACAGTTACCCTATTTCTCCCCGGACCGGGGAAGTGAGGTAACCGCCGCAGAATTGGTGACAGTAACCCTATTTCTCGACGGACTACGGAAATGAGGTAACTGTCACCAATTTCGGCGTCTCCAGCGGCACCACGGGAATCGGGTCGGAAATCAGGTGACTGTCACCAATTCAGGCATTTCGGGCACGACCGGGGAAATGAGGTAACTGTCACCAATTTCGGGAAATGAGGTAACTGTCACCAATTTCAGCTAGGTGCCGAGGCGGCGGATCGCGGCTTCGGTCAGGTACTGGTCGAACATGCTCTCGTCGTTCACGCGCATCTGGTACCCACCGCCCACCGACTTCACTTGCTCGAGGCGGGTCATGCGATTGCTCTGCACATCGTGCGCGTGCACGTTGCACCAGGACCAGTACGGGCGGCCGTCGAAGTCGTTCACCTTCTTGTCGCCATCCTCATACATCGAATAGCAGCCGTCGAAGGACTTGAAGGGCTCGCCGCGGCGGTCATAGGTGACCATGCCGACCGGCAGCATGGTGCGCGCATCAAACCACACGCGCTTCTTGGAGATGGGTGCACGCGGGTAACCCGTGGGCTCCGCTTCCACCACGATGACTTCCGGAATGAGCTCCACCTTGGTATCCCAGAAGGTGATGCCCTTGGGCCCGCCATGGACGGTACCCTGCCAGTTGTCGTGCGCGCTGTTCCAGTTGCCGGAGAGGCCCGCAAGAAAGGGTCCGCGACCGATGATGTTGTAGTTGCCCCAGGTGAGGTAGGGGTCGCCCGCCGTCCAGGCGTCCGACAGGTACAGCGTGGTGCCGGGAATGAGCGGCTCGAAGCGCTGGCTGGACGGGAAACGGCGCACCCGCTTGAAGGCCGGCAGAAAGCCCATCAGTTCCGGGAACTTGCGCTGGTCGTAGTCCCAGATGTTGAGGAAGGACGTGCCCTTGGCATCATTGGGGTAGGTGAAGAACACCGACTGGTAGCGGAGCTTGTCTTCCGAGCCCGGCAGATAGGGCTTGGGATCGATGCTCACGCGGCCAACGGAGGCGTATTCACACCAGCAGACTTCGTAGTGATGGGTCTGCTCACCGGTGTCCGCGATCTCATAGTCCTTGATCGCGTAGAAAGAGATGTCGTGACGACCCCAAGAGAGCGTGATGGGGATGAAGCACTCGGCGCCGGTGCTGGGCTCGGGGAAGGGATTGCCGCCAATCCAGGGCTTGCCCTCCTTGGTCCATACATTGCCGGCCTCGTCGAGCATGGCCTGATCCTTGTTACGCAGGGTGGCCTCGATGTAATCCACGGGGCTCAGGCGGGTCATGTCCTTGACGGACTCCACCACCTGCAGCTTGCGGCCCATCTGCTTGATCTGGGTATAGCGGATGGGATCCAGCAAATCCTGGATGAGGTCGACGTTGTCGGCGTCGATCATCACGCCCGGGGTGACCTTACCCTTGGTGTATTCCCCGATGGACAGCAGCTCATCCGGGTAGACCTTCTCGAAGGTCCCGTTCTGGGCCACCGCATCCCACACGCTGCCGAACACGCCCGCACCCAGGATGCCCTTGGCGGTCTGGCTCATGAAATGACGCCGACTGAAATTGAAATCGTACTTGCGAATACGCATGGTGAACTCCCCGTCCGAGATCTGTGTTGTAGTCAGGGCGCAGCCACTGAAAACCAGCCTTCAGCTGCATTCTTCGTCAGGCCATTCCGACAAACATTGTAGCCATTAATTCGATGAATTCACCGCGCGTTGGCGATCACACCAAAATCTTGGGCGCGCCCTCGCCACCAGTGCCCTGCCGGGCGGAAGGATCGCATCGCGCTGCTGCCATAGAGGGGGAACGCCGGTCGAGTCGACTACGCACAGGGAGCTGCCGTGAGCCAAACCGAGGGCACCTGAAAATCGAGGCCTGCCCGCCTCAAGCGCCAGCGGCGGGATCCGGGCAGGAGACTTTCTGGCGCAGCGCTTCGAAGCGCTGGCTGAATTCGGGCTTGGGTGCGGGCAGCCGCTTGCGCACGGTATCCACCAGTTCGCAGGCGGCTGCCGGGCGGGTGGAGCCGGCGCGAATCTCGATACGGCTCAGCATGCCCTCCCACCACACGGGCTCCTTGGGTGGCACTTTTTCCGTGATCACGCGCCAGGCGTTGTCCGCTTCCACCGGCCGACGCGTGGCATTGGCGGCCTTGGCAAGCGCGCGATAGGCATCACCCGCGCGGGGATAATCGGCGAGCAGGGACTTGGCTTCGGTGTAGGCCTCCTCGCCACGGTTCTCGGCCATCAAGTCGTCGATGTACATGAGCCGGAAGCGGCGCTCCATCTCGGGCTGCTTCTTGAGATGCGGCGAGAGGGCTTCGGTCATCTGGAGCCGCAGGGCTATCGCCTGGCGACGGATGAAGGGGAAGTATTGCTCAAGAATCCAGCTGTTCGCGGCGGCGGCACCTTGGGTTTTGAGATCCGTGAGCAGACGCTCAGGCTCGCCCATGCGCTCATAAATCTTGAGCCGACTCCAGAGATAGGCCCGTTTCACATTGAGCCCGGCGGTTGCGGTCTTCTGTTCGGCCACTTCGAGGCGTGGCAACAGGCTCGCAGGTTTCGGCTCTGTCACCGCGAGCAGCTGGAAGAAGAAGGCCTGGTTCTGGGTTGGCTTTTTCTCCTCTGCCGGCAAGGTTTCCCAAGCCGACAGTGCCTGACGCGCCATGGTCTCCAGGCCCTTGCCGGTGCGAGCAGCTTCAGCGAAATCCTTGGCCATCACATAAAAGCGCGTGCGCTCCACCCCACCTGCAAACTTGCCCGTGCTCTGCACGCTGTTCAGGTATTTGAGGGCGGCGCCAGCCTCGCCACTGTTCTGCGCGAGGATGAGCCGGGCACCGTCGGCGTCCGGGTCGTTGGGATTCTCCGCCAGAAAGCGCTTGGCCGCCGTGGTGAGTGCGGTGCGGCTCGCCTGGTTGATGTTCACTTCCGCATTGCCTGCGCGGGCGATGTAGGCGAGCTTGGTGGCCGCTTTCTGCACGGCAGGCTCCACATCACTGCGCAGCAGACGCTCGGCTTCGCGCGCGGCTTCTTCGTTCAGTTCGCTCTTCAGCAAGGCCACCGCATAGCGGTAGCGAAAGCGATCGAAACTGATCCCCGGCGTCCGGGGCGGTGCGCCGAAGAATGACCGGTACTTCTGCACCGCTGTGAACCATTGCTGGTTGTTGAAGTTGAATTCGGCGAGCAGCAGATCGGTATAGTCCCCGAGGCCCTCGCGGGCGAGTTCGGCCTGATAGCCCAAGAGGTCACTCAAGATCCCCATGGTGAGTTTGTCCTTGGCGATGATGGCGCGGAGCTTTTCCGCCGCCACCCGCGCGCCGACCCCTGCGCCCCGCTCCTTCTGCTCCGCCGCGCGATGCTGGGCGAGCAGCTGCATGGCTTCCGCGTGCAGATTGGCGGTTTCCATGTCCATGCCACCAGCCGCCGCGGCCTGCGCGACCAAGCCCGGCGGTGGAGGCTCACCCTTCATGATCTTCATCTCCGCATCCGCCATCTGGTAGACGGGATGGGTAGGCTCGGCAGCCAGCGCTTTCTTGAGTGCCTCATAAATCTGGATCGCGCGCGAGGGTTGCTTCTCGGCCTGCGCGATATAGCCCATGCCTAGCCAGCCGCCGTACACCAGATTGGGCTGGAAGATCTGCATGGAAGCTGCGCGGAACCCACGCTTGGCGGACCACAGCCGCTTGTCGCGCTGGGCGAGCTGCGAGGGACGCTCGGCGAGAGTCAGATCGAGCCACGCCCGCCAGTAGGGGAAGGCGGACATTGCAAAGCTCAAATCATCCCAGGTGGCGGATTCGTAAATCTGTTCCAGGGCGCCTTCATCGTCGCCGGCCTCGGCTTCTGCTGCGCGCAAGCGATCTTCGGCACGGTCGCGCATCTCCCCCGCCACCTTGCGCAGTTCGAGCAGGGTGAGATCAGGCGCGGTGCCCTGGCGCACGGCATCCACCACCTGCCCGAATTCGCGTGCCACTGCCACGTAATCGCTGGTGGGGCCACCCGGCGCAAGCCGGGCCAGCATGGCTTTGGCATCTGCTACAGGATCGCCGGCTGCCAGCGCGGATGTCGCGAACAGAACACCCAAGCACAGGCTGCCCAGCAGACACAAGGCGAGTGAAAGGCGTGACGGGACGCGACGCATCAGATGAGCTCCAGCAAGGCACTCATCTCCCTGGCGAACTGCTCACCCATGATGAGGGTGATGAGTCGCCGCGTGATGGTGACTTCGCCTTCGAGGGTGGCGGAATCCCCGCCGCCGGCGTCCGCGATGATGCGGTAGTTGAGCATGGAGTCGCTGCGATACATGCGGCGGTCGACCTTGCGGCCAACTTTGGCCTCTACCACGGCAGGGTTGGACTGGTCGCTCACATCGAGCGCGGAGACCACCCCCCCCGAACTGCTGAAACGGCGGACATCACGCACGATGCCATCCATTTCTTCATCCGCCGGAGGATAGTCGCCGATGAGAATGATGATGCGGCGGGCACCCAGGCGCCAATCGGAGCCCTCGATGGCAACCCTCAAGCCCTCATCGACTGCTTCGTAGATGTCGCCACCACCTTCGGCGCGAAGATCGTCGATGAAGCGCTGCACCTTGAGCGTGCTGTAGGTGAGCGGCTGGTCGCGGGTGACGAAGCCGGATTCCTTGTCGCGGAAGGCCACCACCCCAAAGCGCGCGATGGGCACCAAAGAGCGGATGACGGTGGAAATATCGCGCAGGCGATCCTTCACTTCATCAATCACCCAACCCATGGTGCCGGTGGCGTCCACGACAAAGACCACATCGAGGCCGGATTCCCGCATGCCGGCGATGTAGGCCGCAAACTGGTTGGTGGAGCCGCCCAGCGCATTGCCGATGCCGACCCCAAAGCCGGCCGTGCCGCCGCCGCTGCCTCCACCCGTGCCGCCGGTGGTGCGGGTGGGCGAGAGGATGCCGACAGTCGGGATATTGGTGCGCTTGATGAGGCCCGCCACGCTCACGCTGGGCGTCGCGATGGCGATTTCCACCGGGGATTCATCCTCCCCTGCCCCGCCGGCCTGGGCCTTGAGCGAGAGCATCACATCCGGCGGCAGCGGCGCCACGCCCTGGGGTGCGATCAACACTTCCGGTGGTTCGAGCTCGAAGTCTTCCTCGAAGTCGAGTGGCTCATCGAGCTCGGTTTCCTTTTGCTCCGGCGGAGGCGCTTCTTTCACATCGGCCGGAATCTCGATCACCACCTGCTTGCCCTTGGCTGCCGCGGCCGCGCGCTGCGCTTCCAGCGCATCCGTGCTGGCCTTGATCTCGCTACCCACCCGGGAAGCGGACCAGCCGTGGATCAGGATGGAGGCGGCCAGCAGCAGGGACCACAGAATGGCCCGTCGAACGGTGAGGAAGGACAGATTCACGCGTGACTCAGGGCTGTGTCGGGGTCG
>VGUA01000120.1 GCA_016874535.1 Gammaproteobacteria bacterium
GCGAAGCCCATAGCCGCGCGCCAGTCGCGTGTAATCCCGGCTGGTGAACACCAACCCATTGTCCGAGCGCAGAAGCAGAGGCGACTGCACACGGCCCAGACATCCAAAGCGGGCAATCAGCGCCTGCTCCAGGGCCGCGGTGGCCGTCGTCGCCCGCCCAGAGCGCGACAGCTGCCACCCCAGGAGCTCCCGGGTGTGGCAATCCATCACTACCGCCAGGGTCAACCAGCCGTCTCGTCCGCCTCATACCCACACACCTCCGGTTCCGCTTGCAGGGGCTGTCAAGGTTGGTACGGCAAGGAGGACTGGTGCAGGACGATTCGGATCTTGCCATCGTCACAGATCCTGAACACGAAACTCTTGTTGACGAAGATGTGGCTGTCGTCCTGGCCGACCAGATGTACGTTGCACTGCAGTATCGCGATGTCACCATGCAGCACGTAGTCGAGCTTGTTGTACCAGACCTTGACCCACGGCTTGAGTTTGAAGCCCTTGTCGTCCGGATAGTTGGAGTTGCCACCGATGAAATAGGCGAGCGCGCCCTCTTTGGTGGGGCGGAAAGTCTGCGGGCCGAACGCCAGTGTCGGTTTGAAGAGCACCTTGCCCTTGTCATAGTCGTAGTTATCGGTGAGCACCTGTTCGGTGGCCGTCCTTACATCACCACCCTGGCTGTGGACTTCCCCGATGCGAACGACGTTGTCGCACCAGCGCTGAAGCGTATCGATGACCATCTGTTCAGTGAAATTCATGTTTGCCATTTGATTCCTTGCCTGTGTTGGTTTGTTGTGGTCGAAGCTGTGTACGGTCAGGTGATCATCGTGAGAGAGGAATGGCGTTACAAGATAACATTGTGAAAGGAATCGCCAATCACTCAGCTCGTCTCCTTCGTTAGTGATGGTAATGAGTGGTGAAACGCTCCGGGGGGTGAGTATAGGAAGAATAAACCACCTTTTCGTGTGCTCGCAGCGGGCAGCCTTGCCTGATCGACGGCGGGGTCTACCGCCGGCAGACCGCTCCCGCTCCCCTATCAGTGCGCAAAATTGGCATCTCACCCCCGAATTCTCCCCGGCGACGGCCGCGCCGGCACCCTTCCCCCTCGCCGCCGGTTTCCCGACCAGCCGCCGCCATGGCCGTGCCGCTGACGGCAAAGCCCGAACGAGGTCATCCTGGAGTTGTCACCCTGTCTCGTCGAACAGCCCACGCGGTGGCGGCGGCCCACGCGGCGGCGGCGCCCGGCAGGGCGGACGCTGCGGGGCGTCGGGCTCAGCCACTTTCGCATCCAGGTGAGCGAGCATCTTCTCGATGACGTCGGGGTCCTCAATGCAGGCGATGATCCGCATCGCCCCGCCGCAGGCCGGACAGGTCTCGATGTCGATCCCGAACACCCGCTTGAGGCGCTGCGCCCAGGTCATCGCGGCGCGGCGTTCGGCCGGTGTCCGCTCCTCCGGATCCGCCATCGTGGTATGCGGACCTCCCTTTCCTCGCTTGCCCGGTGTCACCCGCGCGCGGTACCTGCTGTTCGGTGCGAACACCCCATGGAATCGGGTCAGGTTGACCCGCGGTTTCGGCACCAGGGCTGCCAGCCGGGCAATGAAGTCCAGGGGCTCGAAGATCACGTGCGTCGTGCCGTCTCGGTACGGCGTCTTCAGCTGGTACCGGACGTTGCCGTTCGCCGTCACCGACAGACGCTTCTCCGAGATCGCCGGCCGGCTGATATATCGACACAGCCGCTCGAGCTTCTGGCGTTGATCCGCCCTCGCCGCGACCCCGGCGTGCAGAGAGAATCCGGCGACCTTCCCGACTCCGTCATCGAAGGCCTGGTCACACGCCGGCAGCGTCTGCAGCGTGAACACCTTGCGACCTCGCTGCGGCCCGACGGCGATGCGAGCAGATCCTCACCTGCCTGGATGCGAAAGGGGCTGAATGCGAAGCGCCCCGGCGGCCATCAGTACGCGCGCCACCGCAGCGAGGGTTGTTCGACAAAATGGGCTAACGCTCCGAACACTCAGCCTGGGCTGTGCGACCAGCGGCGCGGCAACGGCGTTGGCTTGCGGCCTGTCACGACACGACCTCGACGACTCTCGACGATTAAGGCAGTTGGCCGGGTTTCAGGCCTCAAATGGTGTTCAGGGACACTGCACGACTCCGACCGTTGACCTGGCGGCCAGGCCGAGCACTCGCAGCCAGGACTCGCGCGGATCAAAAAGGCGGTTTAGGCTTCCTATACCCTCAATCCGCTAGCGGTACCGCGGCATCACGTCGCTCGCGAACAGGCGAAGGGACTCCAGGATCTTGGCCTGCGGAAGTCCCGGCATGATGGTAATGAATGAAACTTCCGTGATGCCTGCGGCGATGACCTGCTCCATCGTGTCGTGCAGCCGCGCGGGATCTCCGAACAGCGTGCGTCGATCATAGAGCGCATCGAAGTTCTTCAGCGAAAGAACCTTGTGCACCAGTCCTTCGTAACCCGCGTAGTCCTTCGACCACCGATCGCCCACCAGCGCCTCGGCGAAGTACTGCACGTAGTCGAGGATGGGTTGACGGACGGTCGCGATCGCGGAGGCCTCGTCGCGCTCGACATACAGATGGAATGTCGCGTGCACGTTGTGCATGGCGATGTCATGCCCTGCTTCCAGCAGCGCTTCGTGATACACCTTGACCGTCTGCCTGACGCCGGCAAGTGAAACGGCGTAAGGTATCACCGCGAGATCGAAGCCCTTCAGTCCCGCATAGCGGGCCGACTCAGGACTCAGCACCGTACCGACCATAATTCGCGGCCGGCGCTGGAGAGGTCGGGGACGCAACTCGACGTTCTCGAAGCGATTGAACTTTCCGGCGTAGGAAAAGCGTGCATTGGCAAATGTGCCCTGCAGGATCTCCACGGCTTCATTGAAGCGCTCGCGGCTCTCGCTCATGTCCACCTGCAGCGCGTCGTACTCGAAATCGAGAAACGCGCGCACGACGCCGATGTCGAGCCGTCCGTCCGACATCGCGTCCACCATCGCAAGCTGCTCCGCGATGTTGAGCGCGCGATTCAAAGGCAACGCGACACCGGCGGTACCCAGGCGCATGCGGCGGGTCCGCTGCGCGAGCGCCGCCAGGAAAAGCGCGGGATTCGGAATGTCGCCGCCGTACGGCGTGAAGTGATGTTCGGCCACGTACACCGCGTCGTATCCCAACGATTCGGCAAGATCCACCTGCTCGAATATCTGTCGGTAGAGACCGGCTGAATCGCCGTGGAGCGCGCCATCGAAAGTGGGCAGGTACAGCAGGCCGAATTTCATGACAACCCCATTCCCGCGCGGAAAGACCGGGTAGCGGCGCGCGCCTGCGCTGCCGCCTCGGCGCCTTCCTCCGGCAGCGCCGCGCAGAACGAATCGATCGCAGCCTCGCCGAGCGGGACCCAGCGCCGGCACCAGGCATCGAGCACCGCGTGATTGCCGTCGACGCTGCGCGCCATCTCCACCAGCGCCGTGACCCACCGGCGGTGGCGCTCCGCGTCGCGCGTCTGGGCCTGGGTCAGCAGACCGAGCAGCAGATCGTTGTGGCGACGCGCGGCATTGCCCAGCGCACCGAACAGGACTTCCTCCACCGCGGGCTTGATCACCAGGAAGAATGCGGCGAAGGCTTCGCCCCAGTCCCACGCGACCAGCGCCCGCTCCACCAGTTCCCGGTAGCCCTGCCACATCGGCAACGCCTCCCAGGCCTGCCTTTCGCGCGCACCGAAGCCCAGCGCCGGATAGGCATTCGCCAGTTCACGGGTCCGGTACGCAGTATGCGTGACCCACCGGAGATGATCGGCGCTCGTGTAGGTCGCGCAGTTCGTGATGGTGCTGCCGGGCGCCATCTGGTGCAGGTACGCGCTGCCCATCTGCAGGGCGTGAAAGAGGTACCGCGCCGGCGTGTACGCGCGCGCGAGAAACGCCACCCAGTCCGCTTCCAGCATCTGGTCGTGGCCGCGCGCGTTGAACTGATCGAAAAGACCCCAGACGTAGTTCTCCTGTCCATCCTGCACCAGGTTGTAAGTCCGGTAGATCATCTCGTCCGGATCACGGAACGCGTCCCAATCGGGATATCGCAGCGGGCTCTGGTTGCGATAGCGCTTGTACCATTCGGCCATCGGAATATCCGGTGACAGCTCGAACGGCTGGGCGGGATTGCGGGTGTGGTAATGCAGGCCGGTCGAGACAACTTCGTACTCGCTCGGCCGTCGCCGTGCGCCGGTCGTCAGGTATGACCAGGTTTTTAGCGGCTTCTCTTCCGGCTGTGCGTCCATCTGGTCGTCCCTCACATCTTCCTTGCGAAGTAGAATCGGAATTGTTGCGAACCGGTGTCGATCCGACCGGCGAAGGAACTCAGATTGACCTCCAGTTCCTGCATCTGGAACGGACGGCCTAGACACTCCTCCATCGTGGCGCGCGTGATCACGAGTTCGTCATCGGTGTGAATGCGAACATAGGCGTTCATGTCATCCACGGAGATGGTGCGGTCCGGATTGTCGATCCGGGCGGCTTCGCATACTGCGTCTGCAACTTCGCCCGAACGCATCACTGGCCCTACCCGGTTGTTTCGCAGCAGCGCGTCCATATCGGTCATGCAAGAATCCTCCCGTCAGGTATGCGAGTGCCGGGGCACGATTCCAGCGACGTCCACGTAGACATCGTCGCCATCGACCCGGGTGGGATAGACCGCCAACTGGCAGTCGCCTGGATTGACGCCCTGGCCGGACTCGAGATCGAACTGCCACAGGTGCGCGCGGCAGGTTAGCACGTGGCGTTCCAGGCGGCCGCGGTGAAGCGGGAAGTCCTGGTGCGGACAGCGGCCCTGAACGGCGCGCACGACGCCACCGGGCAACACGGCGAGCAGGATCTCGGTGCCATCCGCCGTGACGAAAGGGCCCATCTCTCCCTCCCACACGTCGTCGAGGGTGCAGATCTTCTCGAAGGCCACGGTCACGCGTCGGCGAAAATGACGTCGATGGTCTCGGCGGCTTGCAGCCCGGCGTCGCGGACCCTCAGATCGCGCGGGAGGCACTCGGCGGCGCGGTGTCGGCGCACGCGAATGACCTTGTCCGGTCGTGGGGCCACGCGCTTGCCGACCGAATGGTACGCGCACTTCGCGGCGACCTGGTCCATCGTGTCTTCGGTATCGACCAGTACCAGCACGGGCACGAAATCGCCCTGAAAATTCGAATGCAGCGGGAAATCAGCCATCGTCAGCAGGCCTCGCGTCGAAAATTACTTTCAGGCCGCCGAACGAAGCTTGCGGAAATGCTCAATCCAGCCGTAGGCGTGGGCGTCGCGTCCACGCTCGGCCGGGCCCAGCCCCATGTACTGCAGCGCGCCTTCGAACGTGGGCGGCTGGATCGCGCCGGCGAGGAAGCGGTCGACGAGCGTCTGATGGCCCTTGTAGTGCTCGGGATTGATCTGGAAGCACCAGCGATCAACTTCGGAGCCAAAATGATACAGGCGGCCTTCGTGCTCCAGAGAGTAGTCCGTGATGTCCCAGTCATCGCCCGGGATGTGCGTAATCGGCAGATTGCTCATGTTGCAGATCAGCGGCAGCGTTTCGGGAAGCGTTGCCGACTCGTCGCCGCGCAGCAGGTTGTCGGTGATGACATCCCATACGCGTCCCCAGCGCCGGTTCCAGCCGGGATATTTTTCTTCCAGCCATTCCCGATCCGCCGGCGTGACGCCGGCAGCGGTGTTCCACCACATGGTGCGGCGCCAGCACCATACGCCCATGTGCATGCCGTGATGCGTGATCTCGATGTCGCGCATCAACGTGTCCCAATACCACGGCTTGTCCAGCCCCAGGTCGAGCAGCTGCCGCTCGAACTGCACGACTATCCACTCGAGCATGAACTCCTTGAACGACTGCTTACGATGTGCGACCGGGGTGTAATAGTCCATCAGCGGCCCGGTCAGCACGGAGAAGAGCTTCCAAGAACGCCAGATCGCGACGTCGATCAGTTGCTGCGCTTCGGCCTTGTGGCCGTTTTCGATCAGGATGCGGAGTGCCGGGCCACCCTGCTGGGAGTGGCGTGACTCGTCGGTCTGGACGCTCGAGATGAGACTCGCGAACGTGTGATCGCCGGTTTCCGCCGCATCCGCGGCAAGGCCCAGGAACTGCATGTTCGTGAAGCCCGTCTCGAAGGCGAACGTCAGCATGATTGCCGTCGAGATTGCGTCCCGGCTGGTCACGATGTCATCGAACAGCGACCGTGCCGCGATGGCAGCCCATTCGTCGGTGCGCAGCGCCTTGTGGCCCCAATCCCACTGCCGGCCACGCTTGATGTTCGCGTGCGGAAAGTACAGCTGCAGCTGGCTGTGACGGTTCTCGTCCATCATGCCGAACACCGCCATGTTGCGGTTGCCCGGGGCTTTGGAGAAGCGGGCCATGCGCGCCTCGCCCACTCCCGCGACGTACTCGCCGAGCGCTACTGCACCGTAGTGCGCCTGCATCGTGCTGACCCAGGCCGGATCCGCGCTGTCGACGAACGCCGCGCGCTCGAGCGCTGCTCGCACGGAATACGTGCCGGCGTCCTTCTCGCGCTGGACCGCCACGTACTCCGGGTACGTCGTCTTGTACGGTTCGTCGTAGGTTTCCCAGGCGATCATCGGGATCCCGCGGGCCCCGCTCATCTGTTCCGGGAAGAGCGCTTCTTCGGTGACGTAGGTCGCCGTCCAATTGGTCGCGCGCGCGAGGTCGTACCAGTCTTCGCGGTTCAGCAGCGCCATCACCTTATCTCCCTTGGGGATCGTCCGGGCCCGGCCGCGGCGAAGCCCGCAGACCGGGGACGCGGCGAAGGATAACATCTTTGCAGCACCACTCAAAAGGCCGGCGCAGATCCTCACCAACCTGGATGCGAAAGGGGCTGAATGCGAAGCGCCCCGGCGGCCACCAGTACGCGCGCCACCGCAGCGAGGGTTGTTCGACAAAATGGGCTAACGTGTAATGACCCAGCCGAGTCTGCTCACCTCAAGCCGCTAAGGCGTAAGCCTCAGCGGGTGTTTTCATATCGAGCGCCTGGTGCGGTCGGCGGCTGTTGTAAAACCCGATCCAGTCACCAAGTACCCGACGCGCGTGCTG
>VGUA01000121.1 GCA_016874535.1 Gammaproteobacteria bacterium
ATTGGCAAGGGCCACAGGCTCCAGGCCTTCACCAAACAGGTTCCAGAGTTCCGGGGCGATGAAACTGTAGGTGATGGCTTCGAGATAGCCGGCGCTGACCAATGCGTCCTGGACGCGGCCGAGTTCGTCACGGGAGTTGTCGCCCACGGCGAGCTGCAGCGAAGGGCTGGGGCTGGTCGCCGGGATGCGGTCATAGCCACGCATGCGAGCCAGTTCTTCCACCAGATCCTCTTCCCGCCCGAGGTCGGGACGATGAGGTGGTGGAGTCACGCACCAGTACCCGTCCTCCCGGGCAACCTGCAGACGCAGGCGGCGAAAGATATCCAGCGCCTCATCCTTGCCGATGTCCGTGCCGAGCAGGCTGTTGGCCCGGTCCAGGCGGAAACGGATGTTGACCGGTGCCTCCGCCGGGAGGCCCTCGGCGCGCTCCAGTGTCAGTGGTCCCGGCTGTGCGCCGCACAAGTCGACCAGCAATCGGGTAGCCATCTCCACGGCACGACTCTGCCCGGTGGGATCTACGCCACGTTCGAAACGATGCGATGCGTCCGTATGCAGACGCAGGCGGCGCGCGGTACCCGCGATCCGGATCGGGTTGAACCAGGCGCTCTCTAGGAACACCCGTCGTGTGCCGGCCTGGACACCGGAGGCCAGTCCGCCCATCACTCCGGCGAGCGCCACCGGCCCCGCGCCGTCGGCAATAACCAGATCGGAAGTCTGCAGTTCGGGCTCGGATCCATCGAGCAGCACGAGTGTTTCACCCGGTCGTGGCCGACGCACTTCGATACCCGACTGCAGCCGGTCCAGATCGAAGGCATGCATCGGCTGGCCGAGGGCCAGCATGACGTAATTGGTGACATCCACCACGATGCTGATCGAGCGTACGCCACAACGGCGCAAACGCTCCTTCATCCACAGCGGTGTCGTGACCGAAGCATCCACATCCTCCAGCACCCGGCCGGCGTAAACGGGGCAAGCGTCGGGCTCGGCGAGGCTGACAGGTAACGTGGACGCAGTGATCGCCGCCACCGCAGGGGTCTGCGGTTCACGACACTCCACATTGGCCAAGGCGCCAAGCTCGCGGGCAATACCGAGCAAGGACAGGCAATCGCCCCGGTTTGGCGTGAGGCTGAGTTCGATCAGGGTGTCCGTTGCCGGGCACAGCTCACCGAGCGCGATACCCGGCGTGAGGTCCGCTGCCAGTTCCAGCAGGCCCGAGCTGTCATCCCCGAGGCCGATTTCGGCCGCCGAACACAGCATGCCGTTGGACTCCACGCTGCGGATGTTGGTTGGCTTCACTGCCACTCCACCGGCGATGTGGCCATCCGGCAAGGCCAGACAGGCCATCAATCCGGCCCGCGCATTGGGGGCACCGCAGACGATCTGGAACATGCCATGCGCGCCGGCATCGACTTCACACACCTTGAGGGAATCGGCCGCCGGGTGTGGTGCCGCTGAGACCAGACGAGCCACCACCACCCGCTCGAGCGGGACGTCCAGCGATGCGACCGCCTCGACCTCGAGACCGGACATGGTCAGTCGTTCGCACAAGGCCTCTGTAGCCTCCGGGGGTGAGACAAAATCGCTCAGCCATTCGGTAGTGAATTTCATCGGATTATCGGTGCCGGCTTCAGGCGAACTGGCGCAGGAATTGGTGATCGTTTTCGAAAAAGAGTCGCAGATCGTTCACGCCATACAACAGCATGGCGAGGCGCTCCACGCCGAGTCCAAAGGCGAAGCCGCGGTAACGCTCGCTGTCGATACCCACGTTTGAGAGCACATTCGGATGCACCATGCCGCAACCCAGCACCTCCAGCCAGCCACTGAGGCCGTGCGCGGAAGGCAGCCGGATATCGACCTCCGCCGAAGGTTCAGTGAACGGGAAATAGGAAGGGCGGAAGCGTATTTCCAGATCCTCGTTCTCGAAAAACGCGCGCAGGAACTGGTGCAGCAGGCCTTTCAGATCGGCCATGGAGGCCCGGTCGTCGATCAGCAGGCCTTCCATCTGATGGAACATCGGTGAGTGCGTCTGATCATAGTCACAGCGGTAGACCCGCCCGGGCGCGATGATGCGCAGCGGCGGCGAACGGTTGGTCATCACCCTCACCTGTACCGGCGAAGTGTGGGTACGCAGAAGCTGCCCACCGGGGAAGTAGAACGTGTCGTGCATCGCACGCGCCGGATGATGTTCCGGGATATTGAGCGCTTCAAAGTTGTGGTAATCGTCCTCGATTTCCGGCCCCTCACAGATCTCGAAACCCGCACGCA
Organism: Gammaproteobacteria bacterium; assembly: GCA_016874535.1. Lineage (GTDB taxonomy): Bacteria > Pseudomonadota > Gammaproteobacteria > CAIKBL01. The sequence continues at coordinate 2,266 of VGUA01000121.1, forward strand.
CGAACAGCTTCTCGATGCGTCGCAGGGCCAGCGTCACTGGGTGCAAGCCGCCGGCCGGGAGACCGCGGCCGGGCAAGGTGACATCGATACGCTCGGCAGTGGCAGCCTCCAGGCTTTGCTGCTCGAGGCGTGCTTTCCTTTCGGCAAGGGCATCGATCACAGACTGCTTGAGGGCGTTGATGGCATTGCCCGCAGCGGGACGCTCCTCTGCAGCCAATCGGCCCAATCCCTTGAGCAGGTCGGTAATGACGCCCTTCTTGCCCAGATACTTGACCCGGACGGCATCCAGCGCGAGGGCTGAATCGGCTGCCCGGATTTCGGCAAGGGCGTCGCTAAGGCAGGAATCGTTGGCGGACATGGGTGTGAGCTGTCGTTTCTCTGCGGATTGGAGGAAAGGGAGACATGAAAAAGGGGAAAGGTTTGGCCTTTCCCCTCGGTGTGCTCCGGACTTCTGCGCCGCTGGACGGGCAGCGGCTCAGGGCTCCGTGCGGACGGCCCTCAGGCCGCCAGCGCGGCTTTCGCCCGTTCGACCAGCGCGGCAAAGGCGTCCTTGTCGTGCACGGCCAGATCCGCGAGAACCTTGCGGTCGAGTTCCACCGAAGCCTTGAGCAGGCCGTTGATGAAGCGGGCGTAGTTCAGGCCGTGCTCACGCGCAGCGGCATTGATGCGCACGATCCAGAGGGCGCGGAATTCACGCTTGCGCACCTTGCGGTCGCGATAGGCGTATTGTCCAGCCTTGGTGACAGCCTGGGTGGCGACCCGGAAGACATTCTTCCGACGGCCGTAGTAGCCCTTGGCCCGCTTGAGGACCTTCTTGTGGCGGGCGTGGGCAATGGTGCCCCGCTTGACTCTTGCCATGGTTGCTTGATTCCTGTGGAACTAGTGGTTGGGCAGCAGTTGCAGCACTTCTTTGTGATCGGCTGCCACCACCAGGGTGTTGCCACGCAGTTGCCGCTTACGCTTCGCTGATTTCTTGGTCAGGATGTGGCGCTTGTGCGACTGGCGTCGCTTGAAGCGGCCACTTCCTGTCTTGGCGAAGCGCTTGGCGGCTCCGCGGTTGGTTCTGAGCTTCGGCATATCAGTCCTGTCCTGAACTCTTCATCAATGTTTCTTGGGCGCCACCAGCATGACCATCTGGCGTCCTTCGAGTTTGGGGTGCTGTTCGACAATGGCGAGCCCTGTCAGATCGGACTCCACCCGCTGCAGCATCTTCGCACCGAGATCCTGGTGGGCCATTTCGCGACCCCTGAAGCGGAGCGTGATCTTGACCTTGTCGCCTTCTTCTATGAACCGTTTAATGTTACGCATCTTGATGTCGTAATCGCCATCGTCGGTACCGGGCCGGAGCTTGATCTCCTTGACCTGAATCTGCTTCTGCTTGCGCTTGGCAGCATGCTTCTTCTTGTTGACTTCGAACAGGAATTTGCCGAAGTCCATCACCCTGCATACGGGCGGCTCGGCGGTGGGCACTATTTCCACCAAATCGAGCTCGTTCTCTCTCGCCTGCCGGTGCGCTTCAGCGATTGGCACCACACCGACGTTCTGGCCGTCCGCCGCGATCAAGCGCACCAAGGGAGCGGAAATCTCCTCGTTGACGCGGTTCTTCTTTTCAGAAACGATAACCCGGTCCTCCTGTTTTCAGCGCCTGGACACGTCTGCTGAAAGGTGCGCTGAGAACTCGGCCAAGGTCATTGTTCCAAGGTCTTCCCCGCGCCGTGTCCGCACGGCCACCGTTTTATGCTCGACCTCCCGCTCTCCAATCACCAGGAGGTAGGGAATCCTCTGCAAGGTTTGCTCGCGAATTTTAAGCCCGATCTTCTCGTTTCTCAAGTCCGCGATGGCGCGGAATCCTTGATTTTCCAAGGTTTCTGAAACTTCTCGGGCGTAATCAGCGAATCGCTCCGTGATACTGAGAGCAGCCACCTGCGCTGGCGCAAGCCAGGTGGGCAGCAAGCCGGCGTGATGCTCTATGAGAATGCCGATGAAACGCTCCAAGGATCCGAGGATGGCGCGGTGGAGCATGACCGGGGCGTGGCGACTGTTGTCCTCGGCCACATATTCGGCTCCGAGCCGGGTCGGCAGGGCGAAATCGAGCTGGATGGTGCCGCATTGCCAGACACGCCCAATCGAATCGCGCAGGGAGAACTCGATCTTGGGTCCGTAGAAAGCCCCCTCCCCCGGCTGGAGATCCCACGCCAAGCCCTTGCTGTCCAGGGCCAGCCGCAAGGCCTCCTCCGCCTTGTCCCAGGTGGCATCATCCCCCACCCGCTTGGCCGGGCGGGTGGAAAGCTTGATCTGGAGATCCTCGAAGCCGAAGTCGCGGTAGACCGCGAGCAGGAGATCGATGAAACCTGCGACCTCAGCCTGGATCTGGCCCTCGGTGCAGAAGATGTGGGCATCGTCCTGGGTGAAGGCACGTACCCGCATCAGCCCATGCAACGCACCCGAGGGCTCATTGCGATGGCAGCTGCCGAATTCGGCCAGACGCAACGGCAGATCGCGGTAGCTCTTCAGCCCCTGATTGAAGATTTGCACATGCCCCGGGCAGTTCATCGGCTTGACCGCGAATTCACGCTCCTCCGAATCCGTGACGAACATGTTCTCGCGGAAGTTCTCCCAATGCCCCGAGCGCTTCCACAGCGAGGCATCGAGGATCTGCGGACATTTCACTTCGCGGTAGCCGTGCTTGCGCAGCACACCACGCATGTATTGCTCAATCTGCTGCCACAGCGTCCATCCGCGTTCGTGCCAGAACGCCATGCCGGGCGCCTCTTCCTGGAAATGGAAGAAATCCAGCTGCCGGCCAATGCGTCGATGATCCCGCTTCTCGGCTTCTTCCAGGCGCTTCAGATAGGCATCCAGCGACTTGGTATCGGCCCAGGCCGTGCCGTAGATGCGCTGGAGCATCTCGTTACGGGAATCCCCGCGCCAGTAGGCGCCGGCCACCTTGGTCAGCTTGAAGGCCTTGAGCTTGCCGGTATCCGGAACGTGCGGGCCGCGACAGAGATCGGTGAACTCGCCCTGGCTGTAGAGCGAGAGCGTCTCGGTCTCGGGGATGCTGCGAATGATCTCCGCCTTGTAGTGCTCGCCCTGGGCTTCGAAGAAGCGCACGGCATCGTCCCGCGACCACTCGGCTCGGCTGACATCGATCTCGGCCTTCGCGAGCTCTGCCATCCGCGCTTCGATGGCGGCGATGTCCTCGGGCGTGAAGGGACGCTCGTAGGCAAAGTCGTAATAGAAGCCGTCTTCAATCACCGGGCCGATCGTGACTTGGGCAGAGGGAAAGAGCGCCTTGACCGCCTGCGCCAGAAGGTGGGCCGTACTGTGCCGGATGACCTCCAGCCCCTCGGCCTGGCTCCCGGTGATGATGCTCAGGTGCGTATCTGCACTGATGCGATGGCTGGTATCCACGAGTCGACCGTCGACCTGGCCGGCCAGGGCGGCCTTGGCCAAGCCCGGGCCAATTGAACGCGCGACATCGGCCACGGTGACTGGACCGTCGAAAGTGCGGGTGGAACCGTCGGGCAGGGTGATGATTGGCATGGACTCTTCCTCGGTGACCTGTACGAGCGGTCTTTTAGCCGATACTCGCGGGGGACTTGGAGCCAGGTTTACCTTCGAGGGGGCGGCCCGGCGGGCTCTGTCGCGGCACTAAGGGTATACCCGGCTGCCGCGCGAGCCGCAGATGATCATGGAAAGCCGCCCCCGGGATCAAGCGGCCTCAACGCTCCGGCGAGCAAAGACCGGGGGCTGACCCGGCACCGGGGTTCCCGTCTAGGGCACGTAGGCGTTGACCTGGATTTCGACGATCTGACCGGGGAAGGTCAGGGCCGTCACGCCCACTCCTGTCCAGGCCGGGGGTGGCTGGGTGCGCAGGATGTAGCGGTCCTTGACCTCGCAGAAGAGCGCGAGCTGCGCCTGGATATCCACGTGATAGGTCATCATGGAATATACGTGTTCGAACCCGGCCCCCGCCTCGGCCAGCACCAGCTTCACGTTTTCCCAAGCCTGGATGATCTGGGCCTCCTCACCCTCCACAACCTTCATCGAGGCGTCGCGTCCCACTTGGCCTGCGCAGGTGATCCAGGGGCCAATGCGGACCGCCGGGGCGTAATGGAAACGCTCGTAGATATTCTGCATGGTTGCCGGGACTACCGCTTGACGTTGCATGGTTCCTCCTGTGTCAGCATGGCTGTGCGACCCACTCTACACCGCTCGCCAGGATGATGCGCTGCATGACGGATTCCTCCCACTTTCCCGCAGTAAAACGCTCTGGAAACGGCTGCGGCGGCGGTTTGCAGGCAGGATCCTCAACCGCTACCCTCGGCGCTTGAGCGTCAGCGAATATCCGTTCGTCAACCCCAAGGAGCAACGACCATGTCAGCAAGCCCGGCGGAATTCCATCGTGTTCTCATCATCGGCGCAGGCGGCGGTGCGCTGTGTATGGCCGTCAATTTGCGCAAGGCCGGCATCGAAGATTTCGTGATGCTGGAAAAATCCCATGGCCTTGGCGGCACGTGGTGGCATAACCAGTATCCCGGGGCCGAGTGCGACGTGCAGTCACATCTCTATTCGTATTCCTTCGAACCGAAGCTGGACTGGTCGCGGCCCTTCGCGGGCCAGGCCGAGATCCTCGAATACTTCAATCACTGTGCGGACAAGTACGACATCCGCCGGCACATCCACTTCAACACCAAGGTGACTGCCCTGACCTGGTTGGAAGAGAAGGGGCGCTGGCGCGTCGAGACCGATCAGGGCCGCGTGATCGAGGCGCAGGTGGTGGTGAGTGCTCTCGGCATGTTCAACGAACTGGTATGGCCGGA
>VGUA01000122.1 GCA_016874535.1 Gammaproteobacteria bacterium
GAAGCGCTGTCCGCGGACGGTGCCGCCCGCGGGGTTGCTGCCGAAGACCAGTCCATCGAGTTCATCGAGGTAACGTTCACGCTGGCGCTCGCCCGGGGTGGCAGCCAGTTGCCGGGCCACACCCACCACTTCCGCCAGGCGCGTGTCGCTGCGGGGGTGTGTGGAAAACACGCCATGGTAGGCGCGCGCCTCGCGACCCTCCTGCTTGGCCAATTGCTGGTCGAGGATCTCCTGATCCTTCAGCACGGTGAGCAGGCTGATGATGGCCTCGGGGTCATAGCCCGTGCGGGCCAGATACTCCGCCCCCAGACGGTCGGCTTCCAGTTCCTGATCCCGACCATAGCCCCGCACTAGGGCAGTGCCCAGCAGGCTCACCGCCTGGTGCCCGAGGGCGCCAATCTGGGGGACGAAGATGGAAAGCAGCCCTACTCCCAGTTCGGTGGCATGGGACGCAGACTGCTGACGCACCCCGTGACGGGCGGTGATGTGTCCCACTTCGTGACCCAGCACGCCGGCCAGCTCGGCCTCGGAGTTGAGATAGGCCATCAGGCCGCGCGTGATGTAGACATAGCCCCCGGGCAGGGCGAACGCGTTGATCTCGGGGCTGTCCAGCACGGTGAAGACGTAATTGAGTTCCGGTCGATGGCTCTTGGCAGCAACCCGTTGCCCGACGGAGGCCACATAGGCTTGCAGCCCGGCGTCGTCATACACCTCGTACTGCTTCAGGATTTCCTGATGCTCGGCGCGCCCGGCGGCCAGCTCCTCGGTCTCGCTCATCATCACGAAGTCCGTGTCGCCGGTCACCGGATTGGTCGCACAGCCTGCGAGCCAGAACACTAGGGCGAGCAGCCCCGATGCCCGGGCGCACTTCATCTGGCAACGTCCCATGCGGCGCTCAGGGCAAACCCGTGGGCCTTGGTCTCAACGGGGATGCAGCAGGGCGCGGGTGCGCTCCAGCCACTTCACGCGGTCTTCGAGCGGCTGCGCCACATACTCCTCCATGATCTCCACGGCCTCGTCGGTAAGCATGGTGTGGATGAAGGCATCGCCTTCAATCTCCAGCCCGCCCTGCAGATGCACTTCGCTGCCCTCGTAGACCGCGCGCTTGGTTTCTGCAATCGCGACCGGCGAGAGCTTGCACATGGCCTCCGCAATTTCCAATGCGCGCGCTTTGGCGTCCGCAGCCACTTCATGCACGATGCCCATGGCGAGTGCTTCCTCAGGCTTGCAGATTCGTCCGCGCAGGATGAAATCGATGGCGCGGCCCGCGCCAATCAGGCGGGACAGACGCTGGGTGCCGCATCCACCGGGCAGGATGCCCAGGGTGACCTCCGGCAGGCCGTAACGGAAATCTCCCGCTTGCGCGATGCGAATGTCGCAGGACAGTGAAGTTTCGAAGCCACCGCCCATGGTGCTTCCACTCATGGCGGCGATGACGGGCTTGGGCAAATCACGGAGGTTGGTCAGCGTGGCGTTGTGATGATGCAGCCAGGCGCGGCCCATGTTCATCATGAGCGGACGATTGCGCGCGCTCTCGATGAGTTCCTCCACGCTGTAGTGGGTGATGAACCGGTTGGGCACGCCACCGGTCAGGATGACCACGCGGACTTCCGGCGCCCGCCAGGTTTCCACCAGCTCCCGCAGTTCGTTCATGCCCTCAGCGGTCATGTAGTTCATCGGTGGATTGACGTAGCTCGCGACGACGATGCCTTGCCTGTTTTCAACTTGCCACATGGCCATGGTGCTCTCCCCTCTTTTTGTTGCCGTAACCGGCGTTCGTGATGGTGGCAGTCTGCCTAAATCTCGAGCACACAGCGAGGCTGGAAGGCCTGTTGTTCACCCTGCTCGGCATAACCCAGAGGATTGGCCACCACGCGGCAGCGCCCTGTCCGATAGTCGCTGGGACAATGCAGGTGCCCGTGCAGCCAGAGGTCGGCGTGGTCGAGCAGATCGTCCAGCGCGTTGCAAAAACCGGCCGTGCCGGGCGTGAGGCCGTAGCGTGGATCATGACTGCGCAGACTGGGCGCGAAGTGGGTGACGACCACCGTAGGGCCCTCATGGGGCGCGGCGAGGGTTTCACGCAGCCACTGCTGGCAACGCAGGGACTCATCCCGCATCGCCTCGGCGTCAAACAGAGTTCCCTCGCGCAGGGTGGCGGTTTTTTCCAGGTAATAGTTGGCCGCACGGAAGCATTTTTCCCGCATGCGCAGGTTGTGACTCATCGAGCCTGGAACGTGGGCGGGTCGATCACCGAAACAGTCGAAGTCACTCCAGAGGGTGGTGCCGACGAAGCGCACCCCGGAAAGCACCAGACTCTCGCCGTCCAGCCAGGTGATGCCGAGAGCCTCCGCTGTATCCCGCAGCGCCAACCGGCATTCGTCGAAATCCTGACCGTCATATTCGTGGTTGCCCGGAATGTAGAGCACCGGAACCGGCCAATGCCGCAGGGCCGGCGAGAACCGCCGCAGGCAGAAGTCCTCGGCCCCGTGCTGTGCCATGGGCGTTTCGGGTCGGGCTCCGATGTCACCCGCCAGTACGAGCAGATCTGCCCCGGGGGCGTATTCGGGCTGGAAATCGGGCTCGACCTCCAGATGGAGATCACTCAGTAACTGGATTTTCACGAAAACTCGCTGGCGTGTGCCGTCAGTGGGTCGAGGATGGGCCCGTCGGATGAGGAGCGCCAGCCTGCGGGAGGCCTCGAGAACCGGTTATGCGGACGAGGCGTACGGACCGGGCAAAAAGAAGGGCCGCACGCGGCGGCCCTCCGTGAGATTGAATGTCGTCAATCTCTGGACTTGCAACACGGTACGTGATTGTCAGCCAGCGACCCTCGGGGTGAAGGTGCGCGCGCCGAGATCCAGCGACTGGTGCGACATCCGGAACATCTCACTAGACATTGGATCACCTCCTTTCAAAAATGATGAGCGCACAGTATCCATACTTCCCGGGCGGCTTCAAAGCCCCTATTGCAGGCCCTCATGACGGCGGGCGCCCGCGGCCGGAACAGGCTCACCCAAACCCGCGCGGAGCTCCATCGCGCCCACGCGCAAGCCGGGCTCGCGGTGCATGCGCGCCCGCAGCTCGCTCATGGCGCGCTTCCAGGTGCCTGCGGCCAATTGTTCCACACCATGATGCACGCGGCCGCCGCGCTCACTGACGAGGCAGAGCTGCAGCCAGTCCACCTCGCGCCCGGAAACCTGCAGGGCAAGGCCCAGATCCGCCTCGAGACGCTGTAGCGCGAGATTGATGTCATGACGCTTGGTGAGTAGCCACGGCAGGTGGAGGTGGCTGCACCACTCCCCCCCGACGCGAGTCGAGGGCTCGGACAGGTTGAGTGCAGGCTGCATCCGCACTGTAGCCAACGGCCGCGAAGTGCCTGCGAAAACCGTTGCGCGGTAACCCAGGGCGCGCAGATCGCGCTTGAGTGCCTGAGCTGGATCCCCCGCTGTTGAACGGGAATACCCGCTCACCCGCAGCGCAAAGAGGCCCGTGGAGGCCCATGCGTCGGAGTCTGCCGGCACACACTCCACATGATGCCGGCCGAGCGCCAGAAAGTGGGTGAGCTGGGCGAGAGCCTGCCGTTCCGCGGCAGGATCGCGAAGCAGCCCCGCCAGTTCGGGGCAGAATGCCTGCGCCGCGCGTAGAGACATCCCCGGCCTCACGCCATGCGAGGCCGCGGCACCATTGGTATGAGTGATGACTCGGGTGTCATCTGCACAGAGTGCTACCGCCACGCCGTCCCCGGTCCCACGCAGGAGGGCTTCCAGGGGGAATTGCGGAAGTTCCAGCCTGAGTTGAAATCCACCGGTGTCGGCCGGCTGCACTCCGCGCAACGCGGCCTCGTGGTGGGCTTCCCGGTACCGGAAATATCCTTGGGAAGAGGAGCCGGAGCGAAATCTGGGCAAAGTCATTTTTTGTTCTCCAATGTGTGCCTGTGCGAGGCCATGTCTCACAGGCTGCGGTTTCTCAGGATGCCGACACCCAGCCCCTCGATGGCAAAGGTCTGGGCACGGAGATCGATTTCAAGCGGGGCGAAGTCGGGGTTTTCCGCCTTGAGAATCACGCGATGGCCTTGGCGGAAAAAGCGTTTGACGGTGACCTCATCGTCGATGCGGGCGACCACCACCTGGCCGTCCTTCGCTTCAGGCGTGGCATGCACCGCGAGCAGATCACCGTCCAGAATGCCGATGTCCTGCATGCTGGTGCCGGCAACCCGCAGGAGGTAATCGGGTGCCGGGCGGAACAGGGCTGGATCGATGCGATGCCATTCTTCGATATGGGCAGCGGCAAGCACGGGTGCACCCGCGGCAACCCGTCCAACCACGGGCAGCCCAGCCTCGGCCGCCATCACGTCTGTGAGCTGGATTCCGCGCGAAGCACCCGGGATGAGCGTGATGAAGCCCTTTTTGGCGAGCGCCCGTAGCAGCAATTCGGCGGAGTTGGCGGAGCGAACACCGAGGCGTCGGGCCAGCTCGGTGCGGGTGGGTGGCAGTCCGGTGCGCGAGACCGTCTCGCGAATCAGGGCCAGCACTGCCGCCTGACGGGGAGTGAGCTCTTCTTCCATGTCACACCTGAACCTGTATATCTGTACAGGTGTGAATATATACAGGTCATGTCCGGGGGAGCAAGCCCCTGTGCACGACCGGGGAGCCTCCTGTGGGGCTGGTCAACGCATCGCGCGGGCCAGTTCCCGGCTGGTCTCCCGCAGACGCTTGATCAACATCGCCTGAAAGGCCGTGCCCATGCGCAGCTGGCAGGGCAGCGAGGCCCATTCCTTGAAGTCGCGCTCCACCTTCAACACCGTGGTCTCCCGACTGGTGGTGATCGAGGCGCTGCGCGTGCCGCCGGCGAGATATTCCATCTCGCCGAAACATTCCCCGGATTCCAGTTCCTTGATCTGCACACCGCTGATGTCGACCATCACGGCGCCGTCCACGATGACGAAGAACGCGGTGTTCTCGCGCGACCCTTCGGCAAAGATATGCGCCCCGGGTGCAAAGCGCTGCCAGACCGCAGCCTTGTTCACTTCCTTGAGCTCGGCCTTGCCGAAGCCCTCGAAGAACACGAGCGTGCTCATGCGCTGGATTTTCTGATCGTCGGAGAAGATGAGCGGCACGTTGCGCACATCGTTGAGCAGCATGTCGATGTCACGAACGATTTCGGCCCCACGCTTGTAGCGCTTGGTGACATCCTTCTCGAGTATCTTCTTCCGGATGACCCACACTTCCTCGGGCACATCGGTGCGTATCTCGTGCACGGGCGGTGGATCCTCGTGCAGGATTTTCTGGATGAGGCCGGTCAAGCCCTTGGCTGCAAAAGCGGCCTTGCCGGTCAGCAGTTCATAGAACACGGAACCCAGCGAGAACAGGTCCGACTGGGGGGTCATTTCCAGATCCTGGGCTTGCTCCGGTGACATGTAGAGCGGGGATCCGAACCAGCCCGCGATCTGGGTCTGGTCGGCGCCGATGCGTCGCGCGATGCCAAAGTCGCCTATCTTGGCCTGGCCCTCGCGCGTGAGCATGAGGTTGGCGGGCTTGATATCCCTGTGCAGCACACCTTGGTCGTGCGCGTAATCGAGCGCGTCGGCCGCCTGGCGGATGATTCGCATCACCACCGGCACCGGCAGCAGCGAGCCCTCCTTGCAGTAATTGCGCAGGGTATCACCGCCAGCGATGTATTCCATCACCATGTAGGGGAGATCGTTCTCCTCGCCCGCCTCGTACACCTTGAGGATATTGGGATGGTCCAGTCGTCCGGCGGAGCGCCCCTCATTGACGAACATCCGTCGCGCCACACCCTGCGCGCCCTCGATGCCGACGTTGGTCGCGATCTTGATCGCCACCGGCCTGTCCACGTAGGGATCGTGACCGCGGTAGACCACTCCCATGGCCCCGCGTCCCAGCACGTCGACGACGTCGTATTTCCCGATCTTCTTGGGTTTATCAATCATCTTTGCTGACCCGCAGGCGCACTGCGTGCGCGGTATCGTGGACGAAATCGACTTTCATCTTGCGCAGGACCTCAAGCGTCCCGGGCGTGGCATGGACCCGCGCAATCGTGCGCTTGCCCATGAAATGCGCCAGGTCGTTGACCGACCGGGCAATGACCAGATCACGCTGCTCCGGCCCTTGCGCAGGCTGGAACGCGGCGGCGATTTCGATGAAGTCCACCGCCAGCTCGCGGACATAGACATGGTCTCCCTGGGCCCCGGCGAATTCACCCAGTACAAAGCGGCAGCCGAATTCGCGCAGCGATCCGATTAGCTCCACCGCTTCCGGAAGATTGGCGTGGGCGGCCCGATCATCCAGTGCGAAGCAGATCCGGGAAGGCGGCACGGGGGCATTCATGAATTCGTTGATGATGATGCTGGCGATGCCATCCGTCTCAAGACTTGCCCGGGAGAGTGGCAGGATGAAGGTGGCGAAACGCTCACTTTCCTCGTCATTGTCCGAGATCCATTGCAGGGTGGACCGCAATGTCCATAGATCCACGTCGAAGGCTGATGCGGTGTTTACCACGGCTTGGGAAAAGAGCAGCGGCGGAATGAGCTTTCCAGCCCGGTCCTCCGCACCCACGATGATCCGCGCACCGAGGGCCTCCGCGCCCGGCTCCAGCGGTTTGACATCGTGATAGAGCAAGACCAGCCGGTCGCGAGCGACGGCTTTGGCCACATACGTCGAGAGTTGCTCGAGCTGCTGGCGCCTGCGTTCATCGCTGCCCGCGATGACGACCCGCACGTCTCCCTGCTCGCGCGCCTGCGCGCAACCGTCATGAGCGGCGTTGACCAGCAGGTCGACCAGTGGATTCTTGGGGTCCACCCTGGCGATTCCCGCCACGAACACCGGCTTTATTCCGGGTGCGAACGGCGTCTCCAGCCCTGACAGCCGTTCCCGCAAGGCCTCGACCTCAACCTCGGCCTTGTCCGGTGTCAGGTGAGGCCAGAAGATGCCCCATTCACCTCCCCCCAGGC
>VGUA01000123.1 GCA_016874535.1 Gammaproteobacteria bacterium
GATCATGCACGCCATCGTTCATGCGGGGCTCCGGCTCTGTCATGTGGAAAAAGGGTCGCCATGGTACTGCATGCGGCCGGCCCCAGCTGTAATCGGGTAGCATTGCGAGTCATCTTTACACCCATCCGGACGGCTCCGCATGTCAGACATCGAAATCGCGCAGGCAGCGCACAAGGAACGCATCATCGATCTGGTCGGCCGCACCTGCGGCATCGAGCCGGAGCATCTGGTGCCCTACGGGCACTACAAGGCCAAGCTCTCGCTGGACTACATCCGCGCCTTGGAAAACCGCCCCGATGGCAAGCTCATCCTGGTCACCGCCATCAGCCCGACGCCGGCGGGTGAGGGCAAGACCACCACCACGGTCGGTCTGGGTGACGCACTCAACCGCATCGGACGCAAGGCCATCGTCTGCCTGCGTGAGCCCTCGCTGGGACCCTGCTTCGGAGTGAAGGGAGGAGCTGCAGGCGGCGGTTACGCGCAGGTGGTCCCGATGGAGGACATCAACCTGCATTTCACGGGTGATTTCCATGCCATAGGTGCCGCGCACAATCTGCTGGCCGCGATGTTGGACAACCACATCAACCACGGCAATGCGCTGGATATCGATCCGCGTCTGGTGAGCTGGAAACGCGTGATGGACATGAACGACCGTGCGCTGCGCGACATCGTCATCGGTCTTGGCGGGACGGCCAACGGATTTATCCGTGAAGACGGTTTCGACATCACGGTGGCGTCCGAAGTCATGGCGATCTTCTGCCTTGCGACCTCTCTGAAGGATCTGAAGGAACGTCTGGGGCGCATCGTCGTCGCCTATACCCGAGACCGCAAACCGGTCACGGCGGCGGATCTCAAGGCGCACGGCGCAATGGCCGCCCTGCTGAAGGACGCGATCAGTCCCAATATCGTCCAGACCCTGGAAAACAACCTCGCCATCGTGCACGGGGGACCGTTCGCCAATATCGCGCACGGCTGCAATTCCGTGATTGCCACGAGCACCGCGCTCAAGCTCGCCGACCATGTGGTGACCGAAGCGGGATTCGGGGCCGATCTGGGGGCTGAGAAATTCATCGACATCAAATGCCGGATGGCAGGTCTCAAGCCCAAGGCTGTCGTGCTGGTCGCCACCGTGCGCGCGCTCAAGTATCACGGCGGCGTGGCCGTGGCCGATCTCAATCGTGAAAATCTCGCGGCTCTTGAGGCAGGTTGCGTGAACCTGCAGCGCCATCTGCACAACATCCAGCACAACTATGGGCTGCCCTGCGTGGTGAGCATCAACCACTTCACGGCTGACACCCCCGCCGAGATCGCCCTGCTGCAGCAGAAGATTGCGGACTTCGGCGGACGCTCGGTGGTCGCCAGGCACTGGGCTCAGGGTGGCGCGGGCGCGGAAGAACTCGCAGTGGCCGTGTCATCGCTGGTCGATGAAGGCAAGGCTGAACACACTTTCGTCTATCCCGAACAGGCCACGCTCTGGCAGAAGATAGAAGCCATTGCCACGAAAATTTATGGCGCAGCAGGCATTGCGGCGCCAGCCAAGGTGAAGGACCAACTGAAGGCCTGGGATGCCAGTTACGGCAGTTTCCCGGTCTGTATTGCCAAGACGCAGATGTCATTTTCGACGGATGCAACAGCGCGTGGTGCACCAAGCGGCCACATCGTGGAAATCAGCGATGTGCGTGTGGCAGCGGGGGCGGGCTTCGTGGTGGCGATTGCGGGCAACATGATGACCATGCCGGGCCTGCCCAAGGTCCCAGCCGCGGAGAAAATCGATGTCGATGATGAAGGGCGCATCACCGGACTTTTCTGACGCAGGTCTGCGTTCAACGTGGTTGCGCGAAGCGCAACCCTCGCGATTGCGATAACGGTGGTAGAATCAGGGGCTGAAAGTCCTCTCCTGATCGGATGCGAACATGAATCTCTATCCCCGGACCGATACCCCGCGCGAGGAAATCGCGCGCATCCTGCAAGCTGCCGATGTGCCTGTGCTGCTGATGGTCCTCTACCAGCTCACACGCGAGGCGCGCTGGTTGCAGCCGCCGTTCCAGCCCAAACGGGACATCAGTTTTTTCGCCGACGAATCGGGCGGCATGCCGGAAGAAGTTCAGGCCGAAGTGCGCGCTGCGGCACTTGATGTGCTGTGCGAGGTGCACGCGGGAGTGCGCGAGATTCCGTCTCCGCCGGCTGATGAAGAAGTCAGCCGCATGATGAGTGTCTGCATGGGCGAGATCATTCCCGTCGAATATGTACCGATGATGCTGGAGGAGATGGGGCTGCGCCGACGTGATCCGGATTGGAAAGCCAAGCCATCAATGCACGAGGTGGAGGACTTTCAGGTGTTGGTCATCGGTGCCGGCATGTCGGGAATTCTTGCCGCGTTCAAGCTCAGGGAAGCCGGAATCAGCTACCAGATCGTGGAGAAGAATCCGCGCCTGGGCGGAACCTGGTACGAGAACCGCTACCCGGAAGTCGGCTGCGACGTTCCCAACCATTTCTATTCCTACTCGTTCCGCCCCAATCCCGACTGGTCGGGCTACTACTCCAAGGGTGAGGAAATCGAGGCCTATCTCGAGCGCTGCGCGATGGAGTTCGGCGTGCGTTCGGACATCCGTTTCCAGACCGAGGTGATATCAGCGCACCACCACACAGCCAGCGCGCGCTGGGAAGTGATGCTGCGCCTGCCTGACGGGCAACAGGAGACCCGTTATTTCAACGCGGTGATCTCGGCCACAGGGCAGCTCAATCGCCCCAAGATACCCGACATCCAAGGGCTCGAAACCTTCAAGGGGCCAGCCTTCCATACCGCGCGTTGGCCGGAGAATGTGACGCTGGAAGGTAAACGGGTCGCCGTCATCGGAACCGGGGCGAGCGCCATGCAGCTCGTGCGCACGACTGCCGAGAAGGCTGCCCAGCTCACCATCTTCCAGCGCTCCCCGCAGTGGGCGATACCCAGCCGGGACTACCACCGCACGGTGAGCGCGGAGAAGAAATGGTTGTTCCACCACGTGCCGTTCTACCTGGGTTGGTATCGCTTCACCCTGGCATGGCGCTTCAGCGATCAGCTGCTCAAGACCATAGAGCGGGATCCGCAATGGCCCCATCCGGAGCGTTCAGCCAATTATCGCAACGACCGGCACAGGGAGCGCCTAACCGAATACCTGCTGTCCGAAATCGGTGAACGCACGGATCTGATCCCCAAGGTCTTGCCGGACTATCCGCCCTACGGCAAGCGCATCCTGGTGGACAACGAGTGGTTCAAGACCTTGAAGCGCGACAATGTCTCACTCGTGACCGAGAACGTCCTGCGCATCACGCCCAAGGGTGTGGTCAGCGCCGATGGTGTCGAACATGAGGTGGATATCATCATCCTCGCCACCGGTTTCGAGGCCACACGGCTTCTCGCGCCCATGGAAGTGGTGGGCGGCGAGGGCAAGTCCCTGCGCGAGGTCTGGGGCGAGGACGATGCGGCGGCATACCTCGGTATCACCGTCCCGGGCTTCCCCAACTTCTTCTGCCTGTATGGCCCCAACACCAATCTCGGCCACGGCGGCAGCATCATCATGATTGCGGAGTGCCAGGTGCGCTACGTGATGGCCTGTCTCATGCGCATGCTGGAGCAGGACATCGTCGCCATCGACTGCAAACCCGAGGTGCACGAGGAATTCAAGCGCAGGCTGGATGCCGAACATGCCAAGCTGGTCTGGACCACACCGGGACTCGTCAACTGGTATCGCAACCAGGCGGGGCGCGTGGTGTCGGTGATGCCGTGGCGTCTCGTCGACTACTGGACCTTTACGCGCGAGCCGGACTTCGAGGATTACGCCCTGAGGCGCCGGGCCTAAGACGCCGCTGCCGGCCCCGGGGCTGGGCGTCGAACAGGAGACTGGGCAGCAATCAGGAGAGCCCGAATTGCAGGGCAGCCAACCGGGCGTAGAGCCCTTGCTGTGCCACCAGTTCGGCGTGAGTGCCTTGCTCCACCAGTTGTCCGTGGTCGAGCACGAGGATGCGATCGACGTTCTGCACCGTGGCCAGGCGGTGCGCAATGATGAGGGTGGTGTGATCCTTCATCAGCTCGGTCATGGCCAGCTGCACGAGGCGTTCGGATTCCGCATCGAGATTGCTGGTGGCTTCGTCCAGCAACAGGATGGGGCGGCGTGACAGGACGGCGCGTGCAATGGCGAGCCGCTGACGCTGGCCGCCGGACAGGCGCACGCCGCGTTCCCCCAGAGGTGTCTCCAGGCCTTCTGGCAGTCTTGCAATGAACTCCGAGGCATAGGCCGCCTCGCACGCCGCACGTACTTCGGCGTCGGTGGCGTCCGGTCGTCCGTAGCGCACGTTCTCCGCCACGCTGGTGGCAAAGATCACGGGTTCCTGCGGCACCAGTGCGAAGGCGCGTCGCAGGGCCGAGGGATCAAGGCGTTTCACATCCACGCCGTCAATCAGCACGCGACCCTGATCCGGGTCGTGGAAGCGCAGGAGCAGCTGGAACAGCGTGGTCTTGCCCGCCCCGGAAGGCCCGACAAGTGCCACCTTCTCCCCGGACGCGATGGACAGGGACAAGGTCTGCAAGGCGGAAGTATCCGGGCGTGCGGGATAGCTGAATGTCACGGCTTCCAGCGCCACTTCGCCGCGCAGGGGAGAGGGCAGGGCAGTGAGCAACTCGCCTGCCCGTGGAGGGGCGATGGTCGGTCGCACACTGAGGAGCTCGATCAGTCGTTCCGCCGCACCTGCGGCCCGCTGGAGATCGCCCATCACTTCGGCGATTGCACCGACGGCACTGGCGACCAGCACCGCATAGAACACGAAGGCGGACAGCGCGCCGGGCGAGATTCGGCCTTCCAGCACGTCATGGCCACCTACCCACAGGATCGCCCCGATGGCAGTGAAGGCCAGAAACATGACCAGTGCGACCATCAGCGCCCGGACCTTGATGCGCGCGCGCGCCGTGTCGAACTGTGCCTCCACGCGGGAGCCAAAGTGCGCACGGTCTGCAGCTTCGTGGGTGTAGGCCTGCACGGTACGTATCTCGTGCAGGGTTTCGTCGACATACGCGGCGACATCGGCGATGCGGTCCTGGCTTTGGCGGGACAGCCTGCGCACCCGTTTACCGAGGACGATGATGGGCAGGAAAACCAGCGGGATGCCGACGAGCACGAGACCGGTGAGCTTGAGCGAAGTGACGGCGAGCATCACGAGGCCCCCCGCCATGATGAAGAGATTGCGCAGGGCGAAGGATGCCGAGGAGCCCACCACGGCCTCGATCAGTGTGGTGTCGTTGGTCAGACGGGAAATCACCTCGCCGGTGCGCAGATCCTCGAAGAATGCGGGGGGCAGATCGAGCAGATGATTGAACACGCCGCGGCGGATGTCGGCGGTGACGCGCTCCCCGAGCCAGGTCACCAGATAGAAGCGGGCATAGGTGGCGATGGCAAGCAACAGGATGACGCCACCCATGCCGGCCAATGCACTGTCGAGAAAGGCGGGATCCTTGCGCTCGATACCGAGATCGATGACCAGCCTCAGGCCCTGACCGATGGCCAGCACGCTGCACGCGGCAAGGACGAGCGCCACGGCGGCACCTACGAGGCGCGGCTTGTGCGGGGCAAGGTACTGCCACAGCAGGCGAAGCTGGCGCAAATCGCGGGAAGCTGGCCGACGGGCAGGGGAATCGGAAGGTGGCATTGCTGACTCGCGGGAATGATCGGCGGCAGGCCTGCGGGGTGGGTTAAGCTTGCGTGCGTCCCCGCCCTCAGGAAAGTGTCGATTATGAGCGCCCATCCCGCTGCTGGCCAATTGCCCACCGCGGCAGACCTCACCGATCTGCGGAAGCTCGTCATGGACTACTTCGGGCAGCGGCCAGATCCGGCCAACCCTGCGCACGCAGTGGCGTTCGGCACCTCCGGGCACCGTGGCACCTCGGGCAACGGAAGTTTCAACGAGGCTCATATCCTGGCCATCACCCAAGCGATTTGCGAATTCCGCCAAGGGGCCGGCATCGACGGGCCAGTGTTCCTCGGCATGGATACCCACGCGCTGTCCGCCCCCGCCCACGCCAGTGCGCTCGAAGTTCTCGCGGCCAACGACGTGGAGGTCCGCATCGCGCGCGACGACGAATTCACGCCCACTCCTGCGGTGTCCCACGCCATCCTCACGTGGAACCGTGGGCGTGAGCGCGGGCTCGCCGATGGCATCCTCATCACGCCCTCACACAATCCACCGCGGGATGGAGGATTCAAGTACAACCCGCCGCATGGTGGACCGGCCGACACCGCCACCACTCGCTGGATTGAGCAGCGTGCCAATGAATTGCTGGTCTCGCCTGCGGCAATCAGGCGCATGACGCTTGAGAATGCCTTGCGCACCGGGCGCGTCCGCACCCACGACTATGTGGCGGCTTACGTGATGGATCTCGGCGCGGCGATTGATTTCGACGCGATCCGCAGTGCCGGGCTCAAACTGGCGGTGGACCCGTTGGGCGGTGCGGGGATGCGCTTCTGGCCCGCGCTTGCCGCCTATCACCAATTTGAGCTCGATGTACTCAATCCGGTGCTCGATCCCACCTTCTGGTTTCTCCGCCGTGACTGGGA
>VGUA01000124.1 GCA_016874535.1 Gammaproteobacteria bacterium
CCGCTTCCGCCGCCTGGCGCAACCAGCGGATGGCGCCCGCCGGGTCGCGCGGGCAACCCCTTCCTTCCAGCAGCGCCTTGCCCACGCGATAGCAGGCGGCCACGTGTCCAGCCTCGCCGGCCCTGAGATAGCTGTCCAGTGCGCGAGCGAGCTCTCCCGGCCCCGCTGCGGGGTGATCCAGGGATTCGCCCAGCGCATACAGAACCTCGGGGTCTTCCTCGCCTTCAGCCGCCATCGATGGCGCGTGATCTGTCATCGCGCACGCCTCAAGAACGCAAGTCAGCCATCTTCAGGACTCGCGCACGCCGCAAATCATGCGCCGGCTCCAGATTTTCTCGCCGGTCTTCCGGCAAGGTCGTAGTCATCGCTGGCTTCGATTTTCACGCGATGCAGGGTTCCGGGGCGCAGCTTGGCACCACCCGACACCCGCACCACGCCATCGATGTCGGGTGCGTCGGCAGCACTGCGCCCGATAGCCACGTTGCCCTCGACCCGATCGATGAGCACGTCCAGCGTACGCCCCACGTGACGCGCCAGACGAGCCGCGCTGATGCCTTGCTGGTGCTCCATGAAGCGCTCCCAGCGTTCCTGGCGAACTTCTTCCGGCACCGGATCCGGCAATGCATTGGCGGCAGCGCCCTCCACCGGTGAGTAGGGGAAACATCCCACCCGGTCGAGCTGGGCTTCATCGAGAAATTCCAGCAGCGCCTCGAACTCGGCCTCGGTCTCTCCCGGAAAACCGACGATGAAAGTACTGCGAAAGGTGAGGTCCGGGCAGATCTCGCGCCAGCGACGAATGCGCGCGAGTGTGTCTTCTGTTGCTGCAGGTCGCCGCATCAACTTCAGGATGCGTGGGCTGCCATGCTGGAATGGAATATCGAGATAAGGGAGCACCTTGCCCTCGGCCATGAGCGGCAACACCTCGTCCACATGGGGATAGGGATAGACATAGTGCAACCTTACCCAGACCCCGAGCTCCCCCAGGGCCGCGCACAAGCCGTGGAAGTTCGTCGGCCACTCCTGCCCGCGCCATTGCGCACCCGGATAACGGAGGTCGCTGCCATAAGCGCTGGTGTCCTGTGAAATCACCAGCAACTCCTTCACCCCGGCCGTGACCAGACGTTCAGCCTCGCGCATCACATCCGGCAACGGACGACTCTGCAGACGTCCACGCATGGAGGGGATGATGCAGAAGGAGCAGTGATGGTTGCAGCCTTCGGAAATCTTGAGATAGGCGTAATGCCGTGGCGTGAGGCGTATGCCTTGAGGTGGCACCAGATCCATGCGCGGGTCGTGGGCAGGCGCCGGTGCATGCTCGCGCACTGCAGCCACCACGGATTCGTACTGGTGGGGGCCGGTGATCGAAAGCACCTGCGGGTGGACGCTGCGGATCTCTTCCGCATTGGCGCCCAGGCAACCGGTCACCACGACGCGGCCGTTTTCACTGAGCGCCTCCCCTATCGCCTCCAGCGACTCCGCCTTGGCGCTGTCGATGAAGCCACAGGTGTTGACGACCACCAGATCGGCACCTTCGTAGGTGTTGATGATGTCATAACCCTCGACCCGCAACTGGGTCAGGATGCGTTCGGAATCGACCAGTGCTTTCGGACAACCCAAGCTCACAAAGCCGATCTTCGGAGCAGACTGTATCAGGACCTCTTTCATGCGCGGGACTTCACAAACCGAGGGCACAGCCGTCGAGTCGGGGATCGCTGCCGCCCTGATATCCCCCGTTCACGGGGTGCCGCATGATACCTTGATAGCCACCGGCAAAGCCGGTCACGGGATGCGACTGGGCGCGTACGACATGCCCTCTTGCCGTCAGCGCGGCCAGGATGGCTGACGGAAAACCGGCTTCATGCTCCACCACCCCGAGCCCCGACTGGTGGTCGCCATTGGGTGCAGGTCCGCCATGATGACGCAGGCGCGGCAGCGCCCCGGCGCGCTGCACGTCGAGTCCGAATTCCAGAATCCGCGCGAGGATTTGCACCTGCGCCTGCGGCTGCATATCTCCTCCAATCGCGCCGAAGCTGAGAAACGGTTGACCGTCGCGCGTGACAAAGCCCGGCATGATCGTATGGAACGGACGCTTGCCCGGCGCGTACCCATTGGGATGCCCGCTGTCGAGAGAAAAGCCGCTGCCGCGCGACTGCAGCGCGAAGCCATAAGGCGCAACCACGACGCCGGATCCGAAGGGCACGAACAGGCTCTGGATGAGCGACACCATCATTCCGTCCGCATCGGCCACGGTGAGATACGTGGTGTCGCTGGCCGGCACGGCAACGTGGCCCGGCGCCGGATCGGGGTGCGCCCGCGCCGAGTCCATCAATGCTGCACGGGCGCGGATATAAGCCGGCGAAAGCAGCGCCTCCGGCAGAACTTCTGCGAAGTCCGGATCGGCGTAGTGGCGTGCGCGGTCGGCAAAGGCGAGCTTCTTGGCCTCTAGGTAGCGATGCCACCAAGCCGGATCATCGCCGTCGCGGGTCGGCGGGAAAGTCTCGAGAATGGCGAGGATCTGCAGCACGCTGAGCCCCTGCCCGTTGGGCGGCAGCACATGGACCTCGTGCGCCCGGTAGCGGGCACTCAAAGGTTCCACCCAGGTTGCCTCGGCGCGCTCCAGATCCGCCCGCGTGAGGTGACCTCCACAGGCTGAGACCGTCTGCAGCAGAGCCTCGCCGATGGCACCCTGATAGAAAGCCTCGCTGCCCTCAGCGGCCAGCTCCCTGAAGAATCGGGCGAGACCGGGATTACGCTGTTCGTCTCCCGGCCCGGGCATTCCACCTTCAGGCCAGAAGACCCGCCGGAAGTCATCGAGACACGCCGCCACCTGCGGCTCCCGGAGCAAATCCCCGGCGCCGTGGGACCACGACTCATGGCTGCGGAAGCCGACGGCAAATCCCTGTTCGGCGACATGGATCGCCGGCTCGAAGAGCCGCGACCAGGGCAATTTTCCGTGGCGTTGATGCAAGGCCTTCCAGCCGGCGACCGCCCCCGGCGTGGTCAAGGTCAGTGGCCCGCGTGCGGGCATCAAACGGGCACCATCGAGCGCCGAGCACAGGGCGGCGTGGCTGAGAAACAGCGGCGACCGCCCACTGGCGTTCAGACCGTCCAGTCTCTGTCGTGTCGGATCCCACACCATGGCAAAGAGATCGCCACCCGGGCCGCACATCTGGGGTTCGGTCACCGCAAGCACCGCGTTGGTGGCGATCGCCGCATCCACCGCGCTGCCTCCTGCGCGCAACAGTTCGATGCCGGCGAGGCTCGCGAGCGCCTGGCTGCTCGCCACCATGCCGCGTCGTCCGACCGCAGGTGGACGGTGCTCTGGATGACGTGCAGGCGCGGTCATGGTTGACGGCGAATCCCGAGTGGGCGGTTCAGTGTTTCCGGCTTTGGAGTCCCGCCATGCACGCGCAGCACCTCCGCGAGACGTTGCTGTGCACTGTCCGGCATCGGCGCGCCGCGTCGCGTGGCGAAGGAGATGTGCATGTAAATCGACTCGCAAGTGGCGGCAACCCACCCTTCCGCCTTGTGACGCACTTCGCTGTAGGTGTGAATGAGCTTGGGGCTCCAGTCGATGAGACGCGTGCTAACCTGAATCTCGTTGCCGGCAAACAGCTCGCGACGAAAATCCATGTTGCAGGAAGTGACGAACACCGAGCCCTGCCCCTCTGCCGTGTAGCCCCAGCCCAATCCGACGTCATCGAAGAAGGCATTGCTGCCATCGTCCACTGCACGCAGGTAGAACGCGACATTCATATGACCATTCGGGTCCAGCCATTCCGGCTTTACCGCCAGTTCATCGATGAATGGAAAGGGGACCGGACTGTTCATACACCCTCCGCAAACTGCCGGACCTCCCAATCGGTCACGGCCTGTGAAAAAAGCGCCAGCTGCCACTCGCGACTGCGGGCATAGGCCTCTACGAATTCCTCACCGAACACCGCCCGGGTATGCGGAGATTGGCGCCAGCGCGCGATGGCCTGTGCAAAATCCGCAGGAAAGGGTACGCCACAATGCGCACCGGGCTGCGCTGCATCGCCCTTGACCGCCGGTAAGGGCGGAATTCGGCCGGTGATGCCGAGGCGCCCGGCTGCCAGGCAAGCAGCGAAGGCCAGATACGGGTTGATGTCGGCGCCGCCAATCCGGATCTCGATCCGGGTCTCACCGGGCGTGGGCGCCAGCACACGCAAGGCCGCCGTCTTGTTGTCCAGCCCCCAGCTGTTGGTACGCGGCACGAAGGCGGGACCTGAAAAGCGCTTCCAGCTGTTGAGATTGGGGGCAAACACCAGAAAGAAATCCGGCAGGAAGCGCTGCAATCCACCGAGAAAATGGCGCAGAGTCTGATTCGGCTCCCCCGAAGCCGGATCATGGCCAAACGCCACGGACTGATCGCCCGCGTGCAAGAGCGAGACGTTGAGATGCCCGCCGGCGGTCTCATGCGCTTCGCTCAGGCGTGCCATGAAACTCAAAAGCGCGCCCTGTTCACGGGCCACGGCCTTGGCCAGGGTCTTGAAACGCAGCCAATGATCCGCCGCCTTCAAGGGCTCGTCGGGCTCGAAAGAAAATTCCAGTAACCCCTGGAATTCGGCATGCAGGGCGTGCAAAGCCAGGCACATCGCTTCCGCGCAACGCTGCAGACGCCCCAACAGCGGCGCCGCGACCAGATGACCGACGTGGGAATACATGCGCAGGAAATCGGGATGCACTTGCAGTAACGCCGGGGGTTTAGCCCTGAGACTTGCTGCGGTCTCCGCCAGCACGTGAGCTTCGACTTCTCCGGCGCAGCGGGCAGCAAACCCCACTTCGTGCAGGCGGGAAGTCTCCCGGCGCAGCAGCGCGCGTGGACACCATGCCGCGTGTTCCCCGCTGAACTGCCCGAGCAGCAACAAACCGGGACTGCCATCCGGCGAGAGATCGATACACGGACTGCCGGTATCAAACACCAGACGGGCATCTGCGTAACCCCGGGCCGGGTCCTGGAAGATGCCGTTGTTCATCGGTGTATCGGTGGCATCCGTGGCAAAGACAGCCGTACTCATGGCGAGCCCATGACGGCAAAGATTTTCCAGACTGTCGCGATGCAGGAGCTTGCTGCGCAGACGTCCCTCCCAGTCCACGCAACCTGCCGCAAAAAAAGTCTCTGCTCCCAGCAGCGCCTCCGCCGCCTCAGGCGCCAGCGGCGCTGCAGTGGAAAGAACAGCGGGTGCCATCATCCCGGCCCGCGGACTCAGGCCTGCGGAAACACCTTGCCGGGATTCAGGATGCCCTTGGGGTCGAGCGACTGTTTGAGATGTTTCATGAGCGCGATCTCCGCAGGACTTCGGC
This sequence comes from Gammaproteobacteria bacterium, assembly GCA_016874535.1. Taxonomy (GTDB): domain Bacteria; phylum Pseudomonadota; class Gammaproteobacteria; genus CAIKBL01. The sequence continues at coordinate 5,326 of VGUA01000124.1, forward strand.
TGAGCGGAAGGTAGCGCACCTTTTCGGTCCCGATGCCATGCTCGGCGGAAACCGAGCCGCCAATCGCCTGCAAGGGCTCATAGACGCAGAGATTGACCCTGTGGTGATGCTCCGCCCCACCATCGCCCACGGCGATGGCAAAGTGGATGTTGCCATCGCCAATATGGCCGAGGGTAAAGCAGTGATGATCCGGATAGGCTTCCGAGAGGCGACGCTTGACCTCTGCGACGTAGGCGTCCATGTCGCGAATCGCAAGGCTCACGTCGTAGAGGAACGCCGGCCCGTAGCGGAAGAACTGGTCGACCGAATCGCGAATCTTCCACATCGCACGCCGCTCGCCTTCGGACTTGGCCACTGCCGCATCCACGATAAGGCCTTTTTCCAGCGCTTCCGCCATGGTGTTCTCGAAGCGCTCGGCATCATCGTCATGCCCGGTCCCCAGCGCCTCGCAAATCACGAAATGCGTGTGCTCGACCGGTACCGGGCGCGTATTGGTGCACGGCGGCGTCGTCACGAGTTCGTAGAAATCGCGCCACATCACTTCAAACGAGCTGAGTCCACCGCCCATGGCTCGGTCTATGAAGCGCAGGAATTCCGCCACTTGGCCAAAGTTGTCGAAAGCCGCGAAAGCGGTCTGTTGGCCCAGTGCCATCTCGCGCAGCCTGATCACCACCCGGGTGACGATGCCGAGCGTACCTTCGCTGCCGATGAACAGGTGCTTCAGGTCGTAACCCGCGTTGTTCTTGATCATCGTGTTGAGCGAGGTGATGACCGTGCCATCGGCCATCACGGCCTCCAGCCCCAGCACGTTCTCACGCGTCATGCCGAAACGAATGACGCGGTTGCCACCGGCATTGGTGGAAACGTTGCCTCCAATCTGGCAGGTGCCACGCGCGCCCAGATCAACCGGGAATATCAGGCCATGCTTCTCGGCCGCTTCCTGCAGGGCTTGTAGTGGCACACCGGCCTGGACCGTCATCGTCCGACCAACCGGGTCGATTTCCTCGATCCGGTTGAGCCGTTCCAGCGACAGCACCACATCGGCTTCGGTGCCATTGCAGCCCTGAACCAGCCCCGTGAGTCCGCCATGAGCCACCACGGTCTGCCCCAGCGTGTTGCAGAGCTTCAACACGGCGGAGACTTCCTCCACCGAGCCCGGCCTCACGATCACCATCGCGCGCACGGGCTCCTGGCGCCAGACATGAATGTTGCGCGCGGAGATGTCATCCCCAAGCACGAGGCCGGCATCACCGACGATC
>VGUA01000125.1 GCA_016874535.1 Gammaproteobacteria bacterium
ATGAGGGCATGGCAACTGTCGGCGTGCTTTATGTCGTGGTGGCAGGACTGCGTGAGACAGGCGTCATGACCTGGTTGTCGCAGCGGCTCTTCGGGGCGCCGCGCAGCGTGGGGAGCGCACAGTTGCGCATCATGGCACCGGCCGCGGTGTTGTCCGGTTTCATGAACAACACCCCGCTCGTCGCGGCGCTGCTGCCGGCGGTGGTGGACTGGGCGCGCAAGCATCGCATTCCGGTTTCCAAACTCCTGATGCCGCTCAGCTTCGCCACCATCCTGGGCGGGCTTTGCACCCTCATCGGCACCAGCACGAACGTGATCGTGGCGGGCTTGGTGAAGGACGCCATCAAGGCCGGCGCCGAGGTCCAACGCCTTGAGTTTTTCACCCTCGCCTGGGTTGGGGTGCCTGCGGCGATTGCGGGCCTCGCCTACATGGTCATCGCCGGTCGTTGGCTCCTGCCGACGCGCGATCAGTCCTTCCGTCAGCCAACGGATCCCCGTGCCTACACGGTTGAGATGTTGGTCGAGGCTGGCGGAGGCGTGGCGGGACGCACCATCGAAGAGGCCGGATTGCGCCAGCTTGATTAGATGTATCTGGCGGAGGTCGAACGGGCGGGCGAAATCATTCCGGCGGTAGGACCACGCCTGCGTCTGCATGCCGGGGACCGCCTGATCTTTGTCGGCGTGGTCGATTCCATCGTGGAGCTGCAGAGGATTCGGGGGCTGATGCCAGCGACCGATCAGGTTTTCAAGCTGGACGGCCCGAGAGAAGGGCGCAGCCTCATCGAGGCCGTGGTCTCCGACCGCTGTCCGCTGCTCGGCAAGACCATCCGCGGCAGCAATTTCCGCACCCAGTACAACGCCGTCGTCATCGCCGTCTCGCGCAGCGGGGCGCGCCTGCACCAGAAAATCGGCGACATCGTCCTGCAGGCGGGAGACACCTTGCTGCTCGAGGCGCGTCCGGCCTTCGTGCAGCAGCAGCGCAACGCGCCAGACTTCTACCTGGTCAGCAGCCTTGCCGACTCCTCTCCGCCCCGTCACGACAAGGCCCTGACGGCGCTTGCCATCCTGTTTGGCATGGTGGTACTCGCAACCTTGTTCGAAAACCTGCCAGCACTTGCCGGGCTCGGCTTCGGCATGTTCCAGGCGAGCATCCTCGCCGCCGGCCTGATGATCGCCACTCACTGCTGCTCCACAAATGCCGCGCGCCGCGCCGTGGACTGGAGCGTGCTCATCGTGATTGGCGCAACGCTGGGCATCGGCAAGGCCATGGAAAGCACGGCTCTTGCCGCCGGGTTGGCCGAGGGCCTCATCAACCTGACGAGTGAAAACCCTCTCGCCCAACTGGCTTTAATCTATCTCGGCACCATGCTGCTGACGGAGCTGCTTTCGAACAACACCTCGGCAGTGCTCATGTTCCCCATCGGTCTCGCCACGGCGGCCGAGCTTGGCGTGGACAGCATGCCTTTCGTTGTGAGTCTAACCATCGCCGCCTCCTGCGGGTTTGCCACGCCTATCGGCTATCAGACCAATCTGATGGTCTATGGACCGGGTGGCTATCGCTTCGGCGACTTCGTGCGCTTTGGCGTGCCTTTGAATCTGCTGGTCGGACTGGTGACGCTGACCGTGGTGCCACTGGTCTTCCCATTCTGACCTGACAGTCGGCGCACCCTCCCCTACACTCGCGGCTCCATTCACGGTCCGGGGATTGACGCATGAATTCGCCGCTCAGCAAGGAACAGATCATCGACCAGCATGTGCTGACCTTCGATCCCGCCGACAAGGCCAACGGCAGCCTCTATGTGGGAGAGCCGCTGGACGGTGCCTCCGGTCTGCACCTCGACACTGAACTCGCAGCCCTGCGTGTGGCAGGCCTGTGGTCGGCCGAGCCGGAAAAGCAGGTCCCGGAAGCGCATCGCGCGGCCTACAAGGAGCAGCTTCAGCTGGTGGACGCGGTGAGCTACCGTTCAGAGGGTGGCACTTTCATCATCGCCCGCTTCGATCATCCCAAATTCCCGTCCGATGCCGCGCGCTGGACTGCGTGGCAGCACCACTTTGACAGCCGCTTCACGCGCGTCTGAGCCGCACCTCCCGTGACGGTCATTTTGCGGGCCAGCTTGCTGTTTCTTGCGGGCGCGCTCGGCGCGTCCGGGCTACCGGCGATGGCTTATCAGTTGTTCGATGAGTCCGGCTGGACGGCTGATGCTTCGCTCAACACCCGCATGGGTCTGAGACAGGGCTTCGGCATCAATTTCGGCGCGGGCGCGCTGTATGACTTCGGGACCTTCGACCGCACGACCGGCGAAACAGAACGCACCGATCTGCAACTCGCGTTGCGGCCCGGGCTGCGCACCGATTACCGGCATGAGGACTTCCATGCCTATGCGGGGATCATCGTCGCGGCGGCCACCACCACCCTCGATGGCGAGCTCTCCGGACAGTTCGCGCGCGCCGGTGACGAGGTGATCGACTTCGACTCGGCCTATGTGGGTGTGGAGTACGGCGTGTTCGATCTCTCGTACGGACCCCAGCCGTTCACCGTGGGTGACGGCTTCATCCTCGGTGACGGCACCTTCAATCAGGGACATGACAACGGGCAGTACTGGACTGGTGCTTTCGAAGCCTGGCGCAATACCGGCATTCTGAAAATCAACACTGCTCCCATCCGCGCGGATGTGTTCTGGCTGAAGGCCGATGCGGATCTCAGCCGCAGCAGTCTGGTCGGCTTCAACCTGGAAAATACCGACAAGGAAGCCTGGGGCCGGGTGGGCCTCATGGCGTTTGAAATCATCGACGACAAATATCTCGGCTGGGAGGGGATGCGGGTCTGGGGCCTGCGCGGCGCGGATCTGCACCTGCCGGGCTGGACCGGCCTGCGCTTCTATGCGGAATACGTTCATCAGGGCGGGCAATCCGATCGCAGTGGCGTCGACAACGATGCCGACGCCTGGTACGTCGAACCAGCCTACCAGTTCCAGGCCTGGCCCTGGCGTCCGCGCTTCCACTATCGCTACGCCCGCTACTCGGGAGATGAAGCGAATACCTCGGAGAACGAGGAATATCGCGGTCTCTTCTTCACCCTGGGCAAGCGGGACTGGGATACCTGGTATCAGGGTGAGGTGAACGGCGAGTTCTTCATGTTCAACCAGAACCAGATCACCCACATGTTCAAGGTGAAGGCCTATCCGGATCCCCGTTACTCCGTGATGGCCATGTACTACCACCATCAGCTGGATGAGCCGCGGTATTTCGGGGTGAGCACCCCCGGCACGGCCTGGTCGGACGAAGTGAACGTGGAGCTCGAATTCCACCCGGATGACCGACTCTACGGCCTCGTCGGCGTGGCCTGGGCCACACCACACCGCGCCGCCCGGTCGGTATTCGGCGACGACTCGCAACTGGTGCTGGAGCTGTTCGTCTCCTATACGTTTCGCTGAGTCGCCGGTGCGGGCAGATCCCTGTCCGCCACCCTGTCGCACGGCGTTCGGCGTGTTACCCTTGCCCCACCGTGGTTGGCCTGCCCCGCGTGGACAGGCTGCCGCCCCTCATACCCTTTGCAACGCAGGAGGAAGTACCTCATGAAGGCAGTCGTCGCCAACAAGCTCAACGAATACTCGGTCACCAGCGTCGATCTCGACCCGCCGAAGATGGGAGAGGTGCTGATCAAGATGAAGGCGACCGGCGTGTGCCATTCCGATCTCTCCGTGATCAATGGAACGATTCCAAGCCCTTTCCCGGTGGTTCTGGGCCATGAGGGTGCCGGCATCGTCGAGCAGGTCGGGGAAGGCGTAAGCGACGTCAAGCCTGGCGATCACGTGGTGATTTCCTTCATCCCCCACTGTGGCGACTGCTTCTACTGCCTGCATCAGGAACCCTACCTTTGCTCTGGCGCCAAGCAGGACGGCAATCTCTTCGACGGCACCACCCGCGTCTCCAAGGACGGCCAGCGCATCTTCGTGATGTCCTTTGTCGGCATCATGGCCGAATACGCCGTGGTCCCCGCGGCCTGCGTCATCGCCATCGACAAATCTTTCGACTTCAAGGCTGCGGCTCTGGTCGGCTGCGGCGTGACCACCGGCGTCGGCGCAGCCATCAAGACCGCGGACATCCGCCCGGGCTCGACGGTCGCCGTTTTCGGCTGTGGTGGCGTGGGCCTCAACGTCATTCAGGGTGCCCGCATCGCCGGCGCCGCGAGGATCATCGCCTGTGACCTGTCACTGGAGAAAATGCAGATCGCGAAGGAATTCGGCGCGACCGACATCATCGATCCGGGCGCGGACATGGTGAAACAGGTCATCGGCATGACCAACGGCATTGGTGTTGATTACGCCTTCGATGTGGTTGGTCACAGCAAGGTCATCGAATCCTGCATCAAGGCCACACGCAAGAACGGCACCGCCGTGCTGGTGGGTGTGGGGCGCCTTGACGATCGTTTCTCGGTCAATGCGGCGATTCTGCCGTTCACGGCCAAGACCATCAAAGGCTGCATGTACGGAAGCGCCAACTTCAAGGTGGACTTCCCCATGTATCTCGACTTCTACCGCTCCGGCAGGCTGGATCTGGATCGCCTGATCACCAAGGTCTACAGCCTGGATGAGGCACCCCAGGCATTCGAGGACATGGAAAAGGGCAAGAATGCCCGCGGTGTGATCGTTCACCCCTGAGCGCCAGCGCCGGGTTAACGCCCTGCTCGCAGAGGCCGGACGGATGATCGTCCGGCTGCTGCGGCCCTCATCAAAGTCATCCCCGTCTCAGGTACGCGCCCCGGCAACGTGACCCTTGACCACCCGGGTGCCCTGGAGCCAGGCGCCCAGCGCCAGCAGGGCCAGCCCGATCACCACATAGCTCGGCCCGTACCCGAAATGATCGATTGCAATCCCGAGTCCCCAGGCCCCGATGGCCTGTCCCGCAAACAGCACGAAGGCCATCATCGAGACTGCAGTACCGCGTGCCTCGGGAATCAGCTCGGTGGCAAGTGTCTGCAGCGTGTTGTGCATCAGATAGATGGCGAGACCCAGCAGCACCAGGAGGGGTGCGGCGGCCTGCCAGGCCTGTAGTGAAACCAAGGCCAGGAAGGTCACGGTCATGAGCAGGCCGCCGAGGGCAATCATGCGCCGCGGACCGAGGTGCCTGATCAACCAGCGCACGCTCAAGGTGTACCAGAGACTGCCCAAGCCCACGCACATCAGCATCAGGCCCGCGCCGGTGAGGTTGAGTCCGTAGGATTCGTTGAGCAGCGCGCCCAGAAATGCCGTGCCGCCAAACAGCAGCATGCCTTCCAGAAACACCGCAAGCATCACTTCGCGTCCCTTGCGGGTGACAAAGACAGTGCGATAGCGCCCGAAGGCACCTCCCGGCGCACTGACCTGCTGCGGGGGTAGCGCGATACGCCGCGTGCCCATCCAGACGATGAACGTGACCAGCGCCGTCAGGCCGCCGTAGGCCCAGAACAGGCTGCGCCACCCCAATTGATCCGCCCAGACGCCGCCAATGCCAGAACCGACGATCTGGCCCAGCACCACGCCGCTGATGTATCTGGCGAGTGCGCTCTGCCTTTCCTGCAGGGGCACGTGATCGCCGATGAAGGCGAGCGACAGCGGCACGATTGCCGCGCCACAGGCGCCGGTGAGAAAGCGCCAGAGCAGAAGCCCATCGAGCGTCCGCGAGAAACCACACAAGGTGATGAACAGGGCTGAAAGCCCCATGGCCACGAGGATGACGCGCAATTTTCCGATGCGATCGCCGAGCGGCCCATAAAGCAGCACACACAAACCGTAGGGCAAGGAATAGGCGGCGATGATGAGACTGGCGCGTCCGATGCTGACGGAGAATTCGGCCGCCAGCACCGGCAACAGAGGGTCGATCATGCGCATCACGACCACGGCGGCAAAGCCGGCCACGCTCAGCATGAAAACGAGGGATTTCACCGTGGGAGTCTGGCGATGTGCTGCCTGCCCCGCCGACCGCCACCGAGGCAGTCGGACACGGGGAAGACAATCCGGGGCTCAGCCAGCGTGAATGGCTGCGATCAGTTCGCGCCAGCGGGTGAAGTTGCCCTCACCGCCCATCGTCATGTACAGCGACACCCGGTCGAGCAGTCCGGTATAGCGCTGCCGGATGAGGCCACCTATCTCACCCGGCTTGCCGATGATAGCGACGGCCTCCAGCAAGGAATCCGGCACGGCGCCGGGCATCTCATCCATGCGTCCCTGTCGCATGAGATTACCAAGCTCCTTGCCGAGCGCGTGCAGGCCGAGGTATTCGAGGACTGCGCCATAACTCGGCGTGGAGGCGTAGAAAGACACCTGCTTGCGTACCTGGGCCGCCATCTGGTCCATTTCGGCCTGCGTCTCACCCGTGATCACGAACACCGGTGAATACAGCACGAGGTCATCCACCCGGCGGTTGCCCAGCTTCGCCCCTTCATCAAGCGCCGGTCGCGCCACATCACGCAAATAGCCCGCCGTATGCATGGGATGCACGTGGAAGCCATCGGCGACTTCACCGGCGGCCCGACACATGCGGGGATTCACACCGGCGAGATA
>VGUA01000126.1 GCA_016874535.1 Gammaproteobacteria bacterium
CTCGGGCGAAACCAGATAAGAGGCTCCGAGACTGTGTCCTCGCTGCCAGAGGTTGTCGTAGCGCACGCTTGCACTGAGCCTGAGTCGCTTGGTGTCCGCGCTGAAACGGTCATTCATTTCCAGCGAGCCATGCAGCGGGAGTTCGTCCTTGACCTGCAGATCGACATCGAGCTTGCCAGGCTCGAGCGCCGGTTTCAGCACAGGAGTGATCATCCGGTCGCGCGAGCGGTTCGCCAGCGCCGCCAACTCTTTCTGTACCGTTGGCAGATGGGGCGCCTTGCCCTCGGCCAATGAGGGCACGCCAGCCTTGATTTTGCCCAGCGAGAAGTAGCGAGAGCCCGAAACCGACAGCCTTCTGACCGGGGCCTCGGTGACTTTCAGGCGCACCACGCCACCCTCCACATCCTGCTCCGGGATATCAACGAGGACCGTGCCATAGCCGCGACTGTGGTAGGCCGCTTCCAGTTGTCGCTGGGCTGCCGTCACATCATCGATGGTCTTGCGTTCCCCCAAATGGGCATAGACGGCCCGCTCCACGTCGATGGCTGGCAGCAAGGTGTTGCCTTCCACCTGGTACTCCCAGATGTCAAAAGCTGCCTCAGCCTGGGCCTCGGACTCGACAGTGACGTCAGACTCGACCGGAGTTCCCGCCCCCGCCCAAGTGAACTCGCTGACGGTCCCCGCAAGCAGCGCGAGGATTAACGAGATGGCCTGGCGCGATGAAGCTTTCATCCTTCGTCCTCTTCATCACCGAAGCCCAGGAAATCAACCGAAATGAAGGACACTGAGGTTCCCCCGAGACCCGATGTGGCGTCGTTCGCTCTGCCAGCGCCTGAGGAGCTGTCCACTGCGGACCGCGAGGCGGCATTTGCGGCACCTGCCGCGCCAGCCACCCCTGCGCCCACCACACCAACGTTTGCCGAGGGCACACCCACGGCAGCGCCACCGGCTTTGATGTTTTCAGCGCCGAGCACGGCAACTGCCGCAATGGTGATGTTGCCGGCGCTCTCGATACCCGCCTCACTGGCGTTCACCACCCCGCCGGGCGTGACCAGATCCGTATCCCCGAACTTGCGACCCGGCGTGGTGGTGAAGGCCCGGATACCACTGCCCTGGATGGGCGGAGGCACTGTCAGCTTCACGCGGCCCTGATTGTCGAACTGGAACTGGTTGGCGGGCACGGAGATCGCGCTGCGTGCGCCACGACCCGCGTCGATATCACCCAGATTCGACCAGACCAGGATGTCACCGCCATCGGCGGCGAAGACCCGGGATTCATTGACGTTGAAGTCATCCCGCAGGAAGGCCTGCACATTGCCTTCTCCAAGAGTGGCAATGCCAAGCTCCGAAGGCGCCTTGGCAATTCCGAAGCTGGAGGGAGGAGTGGCAAGGCCCACGTTCATCGCACCACCCGGCGCCAGCAATTCGATGTCACCACCCGCCACGGTGAAAATCTGGCTGAAGAAGAGGTCCATGCCACCGCTATAGCTTTCCGCAGGGAACAGCGCCTTGATGGCAGCATCCCCGCGGGTGTAGTCCGGCCCAGTGCTCGCCGCCGCGGCGCGTCCCGTTTCACGCAGCTCCGAGAAGAACGAACTCAAAACGAGCTCGGTCTGGTCTGCGCCGGACAGGGCCCTGAAGCCCGCGAGTGCTTGCTCTTCCGTCAACTCCGGGTCGCCGGTGCGATCTCGCATGTACTGTGCGACGGCGCCGGCGTAGGGGGCGCCCGCCGTGAAGTAGGCTTCCACGAAAGTATTAAAGTTGAGCTCTGCCGAGCCGAGGCCAGCGAACAGCGAGAGGCTGGCCCCAATGCCGGGCAGCGCGGCATTGAGTGTGCTGCCCCGCGAGAGAATGCCCCCTGCGGTGCCGAGGTCGAGACTCTGACCTGTGGTCACCACCAGACGCCCCGGGCCCCAGACGTTGATGGTGTTGCTGGTGGAAAGTACTGCACCGGCACTCCCGATGGTGGTATCCACCGGCAGACGCGGCGTCTGATAGAAAAGGCTGCGCTCCGCTGAAACCAAGCTCACGTCATCGGCGTCGAGATTCTGGATGATGACATCCAGATTCACCAAATCCCTGCCTGCGTTCAGTTCCGCTTTGCGCGAGAGAAACAGCAGCGCGCCTTCGGCACCCTGGATGTCACCATCGCGGGTTGCGAACAATACCCGCCCCTGCGTTGATTGCGCGTGGATCGGTTGCGACGACAGTACGTTGGCGGCAGTCGACGCATTGCGCAAGCTCTCAGGGTTGAGCTTGGCAACCAGCGCTCCCGCACTCTGGAAGTCATTGAAGGCGCGAGGGCTCTCGATGTCCGGCAAGGCCCCGGCATCAGACAACACAAGCGCCCGGTTCAGAAAAATACTCCCGGCGGCGAGCAGACTCAGGCCGGCGTCCCGAGCTGGCGCAAGGGTATAGTCCCCGTCGATCAGCACGTCACCAGCGAAAGCGAACATGTCCAGCGACGGCGCTAGCACCTGTAGCGTCGAGTTGTCGATTTCCTGTGAGAAATCGAGCTCGAAAGCCCCCACCAGCAATTCCGTGGTGTCTCTCAGCCGCAGGTTGCCGGTGAGCGAACCGAGCGTTACGCCGCTGGCATTCCCATAGCTCAGGAAATAGCTGTTCCGATCCGTGTTTGCGAATTGTTTTTGGTGTGCCCCTTGGGGGATGAACGTCGGATTCACCATCCCGGACAATTCCAGATCCCCTCGCGCGACGACATCGAAGCGTGCATCGCCGATCACAAGTACGGGGTTCAGTGGAAGATCAAAGAATTGCGCGGCGGGCCTCCCGGAACCGAGTGACCCACCGGCAGTGAGGGTCGCAGAACCGGCACCCAGATAGTACACGCCACCGAGGACGTCACCGCCGGCGGACGCCGTCAACGTTCCGCCACCCATGACCTTGACCTCACTGAGCTCTGCGCTGCGGCCGCCAATCTGCTGGCCGATGCTCGGGATGCTCAACGAAAGATTGTAGAAATCCTCTCCTGCGGTCGCCTCGAGATTACCTCCACCGAGTGCGCCTATGCCCTGTTCGAAATATTCATGGGCCACCGTCCATCCGGTCGCGCGATTGGCGCGGTTGTCCACATTGCCTTGCCGGACCAGCCAGCTGGAGACGAGTTGACGGGGGAACTCAAACGGGCTGTTGTCATAGATCAGTTCGGGGTCGACGCCGTTGAGATTACCGCCGGCGTTGACGCGCACATCGCCGCCCTCTTCCGGATAGGGTCTGTTGGCGAGAAAGGCACGACCAAGCTGGCCTGCGCTGTTGCCCAGGCGAATCCCGTTTCCTCGATCACGACCCGCGGTGTAGACCACTGCTGCCCGGTTGCCGAGCGTGATGTCTCCCGCGGCTTGCAGCTCGATTGAGCCGGTGCCGGTGCGGATAGCGTTGAGAATGGGGCGCGCCACCGGGATGTTGTCGTTGCCTGGATTCTCGGTGCTCCCCACGCCGGGCGCGAGCACAAGGTCACCTGTTCCGTCGAGTGTCAGTAGCGTGGCCGCACTCGACGCGGATGACAGATCGCTCCCCGCGACCAGCCGGTAGGACCACGACTCGCGGGTGAGCAGTTTCGGCGCCGCATTGGGGCGGACACCGCAGTTTTCGGGATCCGTGCATCGCAGGGCGCGCCCCGCGGCCGATTTTTGGGAAAGATCGGCCGTACCGTCGAAACCGTCCGAGATGGATTCATTGACGGTGAGGTTGCCCGCGGCGCGCAGCGTCAGATTTCCGGGTTGGCCTGCAAATACCCAAGTAGACAGGTCCCAGATCGCGTCGATGGCAAGGTTGCCCACACCGGCACCACTGCCACGAATTTCAATACCCGGCCTGATCCGGAAAACCGGGTCGTTGGCTGCAGTACCGAGGGCTGTGCGCATCGCGCCAGCGCCCTGCATGAATGCGGCAGCATGGGCGAAGCGCGCATTGCCTGCATCCGCCAGAACGTCCGGAGCTGTGATCGTGTCGTCCGTGTAGGCCCTGAAACCCTCCACGATGATCCGGCTTGCGCCATCAATCTGACCTGCGAGCTGAAGCAACGGCCCGCCGCCGCCCGGTGAAAGCAGGGTCAGGGCACTCGCCTGGGGCAGACGCAGTGTAACTTCTCCACCCAGTTCTCCACTGACGTCAATGATGCTGCCTGCCTGCAGGAAGAGCCCGCCGACTGCCTGTTGGCCATCACTGGCAGCAGCAGTCTCCAGGAACACGCGTCCACCCTCGTTGGTCGCAGAGGCGTCGATACGCGCGGTGCCACGCAGGCGCACTTGTTCTGCAGCGGACAGCGTTACGGCACCCCCCTTGCCACCGGTGTCGATCCAGCCCGCGATGCCGATGTCGCCGTCATCAGCAACCAAGGCGACATTGCGAGCCGTGATTCGGTCTGTGGCAGCGATCGACAGATCGCCTCGCCCCAATCGCAGCGAGAGTGATTCCTGAAAGCCTGCATCACCTAACAAGGTGAGCGCGCGCCCGGTGGAGCCAGCTGTCATGACGTTTTCAGCGAATAGGCTGAGCGAACCACTGCGTCCCGATACCTCGGCAGATCCCAGCAGGCTTGCCGGGTCGAAGGAAATTTCGCCCTCAGGCGCGAGGAGTTTCACGAAGCCGGCATCACCGTCAGCGCCCCTACCACGCACATCCAGCCTGGCGCCGCTGCCGACCCCGATATTCCCCGCATCGGCAGTCAATGAGAGAGCCCCACCGGGCGCGGAAGCTTCACCGGCGCCGAGATTCACCACGGCACCGGAGACGTCGAGCGAAGCTGCGTCAAGCAGGCTGATACCTGTTCCCCCGGCCGCCCGTAGCTCAATGCTGCCTGCCGTTATCGCGATACGCCCGTCCACAGTGATGCCATTCGCCAGCACCCGCAGTTGTGCACCGAGCCCCGGTGCAGGCGTATTTGCCGGGATGGCCGTTCCGGTGCTACCGGTGAGCAAGAATTCTCCGGTGGCCTGCAGACCGGTCGAGGCACCGGTGGCGGCGGTCAGCAAGCCCACCTCAAGGGCGAGATCGCCCTGTGTGCGCAGTGAGGCGGCGCCCTCACCGCGCAGAAAGGCCTCTGCTACAAGCGTGGTGCGGGAAAAGCCCTTGATGTCAAAACTGGCTTCATCACTGCCGGCAAGATGGATTTCCTCGGCAGCAATCGTGATCGTCCCTGACGGGTCAGCCTGCTCCACGAGGGGTGTCACCGAGGGGCCAAGTGCGAAGAGATCAACACGCTTGGCCCGCAACACAGTACCGGCCGGGTCTGTGCCGGAGCTTTCCAGTCCCGGCGCTTCCAAGGTGAGACGATCCACACCCAGATCAACAGCCCCTGAAACAGTGATCGCTGAGCGGCTGGCCAGCACCAACTGGTCGAGTGCAAACCCGTCGAGCAATGCCTGTGAGAGTACTGCTCCGCTCGCGTTGAGTCCGCCATCGCCCAAGGTGATTTGAGGAGCCCCTACATTGAGAATGCCGGCGAGTTCGAGATTGCCAGCAAGCAGTGACAGCGCGCTTGCATCCATCAATGTGAATGCGGGGCTTATCAGGCTCGACCCTTCCTGAACCTCGAGGATGCCGCTCACGCCGGTTTCCCCGGATCTGCTCAAGCGTGTGCGACCGCCGGAGCTGACATTGAGGAGGGCACCGTCACCGACCAAGGTGAGAGCGTCCTCGACACTTGAGCCTTCACTCGCTGTGGCTTCGAGGGTGGAACCCTCCTCCAGCACCACGCGTTCCAACGCACCCAGTGAAATCGAGGGAGCCACCAGCGCGGCTTCATTCTCAAGGCGGACTTCAAGGGCACGTAATGTCGCGACCCGCTCATTTCTTCCGCCTTCGGTGGTGCCGCCCAGGAACAGGCGCCCGGCGCCGAAACTATTCAACTGAGAGGCATCCAGGGCAAGAAAGCCTTCCGCGGCCTGCAGCCCGCCAGCCACGATGGCGAGGCGGTCGGCGCTGATTTCCAGACGCGAGGCTAGTCCATTACCCGCAGCGATCGCCTTGAGGTTGGCCGCGAGTTCAAGCTCGTTGCTGGCCGCAATCTGCAGGGTGCCCGCATCCTGCGGCCTGAAGGCATCCTGTAGGCCACTGAAATCGCTGGCCAGAGACAGACGGAAATCACCGAGGCTCGCCAGTGACTCTGCACTGCGAATGAGGAAGCCGCCGCTACGCGCGGCGGCGTCGAGGCTTGAGGCATAACCGAATCGTCCGGACACCACCGTGCCCTTGCCAGGCAGCTCACGTGAAGCTCCTGTCGCCATGTCCTCATAACCGGAGACCGGTGTGACGAGGAATGCACCGGGCAGCAAGGCATAGTGGGCCGGCAGCACCGCGTACGTCCCGGAGAGCAAACCTTGGGCACCCGCACTGAGCTGGGCCGTCGTGCCTATGGTGTATCCGAAGCCCCTCAGTTCCTGCGGGTCCAGAGGCGTCCACGCTGAATCAAGCGAGGGCAGCACTGCAAAGCTGCCATCCAGAGGCAGGACATCCTTGCTGCC
>VGUA01000127.1 GCA_016874535.1 Gammaproteobacteria bacterium
TCCTGCTGGTGCTGGGGCGCTTTCCGGCACAGGATGAAGCGGCGCTGCATGCCGGCGTGTCGGCCTTTGACTGGTCGCATCATCTGCGTGCCGACGGGACGCTCGCGGTAGATGCGGTGAGCACCCGTTCACGCATCACCCACAGCCACTACCTGGCGCAGCGGACCAAAGATGCGGTGGTTGATCAGCTCCGCACCGCCGAGGGCGTGCGGCCCGGGGTGGATACCGTGGCGCCCGATGTGCGGCTCAACCTGTATCTCGACCGCGACGAAGCGCAGCTCGCCATCGACCTCGCAGGCGACAGCCTGCATCGCAGGAAGTACCGGCAACGCCAGGGCGCGGCACCGCTCAAGGAAAACCTGGCGGCGGCCATCCTGCTGCGCGCGCATTGGCCGCAGATTGCCGCGCGTGGCGGGGCGCTCATCGACCCCATGTGTGGCTCGGGGACCTTTCCCATCGAGGCGGCGTTGATTGCCGGCGATGTCGCACCCGGACTGTTGCGAGACGAGCCCGCCTGCGCACGCTGGCTGGGCCATGATTCCGCGCTGTGGCAGGCGCTGCGCGACGAGGCCGAAAGCCGCCGCGCTGCAGGCATGGAAAAGATGCCGGTCATCCTCGGCTATGACATGGACCCGCGGGTGATCGAAGTCGCCCGTGAAAACGTGCACCGAGCCGGTCTCGAGGCAAACATCCGGGTGGAAGTGAAACGCATGCAGGCGGTGGTGCCGGCGGCCGATCTGACACCCGGGCTGGTGGTGGCCAATCCCCCGTATGGCGAGCGCCTCGGCACACGCCAGGAGACTGCGGATCTCTATCGTGCGCTCGGCGCTCAGCTGCGCGAGCACTTCAGCGGCTGGGAGGCCGCCCTGCTCATCGGGGAAGCCAGCCTCGGCAATACGCTGGGCATCAAGGTGCAGCGCATCCATGCGCTGTACAACGGCGCGCTGGAATGCGCGCTGGTGCGCCTGTCACTGCAGCCCGAGTTCTATCGACTTGAACTGCCACCGGGCAGCGCGCGTGTGGCACGCGCCCAGCAACGAACAGCGGCGGGGGAGATCTCGGCCGGCGCCGAGATGTTTGCCAACCGGCTGCGCAAGAATCTGCGCATCCTCGGCAAATGGGCACGCCGCAATGAAGTGGGCTGCTACCGCCTGTACGACGCCGACATGCCGGAGTATGCGCTGGCGATCGATCTGTACCAGTCTGAGCGACTCTGGGCCCACGTCCAGGAATATGCGCCACCGGAAACGATAGCCGAGGAAAAGGCCAGAGCCCGGCTCGATGAAGCCCTGGCCCAATTGCCGGCACTGCTGTCGATCCCCGTGGAGCAGGTAATCTTCAAGCGCCGGCAACGCCAACGCGGAACGGCGCAGTATGAGCGGATTGCCGAGGCCGGCAATTTCATAGAGGTCCGGGAAGACGGTCTCAGGTTCCGCGTGAACCTGAGGGACTATCTGGACACGGGCCTGTTCCTCGACCATCGGCTGACACGGGGGCTTGTGCGTGCGCGGGCTTCCGGCCAGGCCGTACTGAATCTCTTTGCCTATACCGGGACGGCGAGTGTGCATGCCGCGGCAGGTGGTGCACGACAAGTGACTTCGGTGGACATGTCCGCGACCTATTGCGCGTGGGCACGCCAGAATCTGGCGCTGAACGGCTACGGCTTGCCGAACTTCGAGGTCATCCAGGCGGACTGCTTCGCCTGGCTCAAGGACTCACCGTCCCCGCGCTACGGCCTCATCTTTCTTGATCCGCCGACCTTCTCCAATTCAAAACGCATGACGGGCACCCTGGACATCCAGCGCGACCATGTGGATTTGATCAGGGCCTGTCTGAAGTGGCTGGCACCCGGCGGCACCTTGATCTTCTCCACCAATCATCGCCGGTTTCGCCTCGATGCGGGTGCACTCTGCGACTGCGCGATCGTCGACCGCAGTCACGAAACCCTGCCGGAAGATTTCAAGCGCAACGCACGTATCCACCAGTGCTTCGAGATCTCGCCGCGCGGGGCGTGAGCGGGTACTTTCGCGGGGATGCACCCTTACTGGCAGCAGCACATCCTGATCAGCAGCTGGCACATCAACGGGTAGGTCTGGGTGTACCCAGTCCTATCGTGCGGCCCACCCAGCCGGGCGCCGGCAATGCCGTCTGCGCCTGCTGCAGGGCCTCGATGCGGATCTTCAGCGCGGGATCGAAGGGGCAGCTGCGGCGCGCAGCCAGATCGAAACTTATGGACATTGCCTCCTGGGTCGCGAGCAGCGTCTCACCCCGATACATGGCCTGGCACAGATGCAGCCGCTTGCCGTCGGTGGCGAGGATGCGCGATTCGATGCGCAGGCGATCACCCAGTGCCGCCTCGTTCTGGTAAGTAACATGCGCTTCCAGGGCGACCGTGGAGCGCTGATGGGCCTTGCGATAGGTTTCGTCCAGGCCATAGGCGGATTTGAGATCCTCGATGCCGAGATCAAACGCCGCGATGTAGTAGGCAACGTTCATGTGGTCGTTGTAATCCAGCCATTCAGGCTTGACGGCCAGTTCGGTGATGACGATGCCATGGGCAGGCAGGGCTCTTTCGTTCATGGGACCTTCCGGTGAAGATACGGTTGATGACAGAGACGGAGTGACGCGGCGAGCGCGAGCTTACCGCATCCACGCCGCCCATCCGAAGCAAGGCACCGCCAAGGGAGGCTCACACATGAACCGCAAGACACCCGATCAGGCGAAACTGGACCGCGTGGTGATCGAGGCGCGTCGTGCCCGCGAGCTGCGCGAGCAGGACTATCGGGCACAGGCCCTCAAGCTTTATCCGTGGATCTGCGGGCGCTGCATGCGCGAATTCACGCGCGAGAATTTGCGCGAACTCACCGTCCATCACCGCAATCATGACCACGACTTCAATCCTGCGGATGGCAGCAACTGGGAACTGCTCTGCGTCTACTGCCATGAGCAGGAACATGTGCGACTGGTGGAGGCGGCGCAAGGACTGGGGTCCGCGCCCGGGGGCGAGACGCGCAAGGTGGGTACCGGCAATCCGTTTGCGGGGCTCGCCGATCTGCTGAAGACCCCGCGCTGAGCGAGCGACGTAGAACTCCGCGGCCTCAGGCGGCGGCGCGCGTGCGCAGGTGCTGGATGCGCAGATAGACGTTGTTGGCGATGAGGGCCGCCAGCACGATGGCCGCACCCATCAACTCGGCTTGTGCAAATTGATGCCCATGTGCCGCACGCCAAGCGAAAGTTGCCACCGGCATGAGATTCGTCACCAGCATGGAGTTGAGGGGGCCGATGCGGCGTGTGCCGAAATTCCAGGCCAGCATGCCGAAGAGCACGCCGAACAGGGCGAGGAAGAGGAGTTCGCCGGCCACTGCGCGATAGTCCTCCACTCCCGGGGAGGCGAGCAGTCCGGTGGACGTGACCGTGAGGATGAAGAGGAGGGTGGTGGCCGTACCGGGCAACATGGTCAACACCGTGATGCGCCACACCGACCATCCCTTCAAGCGCTCGGTCCCCAAGGTGTAATACACCCAGCACAGGCCACCTGCGAGGATGAGCACACTGCCCCAGATGGCATCGGCCGATTCGCGGATCCCCGCACCTCCGCGCGTGACAACCATGACCACACCCAGAAAGGCGACACCAATGCAGATGAGGGTGAAGCCCGCCGGGCGCTTGCGTGAAATCACCCACTGGGTCAGCGCCATCATGGAGGGTTGCAAGGCCACGATGACCGCGCCGTGTTCCGCACCCGCGATGGAGATCCCGTAAAACACCATGAGAGGAGAAATGCTCATGCCCATCGCGCCCATGCTGCAGACCAGCCAGGACTTGCCCTCATAGCGCAGGGAAGCGAGCCCTTCGCGCCAGATGAAAAACGGCAACAGGAGAGACAGCGCGATCAGATAGCGCACCAGAGTGACGTGGAAGGGATCGACTACCGCGAAGGCATCCTTGGCGATCGGGAACTGCACGCCCCACAGGATGACGGCCAGCAGGCAGGTGACGAGGCCTGCCGCGAATGAATGCTTCATGTGCGCATCGGGCCCTGCCCCCTGCGCTCTCTTGCCGACACTGCTGCCACTGCTCCCGTGGGCCGATGTGCGCTCCGCACATCGCAGCGCCAGCCATCAAAATTGAGGTGCCAGTTTAACGCGGGGGCGATGGACTGGCTCGAACTTTTCGTGACCAGAGGCGACGGCCTTCCATCCATTGCCAGACCAGCAGGGCTGGGATCCCGAGCAGGAGCTCGCGCACCCGCTTCGCGAGTGAAAGAGCGAGACAAATTTGCGGCGGCAGGCCGTAGATTGCGCCAATCAGCATGAAGCCACCCTCCTGCACCCCCAGTGCCCCGGGAATGGCGAAGGCCACACTGCGCACCACCTGGCTCAGGCTTTCGATGACCAGCGCCTCGCGCACGCTCACATCCACGCCCAGGAAGTGCAGGATGAGCCAGATCTCGAATGCGCCCAGCAACCACGACAGCAGGTGAGCATTGAAGGATTTCAGCAACGCCAGCGGTTGACGGAAGATGCGATGGATGGAGTCGTGCAGTCCCTCCAGGGAAGCACCCTCGAAGGCCGGAAAACGATCGGCCAGCCGAATGAAGAAAGCTTCGGTGGCGTGCAGCAGGCCACGTCGTTGCGCGAGGAAGAAACCCGGCAGCACGGAGAGTGAGGCGACCAGGCCGAGCAAGGTCCACTCCACCACCGGCCCTTGATGCCCATCGACCATCAGCATGGCGAGACCAATCAGGGTGAAGATGCCCTGACTCGCAATCTGCGCGCCCAGATCTGCAATCATCGACCCGGCGGCGATCCCGCTGCGAAAGCCGTGCAGCACCACGATGCGGATGGAGACCAGCTCGCCGCCGATCTGGGTCAGGGGCAACAGTCCCGCCACGCCCTCGCGGATCCAGCGGGCGAGCGCGAAGATCCAGATGGGCCCCGGCCGCTCCACCCGCGCCATGGCATGCCAGCCTTGGCCGGAGAGCCAGACCTGTGCAAGGTGGGCGACCATCACCGGCACCATGCCCCAGCCGATACCGCGCAAGGCATGGGCGATGTCGCCGGCGCCGTAGTGCACGATGAGTCCGATTGTGAGTGCGAGCCCTGCGAGCGCGAGGAGCGCTACTCCCACCTTCACGCGCCCACGCTGGCGCGCCGGGCCGATGGCCCCTGGTGGTGGATGGGATGCGTCGGTCATGGGCGGGAATGTCTCAAGTGCTGCCTGACAGCTGCTGGCGCAGGAAAGGCAGGACGGCAGCCCCCACCGCTTCAGGATTGTCGGCAAACGCCCAATGACCACTGTCCGCCAGGCGACGAACTAGGACATCCGGAAAGACCTCGCGCTGGATGTCCGCATAGCGTTCCGGAATGTAGGGATCTCGAGCGCCCCACAGGACCAGGGCCGGGATCCGGCGCGGGCGCAGTGCCGCCGTGACTTCCATGCAGAAGCGTTCGATCTCGGCGGGGCCTGTTGCCCGGTAGAGCTTGAGCACTGCGCGGCGCGTGCCCGCATCAAAGTCGCGATACATGCGCTGGACGAAGTTGTCGGGCAGTCCCCGGGGATTGCCGAGCTTCATCAGCATCCGGAAGCCGAACCACGTGGTGGTGGCCTGGACCAGCTCACCCAGCAAGGGCGTGCGCCAGAGCCGCGCCATGAAATGCCAGCGGTAGGCGGGCAGGATTCCGATGTTGAAGAGCGTGACACTCGCCACGCGCTCGGCGTGCGCAGCGGCCCAAGCGAGCCCCCAAGGTCCGCCAAAGTCATGCAGCACCAGATGAACGCGCCGAACGCCCTGTTGGCGCAAGACCGCGTCCAGATGCGCGGCATAGCCGGCAACCGTGTAATCGAAGTCGGCTGGCTTGTCAGCCCGGCCGAAGCCGGGCATGTCCAGCGCCAGCGCTCGGCCGAATTCCCCGACGCCCGCCACCAGCGCGCGCCAGTCTTCGCACGAACCGGGATTGCCATGAATAAAGACCACCGCCTCCTCTCCGGCCGTGCCGGACTGGAGGCAGGGTGAGCGCACGCCGCCCACCGTGACGAAGCTGTCAACGACCTGCGCCATGCAGGCATCTCCTGTGTTGCATCGGATGGGTGTCAGTCGATGATCTTCACGCGCGTCCCGGGGGCGATCGAGCTCCCCTCGGCAGTAGCGTTGAGGGTTCGCAGTCGGGCTTCCGGCAGGCGCTTCAGGGGTGAGGCCTCGGCGAGACTCTGCCATGAGACTTTACCCTTTGCCGTGATCACGCGCACGCGGCGTGGCGCGATGCCAGCGCGCTCCTCGGCTGAGAGGTGGCGAAAGCTTTTCACGGCTTTCACAAAATCCGGGTCACGATGGGGAAGATCCGTCTCCCGCGCGGTCGCCCCGAGGAACACGAAGGCCTCGGTTTCGCGCCGGATGACAGCCAGTCGAGTCACGCGCTGTGCGCCCTGTACCGTCATGCGGGTGAAGCCCAT
>VGUA01000128.1 GCA_016874535.1 Gammaproteobacteria bacterium
TTCCGGCGCGGCATCGGGTCCCTCCGTTGCGGCAGGAACGCTGCCGATCAGCGCAAAATCCTCGCTACGGAAAAACTGCTCGAAGCAGCCATCGAAACGCTGCTTGTCTTCGGTCGTTTTGGCCAGCACCTGGGCCAGTCCGCGTTTCAGGAGCGTGCGATCCGCGAGCCCCAGCACGGAAAAGGCTTTGGCCGCGTCCATGCCCTCGCTGCTGGAAACCCTGACCTCCGCCGCGCGCAGGGCCTGCAGGAAGCGTCCGAGGACGAGGCTCACCTGGCGCCGGAGATTCTGGGGCCTGCAGCCAGCAGACCGGTGAGTTCCGAATCGGCGAGCTGGATGTCGTCCTGGAACTTGAGCAGGACGTTGAGGGTGCGCCTGACCAGCGCGGGTTCGAGCTCTGAGGCATGCAGCAGCACCAGGGTGCGCGCCCAGTCGATGGTCTCGCTCACCGCCGGCGCCTTTTTGAGATCGAGCTTGCGCAGCGCCTGTACCAGTGCAACCACCTGTTCCCTCAGGCCCGCAGCAAGGGCTGGCACCTTGAGAGTGATGATCTGCTGCTCCAGCGCCAGTGAGGGATAGGGAATGTGCAGATGCAGGCAGCGGCGTTTCAGCGCGTCACCGAGCTCGCGGGTGTTGTTGGACGTCAGGAAGCAGATGGGAGGCACCTTGGCCTTGAGGGTGCCGAGCTCCGGAATCGAGATCTTGTAGTCCTGCAGCATCTCGAGCAGAAAGGCTTCGAATTCCTGCTCGGCCTTGTCGATCTCGTCGACCAGCAGCACTGCGCCCTCATCAGCCCACAAGGCCTTGAGCAGTGGGCGGGGCTCAAGGAATTCGGTGGAGAAGAAGGTGTCGTCGAACTCATGCAGCCGGGCCAGTGATTCCTTCAGGCCCTGTGCGCCCTGCATCAGATCGCCGAGCTTGTCCTTGAGCACCTGTGTGTAGAGCAGCTGTTTGCCGTATTTCCATTCATAGAGTGCCTTGGACTCGTCCAGACCCTCGTAGCACTGCATGCGAATGAGCGGACGTCCCAGCCAACGCGCGGTGGCATGCGCGAGCTCCGTCTTGCCTACTCCGGGTGGGCCCTCGATCAGCACGGGCTTGTCCAGCCTGAGAGCAAGGAAGACCGCGGTGGCGATGTCTTCGCTGCAGAGATAGTCGGCGCGCGCGAGGCCGGCACGCGTGTCTTCCAGTGCCGAAGCGACGGCGGATGGGCTGCTATGGGGTGCGTTCAAGGCTGACTCCGGGGCGCGCCGTGATTTGGCGTGCCGGGATTCTAGCGGATGGCCGGTGAGATCGCGGCCTTGTCGCTCATGCGGAACGCTCGCAGCAGCAATCGTTTGGCCACGTCCTTGCGTTTTTCCGTGAAATCACCGAGGAAACGGCACAGGAACAGGGTGAGCAGGCCCATGGCTGCGACTGCCAGTGGCGAGGTGGGCGAGAACAGTCCGGTCGCCGCCAGGAACTGCAGCAGCGGGTAATGGAAGAGATAAATCGAGAAGGTGTAACCGGCCCAGGTCTGGATGCGTTTCGCATGGCGCTCCAGCCACGGCGCCAATGAGGCCGAGATGGCGTGAAAACCCGTGAAGTTGGCGATCACGAGTGCGCCAAGCAGGTAACTGCTCAGGAACTCGTTCGACCAGCGTAGAGACCCCTCGACGAACTCGTGACCCCACTGCTGGTAGGACCACTGCAAGAGCAGGTCACGCGTGCCCGTGAGGCGGAAGGCCAGGTAGCCCGCGAAGGATCCGAGGAACAGGCTCCAGCCCAGCACCGGGCCTGGTGTCGTCCCTTGCTGCCGATGATAAACCCAGACGCCGGCCATCCAGATGGGGAACAGCATCAGGATCTTCGGGCCGATGAGCAAGGCGATGCCGAGCATGAGACCGACGCGCAGGGGCCCCCGCAGGTACCACAGCACGGCAAAGAGCGCGTAGTACCAGAACTCGTACCCCACCGACCAGTACGGGCCATTGGTGAACAGGCGCCAGGAGATGAACCAGAGTTCATTGGTGAAAGTGAGGGCAGTGAGGATGCGCAGCAACGGCTGCGAATCCTGATACCAGAAACCCGCGTAGGCCCCGGGATTGATCAGCCGGCCGGCCTGATCCAGCACCACCGTCAGCACGATGGCCGGTATGGCGACGGAATGGATGCGGGCAAGACGGTTCACGAAATAGCGTCTGATGTCGCGGTCCCGGGTCGCTGCCACATGCGCAATCACAAAGCCGGAGAGCACGAAGAAGATCATCACCGCATCGTTGCCGTAGGTACGCAGCCCCAGCAGCATGCCGCCGCTATAGCGGGCGTAAGCGAGATGGGTGAGCAGCACCAGCACGGCGGCCAGGAAGCGCACCAGGTCGAGATACAGGGACGTCGCCCGGTTCATGGGCTGGGGGCTTCAGCGCGCGAGGTATCGGCCTTGAACCAGTGTTTGACAATGCTTGCGCAGTTGACGAAGGGTACCCAGTAGAGCTTCCAGAGGGTGTCGTGCTCCTCCGGGGGGCTGCCTGCCACCCCGAACTCGATCACTTCACGGGTTCTGCCCGGCAGATAGAGGGTGCCGAACATCCAGTCCCAAATTGCGAATACCTCGCCGAAATTGCGATCCCAGTGCGCCAGCGCTCGACTGTGATGAATCTGGTGTTGGGCCGGGCTGATGAAGATTCTTCCCAGAATGGGCCCGAAGGACACCCAGATATGCGAGTGGCGCAGGTTGGCGCCCGCGAAATGAAAGGCGGAGAAAACGAGGTTTGCACCAAACAGGGTGAGCGGCTGGGCTTCGCCGATGAACAGCCAGGCCACCAGCCCCTGTAACGGGGCGACCAGCACCAGATCCACGCAGTTGCCGAACAGGTTGTAGACGGGGTGCTTGCGGTAGATGGTCAGCGGCGTGAGCACCGCTGCGCTGTGATGGACCTTGTGGAATTCCCACAGCAGTGGAACCTTGTGCGAAAGCGCGTGTGTGACGAAGGTGGCGAAGTCGCGCACCAGGGTCAGCAAAATGACCACAAGCGTGGACTTCAGCACCGTCCATTCGAAGGCCTCCGCATGCCGGCCCAAGGTGTGTTCCAGCGTGGTCTGCGTCCAGAGTGCGACCAGCGAGATCAAGCCGCTGCCGAGCACCACGCGCGTCAGGAAGGCGGAGGGTGCGAGCAGCCGGTTCATCAGCAGCAGTTTCACGTCCAGCAGCGCGGAAGGATGGCGGTAGATCTCGCGCGGAAAGAGGCGGGCAAACCAGGATTGTCCAGTGCGGGGGTAATAGCGGGCGAGTCCCCACAAGCCGATGAGGGCAAAGGTGATGAGATACAGCCAGTAAAAGTGGGAGCGGGGATCAACCAGTGAGCCCGGCAGATCAACCAGCACCCGCGTCAGTGCCTCCGCCGCTGGTGCGGGCAGTGGGGCCAGCAGGTCCTGCAATGGGGTGTTCGATGGCATGGTTGAACCAGGGTTCAAAAATCGTTGCACCGCAGTATAGAAGGGGAGAGGGCCTGCCTGCCATCGGCTGAGCCATCGAATTGACACCCGTCAGTCATGGGTGGCTCATCCAAGGCGGATCAATCATGCGCGGGCACGGCCATCATCGTGGTCAGCATATGGGCCACGAGTTTCTCTTCACCTCCCTGCACGCCGAACACATCGGCGCTGCACACGGAGAGGGTGCGCCCCGCGCGCAAGACCTTGCCGCGGGCAATCCAGCGCTCGCCGAAACCCGGCGCCATGAAATTGAGCTTGAATTCAGCCGTCACGATGTCGAGTTCAGGGCCCACGAGCGTCTGCGCCGCGTAGCCGGCGGCACTGTCGGCGAGCGCCGCCAGCACACTGCCATGAACCTGACCCCCCGGCTGGAGCAGTTCATGCCGGGCCTCGGCGATGATCTCGACCTCGCCGGGTGCCACCCGGCCCACCGTGGCGCAGAGGACCTGGTGCATGAAAGCCTGCGAAGCCAGGCTTTGCCCGACCCGGGCCACATAGTCGGGATTGCGTATCTTCGGTTCACTCATGAGCGGTTCTCCTGGGGACGGGATAGCGCCGACCCGGTCGCAGGGGGCGGAAGCATGGCGCCCGATGATAGAAGTCCTCGTCTTCATTGTCCGCATGCCAGCCCGGGATCCCCGCCAACGGGAGCGGGCGCAGGTCCTGCGGGTCGTTCAGGCAATCACCCTGCTCAAGCGCCCGGGCAATGTCCTGCATCGCTGTTCCAAGGGCATGGGGATGGCCCAGCACCACGAGACATTTGGCCACCGGAAACAAGCATGGGACGAGGAGGTGTTCGAGCAGCGCATGACCGAAGAGGAGAACTTCGGCATGCCGAGCCCAGGGCGATGCCGGATTCCGGAACAGTTCGAGCCAATCATGACGGTCCCAGGCCTCCACCAGGCGCGGTTCGTCGAGAACGACGATTGCCCCGGCTTCATCGAAGTGGGTGAGTGCGGCCTGACAACGGGTTCGGTTGCCGGACGGGAGTTGCGCCAGTTCCCGGGCGTAGCGTGCATTGACTGCGCACTTGAGCGGGCGTCGATCCAGCCACATGAGGGCATTGAACAGGTCATGCCAATTGCGTTCGCGGGTGGCGATGCGCCCTTGTACATGGATTCGGGCTTCGTAATGCAGGTCTTCCGCTGTCAGCGCCGCATCCTGGGCCACGAAGCTGAGCCGTGCTCCGCTGGCTGCATGATGCGCCTCACCGAGCAGGGCGTTCAGACAGTCGAGACTCGGCCAGTCCTCCGCCAGCAGCCGCCCGGCATGCGCGAAGCCCGCAAGCGCGGGATGGTTGGCGAAGCCTGCGGGAAGCGCTGCGCGGGAAGGGGCAATGAAACGCACGCGCGGCCTGGGCTCAGAGCACCGCCTCGATATCGCGTGCAAGACTGGCGGGCGTGTCCATGCTGCCGTAGCGCTTCAGCACCTGTCCGTGCTTGTCGATGAGGAACTTCGTGAAGTTCCACTTGATGGCAGTACTGCCGAGGACGCCGGGGGCGGCTTCCTTGAGTCGGGTGAACAAGGGATGTGCGCCAGCGCCATTCACTTCCACCTTGGTGAACACTGGAAAACTCACCTCGTAGCGTGCGGAACAGAAGGCCTTGATCTCCTCCTCCGTGCCGGGCTCCTGATGTCCGAACTGGTTGCACGGGAAACCGAGCACCACGAGGCCGCGATCGCGATACTGGCGCCAAAGGGCTTCCAGTCCCGCGTACTGCGGGGTGAAGCCGCAACGGCTTGCCACATTCACGATGAGCAAGGTCTTGCCGGCATAGCTTGCGAGCGTCTGGCGCTCACCCTCGAGCGTGGTGACTTCAATATCGATGAATTGCATGGGCGCCACCGTCCGGAGTTTGCGATGCGGCAAAATGGCACGACTTTGGAGGTCGAGCAAGGTCGGGTATAAGAGAGCCTGATTCCACTCTGCGGGAGAGCCCTCTTGTATCCAGGCGTACATGCCCAGAACCACCCCGACAAACCCTGCTTCATCATGGCTGGCAGCGGCCAGGTGGTGACCTATCGTGAGTTCGAGGCCCGGGCGAATCGCCTGGCCCTCTGTTCCGACATCACGGATTGCGGCGACTCGACCATGTTTCCCTGTTCATGGAGAACAACGAGCGCTACCTCGAAGTCTGCGGGGCGGGTGAGCGCACCGGTGTGTATTACACCTGCATCAATTCCTATCTCACGGCCGAGGAGCTCGCCTTCATCCTGAACGACAGCCAGAGCCGGATCCTCGTGACATCCGTCTCCCGCCTGCCGGTGGTGCGTGAAGCGCTCGCTCAATGTCCGGGTGTGCAGCTGACTTTGGTGGTGGATGGGACGGATGAAGGGGAGTCCATCCGCGACTACGCCGGCGCCGTGGCCGATTTTTCAGCCGACCCGATTGCGGACGAACAACTGGGCTGTGCCATGTTGTATTCCTCTGGCACGACGGGGCGTCCCAAGGGGATCCTGCGCCCGCTCGCGGATACGCCGCCCGCGACTTGGCTGCCGCTCTACCAGTTCGTCAACGGTCTCTGGAAATACCGTGAG
>VGUA01000129.1 GCA_016874535.1 Gammaproteobacteria bacterium
GCCCAGATGTAGGTTCGATTCCTACTGGCGAGGCCACTCCCCCAAAACTAGCCCGGCATCCGTTCGCCGCGTAACGACTTCGCCCGGTCCACTCCGAGTCTCCAGCACCGCAGCGGCCAGCACGAGCGCCACTCCCAGCCACTCGCGCGCGGCCAAGGTCTCTTCCCCGAGCAGAACGGCGGACAGCACTGCCACCACCAGTTCCAGGATGATGAGGATGGCCACCCGCCCCGCAGGCAGGTGGGTGACTCCGAACTGGGTGGTCCCGGTGGCAACGAGAATCCACGCGCCATAAGCCAAGGCACCCAGCACGGCCATCACTCCGGGCGCGGCTGCACCTTCCCATCCGAACAGCAGCACCGGCATCGCACACAGTGGTGCGCCGAGAAGCATCGCAGCCACCTTGCTGCCCACCGGAATCTCCTGCTGGTGGCGAAACACCAGATTGTTGCCGGTGAACACGAGACCGCAGGTGATGGCGAGCCAGTCCTGCCAGATGAACGTCAAGGAGAAGCGCTCATCCAACCCGAGGATGAGACCGGCACCACCCAACGCCGTGACCACGGTCAGGATCCGCAGGCGTGTGATCGGCTCACCGAGAAAAACCCGTCCGCCAAGCACGCCCCACACCGGCAGCAGGTAGAACAGCACCATCACCCGCACCACTTCACCATAGGACATCGCGAGCGTGAAACAGACGTTCGCCAGCCCTCCCAGCAGGGCGATGAGCAGGAGCCAGCGCACATGGGCACGCGCCTGTGTCCATTGCCGGCGCAGCAGGGGCAGCAGACATACACCGGCGGTCCCGAAGGCCACCACGATGAGCATCACGCCATCGATGCCAGCCGCGCGCAGGGCGTGCAGGGGCAACCAGGACAGTCCCCACATCAGGGATGAAAACAGCAGGCTGGCCAGTGGCAGCATGGCAACCGGCCTAGCGGGCCCGCTGGCGGGCCTCCTGCCCAAAGAAAGACTGGTCGAGAGCGCCTTCCGGCAGAGTGACCGAGCCCTCGGCCATGCGCGCCTTCAGATAGCTGAAACTCTGGCAGTTCTGGGCATGCAGATGTTCTCCGGCGATCACCGTTGGTCTCGGTTCGACACCTGCGCGGACGAACCGTGGCAGCGGTGCGATGCGGGTGTGGAAATCGAGATTGAAGAACAGGGGGAAAGAGTATCGCTCCTCCCGGACCCGCCGCACACGATGGGAAGTCGCCACGAATTCACCGTTGCTGAGCAGCTCCAGCATGTCACCGGTGTTGACGATGAATGCACCGGGCAAGGGTGGCGCATCGATCCAGCGCCCCTCCCCGTTCATCACTTCGAGGCCCGGGGCCGTGGCATGCAGCAGGGTGAAGCATTCGTAGTCCGTGTGGGCGCCGATGCCGGGTGCATCCGAGGCATCAGGTTGCCAGGGGTAGTGAATGAGTCGCAGCTGTGAGGGCGGCTTGGTGATCATCGGGTCAAAAAAATCTTCATCCTCGCCGAGAGCGAGCGCAAATCCCCGCATCAGGAGCCGGCCGAGTTCGAAGACGGCCTCGTAGTAGCGGGATACCGCTTCCTTGAAGCCCGGCAGTGCAGGCCACTGGTTGGGCCCCAGCAGGGGATTCCCCGCGAGATAATCCGGATCATCCGGCGGCAGGTCGAGACTGAGGTCGAAGGCCTCCTTGCGATCGATGCTGCCACCATAGAACACCTCCTCGCCTTCCGGCACATACCCCCGGTGATTGCGTGACAGACCAATCCAGGTCTGCATCTTCTGGTCCAGCGGCAGTGCGAAGAATGCTGTGGCAGCCTCCCGCAGATCCGCGAAAAGGGGTTCCGGCATACCGTGCCCGGAAAGATAGAGGAACCCGGCCTCACGCACGGCCCGTCCCAGCGAATCGGCGGTGGCCTGCCGCGCCGGGAGATCTCCCCTCAGGCCGGAAACATCAACGACAGGCAGCTGCTCGAAGCCGGAACGCGCGCTCATACACCCTCTCCTTCAGAGTTTGCCTTGGGCCGCGAGCACCGTGATGTCGGGCGCGAAGCGGAGCTTCACATTTTCGGGGTCGCCGAGGATCGACCCATCCGGCAGCGCAATGCCTATGGCTTCCTTGCTCTTGGCACCTTCGCCAAGCAGGCCATGTTCGAAGCAGAAATCGCGCACCAGCTCCATGCGGGTGCGCGTGGCGGAATCGCGCATGAAATCGGCCGCGAGCCCCGGCGTGAGGAATAGATGGGTGGTCGCGAGCTGAGTGTCATAACCGGCCAGGTCGGTGCCCGACGCCTCGGCCATCAACGACCGGGCTGCGCGAGCCTTCTCGCCCTCGCCCTGCATCAGCGCGAGGGTTTCGTACCACGCACCGACCAGTGCCTTGCCGAAGGCAGGATTGTCCTTGAGCGTCTGCGTGTTGACGACAGCCACATCCATGATTTCGCCGGGGATCTGCGCGGAATTGAAAACCACGGAGGCGTTGGGCTGGGCTTCGACCACGGACAGACCCGGCTTCCACGCGGCCATGGCCACTGTCTCCGCTGCGTTCCAGGCCGGAATGTAATCCGCATCCGAGAGGTTGACGGTGCGCACGTCTGTTTCCTTCAAGCCCGCGACCGAGAGCGCCCGGCTCAGCAGGTAGTGGGAAACCGACAGCTCCACCAGACTCACCGGCAGACCCTTGATGTCCTGCAGTGTCTTGCCCTCCCCCTTGATTACGAGGGCGTCATTGCCATTCGAGTAATCGCCCATGATGAGCATGGAGGTATCCACCCCACCGGCAGCCGGGATCGAGAGGGCATCCATGTTGGTGGCCAACACACCGTCGAACTCGCCCGCTGTGTACTGGTTGATTGACTCGATGTAGTCATTGAACTGGGTGAGCGCGATCTCGATGCCGTACTTGTCCGCCCATTTCTTGAGGATCCCAGACTGCTCCGCGTACACCCAGGGCATGAAGCCCGCGTAAATCGACCAAGCGAAACGGAAGCTCTTCTTCTCTTCCGCCAGCGCCGTCTGCGAACCGGCGAGGGAAATCATTACCGCGCACAGGACTGTCAGCGTTTTACTCAATCTGTTCATGCTCTGGCTCCGATCGATGGGGATAAAAGCTGGGTTCAGGCTGCGAGCACCGTACTCTCGCCCTCGGCCTCGATGATCCGCCATTCGCTGCGTCCGGCCTGGCCGGCCTCGCCCACGAGAAGAGCGTCATCGGAAAGAACCATCTCGCCGTGGGTGCCTTCCCGCCACGGCAGGCTCGAGTGCTGGATCTCGAAGGCGCTGCCCACGAGAGTTCCGAAGGAAATTTCACAATCCAGCCACGCATCCCGCTGTTCGCGGGTGACAGCCAGCTGCAGGCACTCGGCAAGGGAGTTGGCGCGCGGCAGCGGCAAGGGGCGAGCCTTGGCGAACATGAAAAGACCGTCCACGCACACGAGAAAACCGTCGCGCTCATCCGCGAGACGACGGAGGCGAGCCGCGTAGCAGCGGTCGTTGGCGCGTGCCATGAGCGCAGCATCCTGACAGTGCCAGTGCTCGAGATAAGCCACGTCGCGGCCCTCTTCCACCATGCGTCCGGGTTCGAGCCAGAGGCGCCCAGCATCGGAATAGACACCGATTGGCTGCAGGTCGATGTCCCGCCCCCACTCGAAGAAAGCGCCGTCAAAACTGAGGCGTCCCGCAAAACCCTCCTGGCGGACCAGCCATTCCAGATGGGTGGCGTCGAGATCGCGGAATCCGCGCACACCCGAGAAGTCCGGGCGCCGGGCAGGCTGACGCAGGTCGATGTAGAGACTGGGGCCCTGCAACCAGCGCACCTCGGTGTCGGTATCGCACCGCCCATCGGGCCAGGTGATGAGGGAGCGGGTCCAGAGGCCGCGCAGTGACTTTAACGAGGGAATCGGGTGCTCAGGCATTGAACTCATGCTAATCAGGGGGCGCCCGGCCCGGTAGGCGACCTTTGCCAATGTCTCCCATCATTCCCGTCTATGCCCCACGCGCGGGGCCCGCCTGCCTCAGCTCGGATGGCGGATTTCGTCCAGCAGTTCCTCGAGCAGACGCTTGGTCAGCGGCGCCAGGGCAGCCGATTGCCGGGTGATGACGTGGAGGTGATAAGACGGCAGAAGGTCCTCGTTCAACAGCGGCCACAGGGATTCCGCATCCGGCAAGTGTTGAGCGACCACCGTCGGCAGGAAACCGAGGCCCACACCCAACCCGATCAACCACCTGACTTCATGCAGATCCTGGGCGTAGCCTCCGCGCACCCTGCCCAGGCCGTGCCGGCGACGAAAAGTCGCGAGTTCCCCGGGCTCGTCATCTCCGGTGTCGATGAAGGCCTGGTCCGCGAGTGCGGCCGGCAGAAAAGGCGCATGGCCATGCAGGGGGTGCCGCTTGCTGCAGTAGAGCTGTTGGGTTTCGCGCATCAGGGGCTCATAGCGCAGATCGACGCTGGGCGCATCGTCACAGGCGATACCGATTTCCGCCTCGCCGACGCGGACAGCCTCCACCACCTGGCGCCATGGTGCGACCTCGATGCGGAGAACCACAGCCGGATAGCGGGCATGGAAGCGTGCGAGGGCCGCATCCAGGGCCGGACAGACCAGCTGGGAAACCATGCGCAAGGTCAAGGTGCCTGCAAGCTCATCAGCCGCACTGGCCAGTTCCTGGGGGATTCGTCCCACTTCGCCCAACAGGCGATCGCAGATATCGGCCAGCACCCTGCCCTCGGGTGTCAGCCGGACACCCGCAGTGGAGCGCTCGCAGAGGCGACAGTCCAGCCGCTCCTCGAGCCGCTTCAAGGCTGCGCTCACACTTGGCTGCTGCATGTGCAGTGCGCGAGCTGTTGCAGTCAGGCTGCCGCAGCGGACAATTTCATGAAACACACGAAACAGGTTCCAGTCGATCTGGCG
This sequence comes from Gammaproteobacteria bacterium, assembly GCA_016874535.1. Lineage (GTDB taxonomy): Bacteria > Pseudomonadota > Gammaproteobacteria > CAIKBL01. The sequence goes on from VGUA01000129.1 coordinate 4,882, forward strand.
CGCGAAATTCCGTTCGCGGCCCGGGATGATCTCGCGCATGTCGGTCACTCCTCGCTGTCTCGGCTGGATTGCGGTGATTCTAAGGCTGCCGTTAAGATTTTCGGCATGACAAGGACGAGGCAACAGCCATGAGCCAGTATCGAATTCTCGGCGCCGGGGATCCGGCACCCATGTTCAGGCAGCGCTGCACCAGCAACGACGACTACAACTTCGACACCGTTGCTGGCCGTTATATCGTGCTGTGCTTCTTCGCCACGGCAGGCGATGCCCACGGTCGTCGCATGTTGAAGGTGCTCGAGGACCAACGTGAATTGTTCGATGACCGTCGCATCGCCTTCTTCGGCGTCAGCATGGATCCGCGCGACGAACAACAAGCCCGGGTCCGGGAGTCGTTGCCGGGGATACGGTACTTCTGGGACTTCAACCACCTGATCGGCCGCCTTTACGGGGCCTCACCCGTTGAACCGCAAAAAGGGCCCGTGAAGTTCAGGCGCCTGTGGCTGGTGCTCGATCCCGACATGAGGGTGCGCGCAGTCTTCCCGAGCATTGCCGAAACCGCGGAAGTACCCGCGCTGGTGGATTGCCTGCGCAACCTGCCGCCCGTCGGCCAGCACGGGGGCGTGCGCGTCCACGCGCCGGTCATCATCCTGCCCAGGGTGTTCGAACCCGAGCTCTGTGCGGAGCTCATCGGCCTGTATGACGCTAGTGGAGGTGAAGATTCCGGATTCATGCGCGATGTGAATGGCAAGACCACGCTCATCCGGGATTACCATCACAAGCGGCGTTCGGATTACCTCATCGAGGACGAGACGCTCAAATCACGCCTGCAGCAGAAGGTGACGCGACGGGTGGTGCCGGAGATCCGCAAGGTCCACCAGTTCGAGGTGACGCGCATGGAGCGTTACATCGTCGCGCGCTACGACAGCGCAACAAGTGATCATTTCAACGCCCACCGCGACAACA
>VGUA01000130.1 GCA_016874535.1 Gammaproteobacteria bacterium
GGCGGATATTCGGCCGGACGACCTTCAGGATCACTTCCCTGCCGTCCTTCAGGCGCGCAGCGTGTACCTGTGCGATGGAAGCGGAGGCCAGTGGGACCTCATCGAAGGCGTCGAAAATCTCTTCGAGTTTCTGTCCGAAGGCTCGTTCGATGATCTGGCGCGCCACGCTGCCCGGGAAGGGCGGGACATGGTCCTGCAGACGTGCAAATTCTTCGGCGATATCGTCCGGCAGGAGATCGCGCCGGGTGGAAAGTATCTGCCCGAATTTGACGAACACCGGCCCCAGATCTTCCAACACGCCGCGCAGGCGTGCTGCGCGTGGGGCGTAATCGCGACGCAGCCAGTTCCAGGGCATGAGCATGCGCAGGAAGGCGAGCGAGCGCAGCCATGGCAGGGCAAACAGCATTTCGTCGAAGCCGTGACGGATGAGCACCCGCTGGATGGCGAAAATCCGCATCAGGCGCGCCGGAGTGAGCAGCATCAGGCAGCTCCCCGCTTGTGCAGCCGCGCGATACGCGCCGCCAGGCGATCCACATCCGAGGCCAGCGACATGCCGTCGCGAGTGAAAGTTTCCACTTCTTCCGCAGCCGGCACCAGCCTGCTCTCATCCTGCAGCCATGCCGGCAGATCCGCGCGCAGTGATTCCGCACCCCCACGCAGCCAAGCAAATCCCTGGCGAACCCCGCGACCGATCTGCCGTGCGGCAACCTCTCCCACCCGTTCGGCCAGCAAAGCCTCCCAGTCCAGATTCAATTCATCGAGCAGGCGCTGTACCGCCTGCGCGGTCGCCAGATCGCCTTGGATTTTCAGGGCACCCGCAGGCATCGCATCCGAGCCCTGACGCGCTTGTGCAAAAGCGGCGAAATCGGCGAGGCGTCCGCTCAGGATCACATCGGGTTCACGCAGCGTTTCGCGGGCCAGCAGCAGGCCCTCGTCATCCACGGCAGCAAAGATTGCCGTGTCGAAGCCCGTGATCCGGATGCCGATCACCCGGCCCGCGAGCGCGTGCAGGCGTGCGGTCGCCAGCGAGTCGGTTTGCAGCACCCGCATGACGGCCCGGGAGAGCCCCATCAGCAGCTGCTCCTGCGAGAGCAGTTCAGGCAGTCTGGAAATCACAGGCGCATTCCCTCATGGACCGCGACCACGCCCGCGGTCAGGTTGTGGTAGCGGCAACGCTCGAAGCCTGCTTCCTGCATCATTTCAAGCAGGCGTTCCTGGGGCGGATGCATGCGGATGGATTCTGCCAGGTAGCGGTAGCTCGCCTCGTCGCGGGCAACCCAGCGGCCCAGTCGTGGCAGCAGGTGCAGGGAATACAGGTCGTAAATCCGCGCGAGCGCGGGCGCCTGCACCTGGGAGAATTCGAGGATGAACAAGCGACCACCGGGTTTGAGCACGCGATAAAGCTCGGCGAGCGCCCGGTCCTTCCAGGTCACGTTGCGCAAGCCGAAGGCGATGGTCGCGCGATCGAAGTGGCGATCCGCGAAGGGCAAGGACTCCGCGTTGGCCTGCACCACCCGCACATTGTCGACCAGCCCCCGATCGCAGAGGCGATCGCGGCCTACCTTGAGCATGCTGTCGTTGATGTCGGCGAGCACCACTTCACCCGCCGTTCCCACCTGCTGTGCCAGCAGGCGCGTGAGATCCCCGGAGCCGCCGGCGAGGTCCAGCACGCGCTGGCCAGGGCGGGCGGCCATGGACGCCACCGTGAAACGCTTCCACCAGCGATGCAGGCCAGCGGACATCAGATCGTTCATGAGGTCGTAACGGCTCGCGACCGACTCGAACACATGGCGCACACGGGCGGTCTTCTCGCCCGCGGGCACACGCTCGAAGCCGAAATCGGTCTCCTGCGTGACTGCGTCCTCGGCGCCGGGCTCAGCCATCCGCTCGGGCCTTGCGGGTGTGACCCGCCTCACTCAAGGCCGCGAGATACTCCTTCCAGTTGTGGTCGTACTGCTTGCCGAGCAGATAGAGGTAATCCCAGGTATAGAGGCCCGAGTCGTGACCATCATCGAAAACCAGCCGAACCGCGTAGTTTCCCACCGGTTCGATATCGTTGATGTTCACCTCTTCCTTGCCGAGTTGCAGGGTGCCCTGGCCGGGACCGTGCCCACGCACCTCCGCCGATGGCGAGTACACCCGCAGGTATTCGCAGGGCAGACGCCAGGTGGTGCCGTCCTCGAAACTCACTTCCAGGATGCGCGAGAGCTGGTGCAGGACAAGATTCGTGGGTTGGTAGTTTGCCATGGCGGTGTCTTTCTCAAAGGATGTAGCGCGCCCAGTCCTCGTCTTTCACGAGTTCACCGAGGTAACGGTCGACATAGGCGGCATCGATATGCACCTCGGTCTGCAGACCCTCGGGTGCCACGAAAGAAAGGGCTTCCAGCAAGCGTTCCATCACGGTGTGCAGTCGGCGCGCGCCGATGTTCTCGCTGCGCTCGTTCACGTGATGGGCAATCTCGGCGATGCGTCGCACCCCGTCGGCGCTGAAACTGAGCTCCACGCCTTCGGTGCCCAGCAACGCCCGGTATTGATCCGTCAGCGATGCGCTCGGTTCGGTCAGGATGCGCGCGAAATCTTCCACATCGAGCGGCTCCAGCTCCACGCGATTGGGCAGGCGCCCCTGCAGTTCGGGGATGAGATCCGAAGGCTTGGAGAGATGAAACGCACCGGAAGCGATAAACAGGATGTGGTCCGTGCGCACGGTGCCGTATTTGGTGGTGACGGCGCAGCCCTCCACCAGAGGGAGCAGGTCGCGCTGCACGCCTTCGCGCGAGACGTCGGCGCCGCTGACCTCACCCCGCCGGGCAATCTTGTCTATCTCGTCAAGAAAAACGATGCCGTTCTGCTGCACGTTGTCGATGGCTCGCGTGCGGATGTCTTCTTCGTTGATGAGCTTGGCGGCTTCCTCATCGACCAGCAGCTTGAAGGCATTGGGGATACGCAGGCGCCGCGTGCGGCGGCGACCGGCACCCAGATTCTGGAACATGCTCTGCAGCTGACTTGTCATTTCCTCCATGCCCGGAGGCGCCATGATTTCCACGCCGAGCTGGGACTGGGAAACCTCAATCTCGATTTCCTTGTCGTCGAGCGTGCCCTCGCGCAGCATCTTGCGGAAACGCTGGCGCGTGCCGGAGGCATCTTCGCTGGCGGCGGCATCGATGCCGCGCGGTGGTGGCAACAGCGCATCCAGTACGCGCTCCTCGGCCGCATCCTCCGCCTGGGCGCGGACCCGGCTCGTGGCCTCCTCGCGCATCATGTTCAGAGCAACTTCCACCAGGTCGCGGATGATGGATTCCACATCCCGCCCCACATAACCCACCTCGGTGAATTTGGTGGCCTCCACCTTGATGAAGGGTGCGCCGGCGAGGCGCGCCAGACGGCGGGCGATCTCGGTCTTGCCCACCCCGGTCGGCCCGATCATGAGAATGTTCTTGGGCGTGATCTCATGACGCAGATCGGGTGACACCCGCATCCGCCGCCAGCGGTTGCGCAAGGCGATGGCTACCGCACGCTTGGCGGCATCCTGACCCACGATGTGCCTGTCGAGCTGCTCCACTATCTGCTGCGGGGTGAGCGCCATCATCGAGTCCAGATATGCAGGCACGTCAGAACCTCAGCTCTTCAATCACGTGATTGGAATTGGTGTACACGCAGATGTCACCCGCAATGGCGAGCCCTTTGCGCACGATGGTGGCCGCATCGAGCTCCGTGTTCTCGACCAGTGCGCGCGCAGCGGCACGGGCGAAGGAGCCCCCGGAACCAATCGCCATCACGGCGTCCTCGGGTTCGATGACATCGCCGGTGCCGGAAATGATCAGGGAATTCTCCGCATCCGCCACGGCCAGCAGGGCTTCCAGTCGGCGCAGCATGCGGTCGGTGCGCCAGTCCTTGGCCAGTTCCACGGCAGCGCGCATGAGATTGCCCTGGTGCTTGTCGAGCTTGGCTTCGAAACGCTCGAACAAGGTGAAGGCATCCGCGGTGCCACCGGCGAAGCCGGCGATGACCCGCCCCTGGAACAGGCGCCGAACCTTGCGTGCATTGCCCTTCAGGATCTGGTCGCCCATCGAAACCTGTCCGTCGCCACCGATGGCGACGTGGCCCGGGCGGCGCACGGAGAGGATGGTGGTCGCGTGGAACTCACTCATGGTTTGGGCTCATGGATCGGACTCTTGGGTCGGGCTTCCGGGAGGAGTCGGGATTGTACATCAGGCGGCCCCGCCACCTGCCCCGGATCGCACTCTCAGGAGCGTTTGCGGGCTCGCGGATGGGCCTGGTCGTAAACCTTGGCGAGATGCTGGAAATCGAGGTGGGTGTAGATCTGCGTGGTGCGTATGTTGCTGTGCCCGAGGAGCTCCTGGACGGCGCGCAGGTCGCCGGAGGACTCCAGCAGGTGGCTTGCAAAGGAGTGGCGCAGCATGTGCGGATGCAGGTTCGAATCCATACCCAGACGTTGCGCCCAGGCCTTGAGCCTGAGCTGGACTTGGCGGGTGGTCAGCCGCCCGCCACGCTGATTGAGAAACAGGGCAACGGATTCGGGTTTCGCAAAACGCACGCGTTCGGCAAGCCAGCGCCGCACGGCGGCGATGGCCGGGACCCCAACCGGCAGCACGCGTTCCTTGCGTCCCTTGCCCAGCACCCGAATCTCACCCGCCGGCAAATCCAGAGCCTCGGGATTGAGACCCACCAGTTCGGACACGCGCAAGCCGCAGGAATAGGTCAATTCCCACATCGCGAGGTCACGAATCTCGAGTGCGTTCGCCGGTTCGTGCTGCATCAGACGGGTCGCCTGATCCACCTCCAGCAGGGAGGGCAGACGCCGCCCCACCTTGGGCGCATGCAGGCCCTCCGTGGGGTTGGCCAGTGCCATCCCGTACCGGCACTGGTATTCGCAAAATCCACGCAGGGCCGACAGGGCTCGCGCGATGGAGCGTGGAGCGGCACCCGCCCAATGCAGATGGGCGAGCCAGCTGCGGATGAGGAATGAGTCGATCTCCTGAACCGCCTCACCCTCCAGCGCGCAGAATTCCGCGAATTTGCCGAGGTCGCGTGTGTAGGCCGCCACCGTATGCGGAGAGTTGGCAGCAAGGCTCAGAAGAAACCTGTTGAGCAGCTCCCGGCTCAGCCGCGCCGTCTGCGCGTTCACGAGCGCGCTGCCACCCAGGGGCTGAGCAGGAGAGTCAGCACATCGCGCAGGAAAGCGAGAAAGTCGGTGGCGAGCTGGGCGTCGAAGCGGGCGGGATCATGACTGCTGATTGCGAGCAATCCATCCCAGTCGCTGGCGCGCAGTGGCAACAACACATGGGATCCCGCGAACGCCTGCCCCTCGAACAGCGCTGCCATCTGCAGGATGTCGAGGCCCCCGCAGTGTGTGCGCAGCCCGTGGATGAGACTTTCGAATGGCACGCGGCGCGGTGAATCACGACCCACGAATTCGATCGTTTTCTTCGAGGGGCGACGTGCCTCGGCAAACACGAGCAAGGTCACCCGGTCCGCGCCGAAATCTTCGGCAATGCCGCGTGCCAGCAGATCGATGA
>VGUA01000131.1 GCA_016874535.1 Gammaproteobacteria bacterium
GATAGCGCAATGCGAACGGAACACTCAGCACCCACTGCCGCAGAGGTTCTCGGGGTAGCACTTCGTCGACCAGCAGTGCCGCGCCTTCCGCCATCCGGCGTGCGCCGCAGCTCGGGCAAAAGCCGCGTCGCTTACAGCTGAACGCCACCAGTCGCTCGGCGTGACAGTCCATGCAGCGAACGCGCAGAAAGCCGTGCTCCAGCCGACCGCACTTCAGATAGTCTTCGAATTCACGTTGCACATGCGTCGGCAACGAGCGCTCACGCGCTGCCAAGTGTTCGAGGAACGCAGGGTAGTACTGCTCAACGATTTGATAGAGGAGCGTCTGTTCAGGCGCATGCCGAACATACGCGCCCCCACGCACAGCGCCAGCGTCCTTGCCGGCCAACAACGGCGTCATGCATCGCGTCCTTGCGATACCTTACGAGCCAGTAGTCTAGCGGGTCATCGAACACCGTCGCCAGCGCGGTTGCCGGCTAGCGCCATACGATTGGCGTTGCGTTCGACTGTCCCAGAGGCCGTCCTCGTCCCTACCCGTCCACGGTAGGGACGAGGACGGAATCATGAACTGCGGTAACAGCTTTCGCGGCGTTGGCGTAAGGCGGACGTAAGTATGACGTCTGTCGATCCAACTTCCGGCGGGTCGCAAGGATAATGGTGCGCGCAAGCGCGCCCGTCGATTTGATTCTAGTCGCGCGAAACGGGGATACGTGCGGCACTCCCGTGGACCGGTTGCACTTCACGCCGAGACCGCTCCTCGACGGCGTCGGCGGCAACCATACCCGACATCAATGCGCATCGGAAATCCGAAGACCAACTTCGGTCAACGAGAAATCTTTTTGAGCGTTTGTTTGATAACGTTTAGTCACGTTCGATATCGTTTGATAACGTTCGGATCGAGAAGGATTTTATCGTCGTTTTCTGGCTTGATTTGTAACGCTCCTCCGCTACAATTTTCGTCACGGAATTCATGCGTGGCCACGACGCTCATCGTGGCAACCAGGCATCATCGCGATCTAAGAATGATGCGTCAGTCGCAAGACTGTGGTCGCCGTTCGGACGAATGCTTGTCGTTCGTCCATACCCTCGCACGCGAATGGAACAGGCCTGTGCTCAGGTCTTGGTCTCTCCGTTCGCGTCCTTCACTTTCGGGTTCACACCCGTGCTCCACCGCGTACGAAAGTCACGCGTCGAGTTGTTATGTGTATTGGATGCCCGCAAGGGGCAGTTGGGATGGTGTGGCGCCTTTCCTCCACGAGGAGAAACCACATTGCCGGAGACCGGCATCTTGAGGTCTTGGGGAGTCGTGTCCCCGATCTGTCACGCGCGAGCGTGCTCAAGTGGCTACGGCCCTTGGGAGATCATCAACACTTATCAGAAATGTTCGAGACACATGCGGGACCTCAACTACCAATTGCGACAGCTTTGTTTGAAGAACCGGGACGGGAGTTACGCGACCCAGGCGCAACGCCTATGGATTCTGTCGCGCATTGCGAACCAGCTGCATGCGCTCGGGTATCGTCAACTGGAAGCCAGCTCCCTGAAACCGAAACACGTGGAAGCGCTGACCCAACATTGGCTCGCGGAAGAACTCGCGGTTGCCACCATCAAGAACCGGATGGCGGCCTTGCGGTGGTGGGCGCTTAAAGTGAATCGCCAGAATGTCATCGCCCGAACGAATGACCATTACGGCATTCCGGACCGCATCTTCGTCACCAAGGAGAGTAAAGCCCAAACCTTTGTGACTGAGGCACTCGCCAAGGTTCGCGACGACTATGTACGGATGAGCCTTGAACTGCAGGCCGCATTCGGGCTCCGCCGGGAAGAAGCGATCAAATTCATCCCGGGCTATGCCGACCAGGGCGACCACCTGGTGCTCAAAGACACCTGGACCAAGGGCGGCAAGGCCCGTGAGATCCCAATTCGGACCGAGGCCCAGCGCGAGGCGCTCGACCGGGCGCACCGGCTGGCGGGGCGGGGTTCGCTCATCCCCGCCGACCGAAACTATGTGCAGCAGCTGCGGGTGTACGAAGGCCACACCGCCCGGGCGGGTCTTTCGAAGCTGCATGGGCTACGCCATACCTATGCCCAACGGCGCTACCAGGAATTGACCGGCTGGCCATGTCCCGCCGCCGGCGGACCGGTATCCGGCGCGCTGACGTCGGAACAGAAACCCAGCGACCTGGAGGCCCGACTCACCATCAGCCGTGAACTCGGCCACGAACGCGAGGCCATTACGGCCGTGTACCTGGGTCGTTGATGCCAGCTGAACATGGACGGCACACCCGCTAAGCCAGCAGGCATCGTTCCGCGACTTCTCCGTTTCCGGGATGCCCCACGCTACCTCGGCATGGACCGCAACCGCTTCAACGCAGAAGTCCGTCCCCACCTCACTGAAATCCCGATCGGTCGACAGGGTATCGCGTTCGACCGCCTTGAACTGGACGCCTGGGTCGATCACTATAAATCCCGCAACGGGCGTCCCGCCTCTGATGAAAGAGGAGAAAGACTATGGGACGCAAACGATTACCAGGGCTGCGTGAGCGGGCCGGGATCTGGCATATCGAAAAGCAAATCTTCGGTCGCAAGATTCACGAAAGCACTGGCACAGGCGACCTCAAAAAGGCGGAGCTGATACTGGCCCGCCGGATTGAGGAAGTCCGGCAGGCGAAGGTGTTTGGGCTCCGACCGCGCCGGACGTTTCGCGAGGCGGCGACGCGCTTCCTCGAAGAAAACCTGGCGCTCAGAAGCATTGGTGATTACGCGATGCATCTGAAGCAGTTGGATCCCTATATCGGAAGCGTGGCTTTGGAGCAGGTGCATCTCGGCACGCTGCGGCCGTTCATCGAAATGCGGCAGGCGGCGGGCGTGAAGCACAAAAGCATCAATCTTGCGTTGAGTGTGGTGCGGCGCATCTTGAATCTGGCGGCGCGACTGTGGCGGGACGAGTCAGGCAACACCTGGCTCGAGACTGCCCCGCTGATTCAGCTGTTGCCCACCACCGATGCACGGAAGCCCTATCCGATCTCCTGGGAAGAGCAGGCGACGTTGATGCAAGCGCTGCCGGACCACCTGGCCCGGATGTGCTTGTTCAAAATCAATACCGGATGTCGGGAACAGGAAGTGTGCCAGCTCCGCTGGGAGTGGGAGATCGAGGTTCCGGAATTGAGCACTTCGGTGTTCATCGTCCCAGGCGCCCTGATCAAGAACCGTGAGGATCGCTTGATCGTGCTGAACGAAGTAGCAAAGTCGGTGGTGGACGAGCGACGCGGAACCCATGCGACGCATGTGTTCTCCTACCAAGGCCATCCGCTGACTGGGATCTGTAACAGCGCATGGAAGCGCGCCCGAGCGTCGGTCGATTTGAGCCATGTACGTGTGCACGATTTGAAGCACACGTTCGGTCGACGACTGCGTGCTGCCGGTGTGCCGCTCGAAACGCGCAAGGTGCTGCTCGGTCATCGCAATGGCGACATCACCTCGCATTACTCGGCACCCGAAATTGCCGAACTTCTGGAGGCGGCAAACCGTGTGTGTTCAGGCAAGTCCGGCAAAACTTCGGCAGGGCTTTTGCTGAGACCAAAAAGCGGCGGACACCTGTGTGGTAACCGCTTGATAGCAGAAGGCTGGTTGGCGCGCCCGGAAGGATTCGAACCTCCGACCCCCTGGTTCGTAGCCAGGTACTCTATCCAACTGAGCTACGGGCGCGTGAGAGGCCGCGATTATCGTGAGCCGCCCTGCGGGTGTCAAATGGCCCGCTCCTCTGGAATGTTTCTTGCTGCTGCATAATGTCGCGCAAGATCCAAAGGAGCTCCCATGCGTTCCCCCATACCCTCTCCCATCGCAGCCTACCTGCAGGATCTGCTCACCCGCCTCGCCAACGCGGACAGCGGCGAAGTCGCGAGTTATATCCCGGAGCTGGCCAAGGCCAACCCCGACTGGTTCGGCATCGCCATCGCAACCTTGGATGGTGAGGTCTATGAAGTGGGCACGACCCGTCAGGCCTTCACCATCCAGTCCATGTCCAAACCGCTGGTCTACGGTCTGGCAATGGAGGATCTGGGTGAGGAAGCGGTGCTCGCCAAAGTGGGAGTGGAGCCCACGGGTGATGCCTTCAATTCGATCAGTCTGGAGGCCGGGAGCGGGCGTCCCTCCAATCCCATGATTAATGCCGGTGCGATTGCCGCCGCCTCCCTGGTCCAGGGCCCGACGCCCGAAGCCCGGCAGCAGCGAATTCTGGACACCTTCTCGCGTTATGCCGGGCGTGCGCTGAAATTGGACCACGCGGTGTATGAATCAGAGCGGGACACCGGTCACCGCAACCGCGCGATAGGTCACATGCTGCGCAACTACAACATCATCACCGAGGATCCCGAGCCCGCGCTTGATCTGTATTTCCGGCAGTGCGCCGTCGAGGTCGACTGTCGCGATCTCGCGCTCATGGCCGCCACCCTCGCGAACGGTGGCCAGCACCCCCGCACTGGGGAGCGTGCGATCCCCCGGGATCTGGTGGCTCCGGTGCTGAGCATCATGACGACCTGTGGCATGTATGACTTCGCCGGAGAATGGGTCTACCGGGTGGGCATGCCCGCGAAGAGCGGGGTGGGCGGCGGCATTTTTGCAGTGCTGCCGGGACAACTTGGAATCGGCGTTTTCTCACCCCGGCTGGACGCCCGCGGCAACAGTACTCGGGGTGTTGCGGTGTGTCGGGCCCTCTCGGAGGACCTCGGCCTGCATTCTTTGCTCCCGCCGCGAACAACCACCAGCACTATCCGGGCCAGCTACACACTCTCTGCCCGACGCTCGCGCCGTCGGCGGGGGCAGCCGCAGGCAGCGGCTCTCGATGCCCGCGGAGACAGTGTGCGGATCCTCGAACTGCAAGGCGATCTGCGCTTCGCGACTCTCGAGCGCGCAGTCCGTGAACTGGTCACTGCCAGTTCTTCCCTTACCCACGCAATCCTCGACATGACACGCGTGAGGAGAATTGATGATTCCTCAATGCAGGTATTGAAGCGACTTGAACACGATTTGCTCGCGGTGGGGGTCAAGCTGCTGTTCACTGCAAATGAATCGCTGGGGATCTCTGCGCCCCCGGATACCGTTGGGTCGAATGTGCTTCCTGATCTGGATAGTGCGCTGGAGTGCTGCGAAGGTGACCTGCTGGCGGCGGCAGGACTGCCGGAGGCGCCCGTAACAAATGTGATAGCGTTGGCTGACCAGAGTTTGTGCGCAGGCATGAATGAAGAAGAGCTGGGCATCCTTGAGACCCATCTGGTGCATGTGACCAGCGCGCCCGGAGACTGGTTGGTGCGGCGGGGGGACGCTGCCGATGCGCTGTTCCTCATCATGGCCGGAACAGCCAACGTCCTCATCGAGGACAAGGATGGCACCACGCGTCGCCTCGCCACCCTTACTGCCGGTATGGGCTTTGGCGAGACCGCCCTTATCCAGGCGGGCGTCCGTTCGGCCGATATCCGCGCGAATACCGAGGTGCAGAGTCTGGTC
>VGUA01000132.1 GCA_016874535.1 Gammaproteobacteria bacterium
GTGCTCAACGGCGATCACCCCGGTGTCTACACCGTGGTGGAGGGGGATACGCTGTGGGATATCGCCGGACGATTCCTCAAACACCCATGGCAGTGGCCGGAGGTGTGGGAAGCCAACCCGCAGATTGAAAATCCCCATCTCATCTATCCTGGTGACCAGATCTACCTGACCTTCGTGGACGGCCGCCCGCGCCTCGGTGTCCAGCGCAGTCGGGAGCTCAAGCTTTCGCCTTCGGTCCGCGTTTCGGTCCACGACCGCTCCATCCCACCCATTCCGCTCGATGCAATCCAGCAATTCCTGACTCGTCCCAGGGTGGTTTCGCCGGGTGAGCTTGAGACCTCTGCCTACGTGGTGGGCAGCCAGGACCAGCATTTGGTCAGCGGACAGGGAGGGCGCATCTACGTGCGCGGGCTGCCGGACGAATCGACCGCCCGCTACTCGCTCTTCAGACCGGGCGGTGAATACAAGGACCCGGATACCGGCGAAATCCTCGGGCATGAGGCCCTGCATATTGCCGATGCCGTCGTGGCCCGTTTCGGCGACCCGGCCACCGCCACCATCACCTGGTCCAACCGCGAGGTGATCAAGGGTGACCGCCTGATGACGCAGGAGGTCGAGGAGTACACGAGTTTCGTGCCTCGTGCCCCGGCGGGCCAGGTTGACGGCAGTATCATCGCGGTAGTGGACGGCGTGTCCCAGATCGGCCAGCTCAACGTCATCGTGATCAACCGCGGCAAGGCTGACGGGATGGAGCCGGGACACGTGCTGGCCATCTTCCAGGCCGGCGAACGGGTCAAGGATCAGCTTGCGGCAGCGCCGGGCATGGTCCAGATGCCGGAAGAACGCGCTGGCGAACTGGTGGTCTTTCGCACTTTCGAGCGCGTGAGCTATGCCCTTGTGATGAACACCCAGCGGCCTGTGCACGTCCTCGACAGGGTGCGTAACCCTTGACCACGCCCGGGGCCACCCCGGCCCCGGTCTGACCTCTGACCTCTGCCGGCCATCGGAGCCGGCGGCGTAGCCCTGTCCCGCTTGCGCGCCCCCGGCGGAGACGAGTTAGCATAGCAGGGCGATGGACAAGGGACTGGACATCACACTGCACGTACTCGCGTTGCATGCGGCCATGCATGCGCGGCCACAGGCCTTCGCGTGCGCTTTGGAGGCGCTGCTCGAAGCCTCGCGCCGGAGCGGGGTTCCGGGCCACAACTTCACCGAACGGCTGGCCAGCCGGGCCCGCACGCCGCTGGACTGGGCATTCGCGGAACGCACCCTCACCTGGCTCCGGCAAACACCAACGGCCTCACTCGTGCTCCTTGGCGAGCCCGGCTACCCTCTGGCGCTGGCATCCATTGCGGATCCGCCACCTGTGCTCTTTGCGCGCGGAGACCCGGCGTTGCTGGCACGGACGCAACTGGCGGTGGTAGGCAGCCGCGCGGCAACGCCCTCCGGTCTGGCCTTCGCTGCCGAGCTTGCCTCGGCGCTGTGTCATGCAGGATTTGCCGTGACCAGTGGACTCGCCAGAGGCATAGACGGGGCAGCGCACCGCGGCGCGCTCGCCGCGGCGGGTGCCACCCTTGCCGTGCTCGGGTGCGGCATCGACCGGATCTACCCGCCACAGCACCGGCAGCTCGCGGAGCAAATCGAAGCGACCGGTCTGGTGCTGTCCGAACTCCCCCTCGGCGCCGGTCCGCTGCCTCATCACTTTCCGCGTCGCAACCGCATCATCAGTGGCATGGCCGCTGGACTCGTGGTGGTGGAGGCCGGGCTTGCCAGTGGCTCCCTGCTCACCGCGCGGGCTGCGCTGGAGCAGGGCAGGGAAGTGTTTGCCGTCCCCGGCGCGGTGCGCAATCCGCAGGCGCGTGGCTGCCACGCGCTGATCCGGGAGGGCGCAATGCTCACCGAGAGTGTGGAGGATGTGCTTACCGGCCTGCCACGGCATGTACTCGAAACCCTGTCTCCAGCGACGCTTGCAGGAGAGTTGCCACAGGCTCCAGAAAGCGGAAATGACGCGCCCGGGGCAGCGGCTCACGTCACTGAGCCCGGGGATGAGCAGGCTCGACAGGTCCTCGCGGCGCTGGACTTCGAACCGGTGAGCGCTTCGCTGTTGGTGATGCGCACCGGATTGACGATGCATACCCTTTCATCCATTCTCCTGACCCTCGAGCTCTCGGGCCGGGTGCGAGCCCTGCCCGGTGGAGCCTTTGAGCGTGTTCGCTAGACCGGCCCGGCCCCTCCCGCGGGCCCGGCCTTCCCTCCCGTGGAATGCTGCCGTGGACGGAGGTCCGCGCGTCCCCGCCTTGCCTCGCGGCCGCGGGCTGGAAACCAGAGACCGCAGTCAACACGCCATCCAACGCACAAGCAAAGACTTCAATGGCCAAGAACCTGATGATCGTGGAGTCTCCGGCCAAGGCCGGGACCATCAAGAAGTACCTCGGCGACGACTTCGAGGTCCTCGCCTCCTATGGCCACGTGCGCGACCTGCGGCCGAAGGAGGGGGCGGTCGACACTGCCCATGATTTCGAAATGCATTACGAGGTCATCGACAAGAACGCCAAGCATGTCGATGCCATCACGCGCGCGGCGCGCAAGGCCCGCAACATCTATCTCGCCACCGACCTTGATCGCGAGGGTGAGGCCATCTCCTGGCACATTTCGGAGCTGCTGCGCGAGCGCGATGTGATCGCCGACAAGTCCATCAGTCGGGTCGTGTTCCACGAGATCACCCCCCGGGCCATCCGCGAGGCGGTGGACCACCCACGCCCCATCGCGATGGATCTCGTGAACGCCCAGCAGGCACGCCGGGCGCTCGACTACCTCGTGGGCTTCAACCTCTCGCCCCTGCTGTGGAAGAAGATCCGGCGTGGTTTGTCGGCAGGGCGCGTGCAGAGTCCGGCGTTGCGGATGATTTGTGAGCGCGAGGCGGAGATAGAAAAGTTCAAGCCGTGCGAATACTGGACCATCGAGTCCGATCTGGGAGGCGCCCGCCAGAGTTTCGTGGCGCGCCTTGCCCAGTTCGAAGGCCAGAAGATCACCCAGTTCTCCGTCGACAACGAGGGTGAGGCGAGTCGCATTCGGGAGCGCCTGCTGGCGGATGCAAAAGGCCATCTCGAAGTTGCGAAAATCGAGCGCAAGCAGCGCAAGCGCAATCCGGCACCACCTTTCATCACCTCCACCCTGCAGCAGGAAGCCGTGCGCAAACTGGGCTTCACTGCCCAGCGGGCCATGCGGGTTGCCCAACAACTGTATGAAGGGGTGGACGTTGGTACCGGTCAAGAAGGCCTCATCACCTACATGCGTACCGATTCCCTCAATCTGGCGCGTGAGGCGGTTGAGGAAATCCGGGGCTTCATCGCAAATCGTTACGGCCGGGACAACGTGCCGGAGAAGCCGAACGTCTACAAGGCGAACTCCAAGAATGCGCAGGAAGCCCACGAGGCCATCCGGCCGACCTCAATCCTGCGCCAGCCTGGCGAACTGCGCAGCTATCTGACGCCGGACCAGTTCCGGCTCTACGAGCTCATCTGGAAGCGCACGGTCGCGAGCCAGATGGCTGCCGCCCTGCTGGATCTCGTGGCGGTGGACCTGCAATGCGGCAAGGACGGGGTGTTTCGCGCGACGGGGACGCCCGTGGCCTTCCCCGGCTTTCTTGCGGTGTACACCGAAGGTAGGGATGACGCCGAGGAAGAGGAGGGCGTGCTGCCCGCCATGAAAGAGGGCGAGAAGGTCCCGCTGGTGGCCATTCGGGCCGAGCAGCATTTCACCGAGCCGCCGCCGCGCTATTCCGAGGCTACCTTGGTCAAGTCCTTGGAGGAGTATGGCATCGGACGGCCCTCCACTTACGCCTCGATCATCTCCACCCTGCTCCAGCGCGAATACGTGGAGCTGGAGAACAAGCGCTTCCGTCCGACCGACGTGGGACGCATCGTCAACGCCTTCCTCACCGGCCACTTCCAGCGTTACGTCGATTACGACTTCACGGCGCGCCTCGAAGATGCACTCGATGCGGTGTCCCGTGGTGAGCAGGACTGGGTACCCCTGCTGCGCGACTTCTGGACCGAATTCCATGCCACCGTGCAGGACAAAGAGGTCAATGTCAGCCGCAAGGAGGCGACTCAGGCGCGTGAGCTCGGCATCGACCCCAAGTCCGGTAAACCGGTGTCGGTGCGCATGGGCCGGTTTGGCCCCTACGTGTTGATCGGCTCCCCGGAGGACGAGGAAAAGCCCGGTTTCTACGGGCTGAAGGGCGGGCAGCGACTTAATACCATCACCCTGGAGCAGGCACTGGAGCTGACCCGCCTTCCGCGTGACCTCGGACTTGCCGATTCGGGTGAGAAGCTGACGGTGAACATCGGCCGCTTCGGCCCCTATGTGCGCTACGGCGACAAATATGTGTCGCTGAAGAAGGAGGATGACCCCTACACCGTGAGCCGCGAGCGGGCACTGGAACTGATCGCCGAGAAGCTCGCCGCCGACAAGGCGCGGGAGATCAAGGTATTCGGGGATAGCGGCGTGCGTATCCTGAACGGTCGGTTTGGCCCCTACATCACGGATGGTTCCGGCAACGCACGTTTGCCGAAGGATGCCGACCCGGCGGGGGTAACCCTCGAGAGAGCCTTGCAGTTGCTGGAGGAAAACCGCAACAAACGCCCGATGGGGCGGTTCGGGCGAGGCGCCAAAGCGGGTGCAGCAAAGACAGCCCCCAAGGCCACGGCGGCTCCGAAGGCCAAGGCGGCGCCCAAGGCCAAGGCAGCTCCCAAGGCCAAGGCAGCGCCCAAGGCCAAGGCAGCGCCCAAGGCCGAAGTTGCTGCTTGACCCCCACTCGCACACCGCCACCCCATTGCGTGAAGTGCCCGGGCTGTCAATCGCCGCACATTCGAGATTGACACTCCCGGTGCAAATTACGACAATTTCCTGCTACCCGTTTCGGAGGGGTACCCAAGCGGTCAACGGGAGCAGACTGTAAATCTGCCGGCTCTGCCTTCGTAGGTTCGAATCCTACCCCCTCCACCAAATCGTTCAGACAGATGACCTAACCGGGGCGACCGGCAGGGTCGGTAGAGGCGCCCGCGGGTGTAGTTCAATGGTAGAACCTCAGCCTTCCAAGCTGATGGTGTGGGTTCGATTCCCATCACCCGCTCCACTCGCTGCAGGGTTCGGGCGGGGAAGACTGTAGCGCAGGATGCCCCTGGTTCCGGAGGGGCATGCCGGAGGAATGTTCCGGACAAGGTTTCGCCCATATAGCTCAGTCGGTAGAGCACTTCCTTGGTAAGGAAGAGGTCACCGGTTCGATTCCGGTTATGGGCTCCAGCGTTCACGGCAGGCGTGCCGGTCGCGACAGGGTGCAGATGATTCGCTCCACAGGAGATAAGGTCCATGTCCAAGGGTAAATTTGAAAGAACGAAGCCACATGTGAACGTGGGGACGATTGGCCACGTTGATCATGGGAAGACGACGCTGACGGCGGCGTTGA
>VGUA01000133.1 GCA_016874535.1 Gammaproteobacteria bacterium
GGCGATTTGCATCGGCGAGAGGCGCTGCCTCAAGCCGCCACCGGTCTTCTGTGCGGTATCGAGCATCACGCCCCTGAAACCCCATGAGGCAAGCAGCGCCACCGCGTCTTCCGAGGTTGGATCCTCCGCAAAGCACACCGCAATGAGGCCCCTCGCCTCTCCCACGGCTGACCGCAGGGCGATGGCGAGATCATTGGTTAGGTGATCGGTGAGACGATTGGCGAAGACTCCCACCTTCACCCAGGGCACGCCCGCTGCCGTGAAAGCGGCGACCCGGCCCGGGATGACCGCCGGCGTGTCCCAGCAATCGCCAATGGTGGCACTCACGGGCAGTTGTCCGGCATGGCGTGCAGCCACCGCCTCGGCAACGGCAAGCGGGACTGCACCCAAGGCACCCGCTGATGGCTCCTTCAGATCCAGCCAGTCGCACCCCCCGGCCGCGGCAGCGCGGGCCTCGTCGAGGTCGCGCACGCTCGCCAGCAAGGCCGTCATGCGGCGGCCCCATGACGCGGATGGGCGTCAACCGCTTCGCTCAACCAGTGCCAGGCCTCGTGTTCCCGCGGCCCGGCGGTCTTGTCGATGGCGCGCTGCAGATAGTCACGCTCGGCGCGGACCTGGGCGGGCGCCAGCCAGTCCAGACGCGAGACCAGAATCGCGAGCTCCACCACCGCGGCCTGGGCGCGATTGAAACCCGTGAACGGCGCGTGGTTGGCTTCCACCACGCGCTTGCAGACAAAACGTGGGCGCTCCGGATCGTCCCGCGTGGCGACCACCTCGAGTTCCCAATGCGCGAGGCTTTCGACCAGCCGTGGTACCTGGACTCGCGTGGAGGCCGTGACGGGCCACTCCCGTCGGCCGGTCAGCGCGCCCGCGATAACGCGCACATCGGTCGTGAAATTGAGCACGGCCTCCGGGTGGTGACACAGGTTGTCCAGGGTTTTCGAGGGCACGAAGGGCGCGAGAATCACCTGCTCCCCCTCGCAGCGATAGCCGAGCGGCGTGATATGCGCATTGCCCGAAGGGTCCAGGGTCGTGATGACCGCCTCGTGGATGAGGGAATCCGTCATCGGCGGGTTTGGCCTTCAGGGACGTAGTTGGTTGCTATGAACCACTGCAGTGGTTCAGAGAAGCCATGCCGCCTGTCATTCACTGCCACGATCGCGCAGTCCCGCACCCAAATAAGGCCGGAAACCCGTGATATAGGCCGTGTTTTTTCAGGACTCGGGTCTGGCACGGAATCTGCTCTGGATCGGTGAACGCTGACCGACTTGATTGTCGCAGTGTGGGAGACACGCCTCAAGCGTGCAGGATCCACAACTACGGGAGAGTCACAATGGCTTGGGAAACCCCTTCGTACAGCGATGTGCGTTTCGGCTTCGAAGTCACCATGTACATCAACAACCGTTGATCGTTTGGTGATTGCCGCCCGGGGCCGTTCTGCGGCCCCCGGGTCGCCCGCTTCAGATCCGCTTTCCGAGAAAGCACGCAGAGTCCCCACCCGTGGTCCAGTTCGCAGTCCCCCGCCCCCGAACCGTCGAGACCACACCCTGGTCCCGCGCAGAATTCGAGCAGCAGCTCCGAGCCAAGGAGCGCTTCTACCACATCCATCACCCCTTTCATAAAGCCATGAACGGCGAGGGGATCCCGCGTGAGGCGGTACAGGGATGGGTCATCAACCGGTTCTATTACCAGCAGGCGATCCCCATCAAGGATGCCGCCGTCATGGCCAATTGCCGCGACCGTGAAGCGCGCCGGCTGTGGATACAGCGTATTCTCGATCACGATGGTACAGGCAACGATGAGGGCGGGATTGAAGCCTGGCTCGCACTTGCCAAGGCCGTCGGCCTCGAACGCGAGGAGGTGGAAAGCGGCATGCACGTACTGCCCGGTGTGCGCTTTGCAGTGGACGCGTATATCAACTTCGCGCGCAGTGCGAGTTTCGAAGAGGCCGCCTGTTCATCGCTCACCGAGCTCTTCGCGCCCACCATCCACCAGAAACGTCTCGACAACTGGCCGGAAATCTATCCCTGGATAGAGCCCGAGGGCTACAGGTACTTCCGCAAGCGCCTGAGTGAAGCGCGGCGCGACGTGGAGCATGGCCTCAACGTCACGCTGGACCATTTCCGCACGCGTGCCGAGCAGGAATACGCCCTCAGCATCCTGCAGTTCAAACTCGATATCCTGTGGACGATGCTGGACGCAATGTGGCTTGCCTATATCGATCACAAGCCGCCCTTCCATTGCTGCCCACGCTGAAGGATCTGTCCATGCCCGAACCTCTGTCCCTTGATTCCACTCCCAAGCTGTCGGCCATGTTCCGTCTGCAGTGGGAGGAGGCCCAGAACTGCCACGTACTCCTGTACCCGGAAGGCATGGTCAAGCTGAGTGGCAGTGCGGGAGAGATCCTCAAGCGCGTGGATGGGCAGACGTCCGTCTCAGGCATCGTGGACGGCCTCAAGGCACAATTCCCCGGCGTGCCGCTGGACGCGGATGTCCTCAAATTTCTGGAGGTGGCGCATGACAACGGCTGGCTCCGCTTCGTCTAGTCCCGCACCCGGCAAGCCGCTGTGGCTGCTGGCCGAGCTCACCTACCGCTGCCCGCTGCAGTGCCCTTACTGCTCCAATCCGCTCGATTTTGCGCGCTACAAGGATGAGCTGGATACGGCGGACTGGATTCGCGTGCTGCGCGAGGCGCGCAAGATGGGCGCGGCACAGCTCGGTTTTTCCGGCGGCGAACCTTTGCTGAGACCGGATCTGGAAGAGCTGATCGCCGAGGCTCGCCAGCTCGGGTACTACACCAACCTCATCACCTCGGGCGTCGGCATGGACGAGGCCCGCATCAAGGCTTTCAAGACCGCAGGGCTTGATCACATCCAGGTCAGTTTCCAGGCCAGTGACGAGGCCTTGAACAATTATCTCGGCGGCACGGATTCCTTCCGTCACAAATACGAGATGGCGCGCCTGTTGAAGAAGTACGAGTACCCCATGGTGCTCAACATCGTCATCCATCGCCAGAACATCGACCAGATGGACGACATCCTGCGCATGACGGTGGATCTGGAAGCCGATTACGTGGAGCTGGCCAGCACCCAGTACTACGGCTGGTCCAAGCTCAATGAAGCGGCGCTACTGCCTACACGAGAGCAGCTGCAGCGCGCGGAGGCCTCGGCGCGGGACTACCAGGCGCGCATGAAGGGCAAGATGAAGATCATCTACGTGGTGCCGGACTACTACGAGAACCGGCCCAAGGCCTGCATGAATGGCTGGGGCGCGATCTTCCTCACCATTGCACCGGATGGCTCGGCCCTGCCTTGCCATGCCGCCCGCCAGTTGCCGGGGCTCACCTTCCCCAACGTGCGCGAGCACAGCGTGGAGTGGATCTGGAACGATTCACCGGCGTTCCAGCGCTATCGTGGCGATGACTGGATGAAGGAGCCTTGCCGCAGCTGTCCGGACAAGCACAAGGATTTTGGCGGCTGCCGCTGCCAAGCTTTCATGCTGACAGGAGATGCCTGCAACGCGGATCCGGTATGCGACAAATCCCCCCATCACGCGGCGCTGGTCGCCCAGGTGGATGCGATCACCAGCCGCCCCCTGCCCTCATCCACCGAAAAGCCGCTGGTGTTCCGCAATACCCGGAATTCGAAGGCGCTGAGCGAGGCCTGATCCGTGGCACAGGCTGGAGCCAGGGTCGTTCTCCCCAGACCGTTGACGCGCTTCATCGGCCCTGCTGTTATGAGAGCCTCATTTGCCGACGCCGCATGGAGGGTCTCATGTCGATTAGTGTTGCCCTGAGTCAGCATTTCGAAAGCTTCATACGCGAGCAGCTGGAGAGCGGACATTTTAATAGTGCCAGTGAAGTGGTGTCCGCGGGGTTGAAACTGCTGGAAGAGCATGAGCAGCAGCGCACGTCACAATTCGAGGCTCTGCGCGCAGACATACAGGCCGGCATGACAAGCGGAGAGCGCAAGCCTGCAGAGGAGGTCTTTGATCGCTTGGAGGCCAAATACGCCGGTTTTACCAGCGCGCGCTGATGCGCCTGATTTTCACCGCCCTCGCCGAGCATGATCTGGAAGCAATAGGCGACTACATCGCCAAAGACAATCCACCTAGAGCACTCTCGTTCCTGACGGAACTTCGGCAGCACTGCACAAGGATTTTGGATAACCCCACGGGATATCGGATTCGTCCAGAATTTGGGAAAACCATCCGTTCTTGTGCGCACGGCAACTACGTAGTGTTCTAGAGCACGACTCCGAGTGAAGTGGTGATCCTGCGCGTAATCCATGGGGCACGGGATCTGGGGCACGAGTTTGCGCCGTACCGAAAGTAACCGGCCGGCTGTCGGTCCGTCGCCTTCAAGTGAGCTTTAACCCCTAGCGCGCTATCCCTCACGCGCTATCCCTCACGCGCTATCCCTCACGCGCTATCCCTCACGCGCGATGGCCCAGGCCACTTCCATCGCCTGTCGGTTGGCACGCACATCGTGCACGCGAAAGACCTTCACTCCCGCCGTGACACCCAAGGCCGTGGTGCCGCAGGTGGCGCCCACGAGCTCCGAGAACACTGTCTCGCGGCAGATGGCGCCCATGAAGCGCTTGCGACTGGTGCCGAGCAGTACCGGGTAGCCCGTGGCGACGAAGCGCGGCAGTGCCCGCAGCAGAGCCAGATTGTGGACACGGGTCTTGCCAAAGCCGATGCCGGGGTCGATGAGGATGCGATGGGCGGGGATGCCCACGGCACGTGCGGCGGCCGCACGGACCTGCAGATAGGCGAGGACTTCCCCCACGACATCCTCATAAGTCGGCGCCTGCTGCATGGTCTCCGGCGTGCCCTGCATGTGCATGAGCACCACCCCCGCATTGTGCTCAGCAGCAGTCTCCAGCATGCCGGGTGCACTGCCGCCTGAAATGTCATTGATGAGGGTGGCACCGGCTTTGACCGCCGCTGCGGCAACAAGCGGGTCCCGTGTATCCGCACTCAGGACCACCTCCGGTGGCAGCAAGGGACGCAGGCATTCCAGCACCGGCAACACCCGGTCCATCTGCTCTGCTGTACTCACCGCCGCCGCGCCGGGGCGCGAGGATTCTCCACCAATGTCGATGAGGGACGCGCCCTGCTCCACCATGCTGAGCGCGTGGCTCAGCGCGACATCCCGTGCAAGGAAACGCCCGCCGTCAGAAAAGCTGTCCGGCGTGATATTGAGCACCCCCATCACGTGTGGCGGTGCATCCGGATCTGCCAGCGTCAACGCATCCAGCGGGTGATGCACAGGTGTCATTGGGGACTGATGAGGCAAAACATCACGCGCGATGCGTGCGGGAAGCAGAGGACGTCCGGACCGAATTTGAGGGGTGCTTCGCCGAGCTCATGGGAGGTTCACCAAAGTTGCCATCTCATCCGCGGCGCGGACCAGAGCCTCCTCGATCACGCGCTCGCCGGACAGATGCCCGCC
>VGUA01000134.1 GCA_016874535.1 Gammaproteobacteria bacterium
AATTCCGCCGTGAATTCACGCGCCATCTCGTCCAAATGTTCCGCTACCGCCCGCATGCAGCCTTGCGTGAAGGCCCAGCTCGAGAGCTTGCGGGTCTGCCGGTGTCGCGGATCATCCATGAAAGTGATGTCCGGCGGCTCGGCAGGATTCCAGCCTCGCGACGTGCCGAAACTGTCGAGGCCACCGCGCAGCAGTTCGGGTTCGCCCTTGAGGGCCAGGCGCAGTCTGGGCCCGCCGTTGATGAAGGTCTTGGCATTGTCGGAGACGGTCAGCACATCGGCGTGCCGCGTCACTGCCCAGAAGGGTTCGATATCGTCACGCTGATACCAGTGAACCGGTGCCTCATCGCGCAGCTGTTTCCATTCCGCCCAGGGAAAACCTCCGTTGGCATAGCGGCCGGGTGTATGGATGTCGATGGTGTCCAGATCGAAGCGCATGGCTTTCCCTCCCCCGGGATTTCGATGACGTGGAGGCAAGTCTGGCGCGGATTCACGGTGTGCTGCAATCCAATCGCGCGTCAGGCTTCGGCGACCCTGCGTGCTGCACCGCAGACACACACACGTGCGCCCCGACCCATGACGAGCGGTGTTTTCCTGTGGTACACCGTCCGGCACACCCCACCCCGCCCCGCCACCTGAGTACGAGGTCAGCTTCAATGAAAACCACCCTGCGCATCGATTTCGTCTCGGATGTTTCCTGCCCTTGGTGCGTCATCGGTCTGCGCGGACTGGAACAGGCGCTGGCCAGTTGCGCGGATGAGCTCACCGCCGAGATCCATCTGCAACCGTTCGAGCTGAATCCGGGCATGGCGCCGGAGGGTCAGAACCTGGATGAACACCTGCTGCAGAAATACGGCGCCACACCCGAACAGTTCGCCGACACGCGCGAGGCCATTCGTGCCCGTGGCGAAGAGCTCGGTTTTACCTTCCGCATGGACCGGCGCAACCGCATCTACAACACCTTCGATGCCCACCGCCTGCTGCACTGGGCCGGGTTGCAGGGCCGCCAGACCGAACTGAAACATGCCCTGTTCGAGAGCTATTTCACGGAGGGCAATGCCCCATCCGATCACGCCGTGCTGGTCGAAGCGGCCCGCGTGGCAGGACTCGATCCACAAGCCGCGGCAGAGGTGCTGGCACAAGGCACGTATGCCGAGGACGTCAGAGCCTTGGAGCAGCGCTACACCGGAGCCGGCATCCACGCCGTACCTGCCGTGGTGGTGAATGAACGCTATCTCATCCAGGGCGGCCAGCCCGTCGAGGTATATGCGGAAACCCTGCGCAAGATCGCAAGCAAAGAGAACGCCGCAGCCTGAGTCGTGCTGCGGGCTCTGTAGGACCCTCTGTCATGCCGCGCTTCGCCGCCAATCTCTCCATGCTCTTCACCGAGCTGCCCCTGCTGGCGCGCTTCGAGGCCGCCGCGCGGACGGGTTTCACCGGGGTGGAGATGATGTTTCCCTACGAGGCTCCGGCCCGCGAGCTGGCAGCCGCACTTACCGCCAACCGGCTCGAGATGGTGTTGTTCAATGCACCGCCCGGCGATTTCGCCGCCGGTGAGCGCGGCATCGCGGGCCTGCCGGGTTGGGAAGCGGAATTTGAAAAAAGCCTGCTGCACGCGCTGGCCTATGCCGCCGAGCTCGACTGCCCGCGCATCCATGTGATGGCCGGGCTTACCCACCAGGGCGCGCGCCGTCGCACCTTTGTGGAAAACCTGCGCCGAGCGGGGCATCTGGCCGCGGCCGCAGGTGTGACCTTGCTGGTGGAGCCCATCAACCAGCGGGACATGCCTGGCTATCTCGTCAGCCGCACCGAGGAGGCGCTCGCGCTGATCGCATTGGTCGATGCGCCCAATCTGCGCCTGCAGCTCGACCTCTATCACCGCCAGATCATGGAAGGCGATCTCATCGCCGCCATTCGCGAGTACGCGGAATTTATCGCCCATGTGCAGATTGCACAGCCGCCGGACCGTGGCGAACCGGATCGCGGCGAGATAGCTTTTGAGGAGGTGCTGGCGGCGCTCGATGACACCGGGTATCAGGGCTGCGTGGGGTGTGAGTACCGTCCGCGCGCCGGAACCCTCGAAGGACTCGGCTGGCTCAAGTCCTGGTGGCCTTCGTCCGACATAAGAGGCTCATGACCACCTCAATCGACTTTCCACCGGATTCCCTCGCTCAGAGCCTTGCCTACGCGCCGCGAGAACTCGCCTTCGGCACCAGTGGCCGACGCGGGCTGGTGGCCGATCTCAGCCAGCTCGAGGTTTACCTCAATGCGCGCGCCGAACTCGACTATCTGCTGGCCCTCCCGCGCGCCAAGGGCGGTATTGTGGCCGGCGATTCCTTCTACCTCGCCCATGACCTGCGCCCGAGCTCCGTCGCTCCCGTCGCGGTAGCAGGCGGCCGCGGAGGACTCGCGCAGGCCATCCATCGCGCCGTGAGCGATGCCGGTTTGCGCGCCGTGAATCTTGGCGCCATCCCAACCCCCGCATTGGCGGCCTATGCACTGGCACGCGGTGCGGGCAGCATGATGGTGACCGGCAGCCACATCCCCTTTGATCGCAACGGCTACAAGACCAACACCGCGATCGGCGAATTGATGAAAACGGACGAAGCCCCGATCGCCGCGCGGGTCGCCGCATGGCGTGATGCGCTCATGCGCCAGCCGGCTTCAGTGTCCGCGTTCGATGCCCGGGGGATGCTGCGCGGGGCTGGACCAGACCTGCCCCGGGTAAACCCCGCAGGGGCGCGGGAGTACCGGCAGCGCTACGCGGACTTCTTCGGCAGCGCGGCCTTGGCCGGGCTGCGGGTACTGGTGTACCAGCATTCAGCGGTGGGAAGGGAACTGCTGGTGGAGACGCTGGAAGCCTTGGGTGCAGAGGTCACGCCCACCGGTCGCAGCGAAATTTTTGTTCCCATCGATACCGAAGCGATCGACGAATCAACGCTCGCCGGACTGCAGGCGCTGGCGGAAGCGCAGAGCCGCGCGGGTCATCGCTTTGATGCCCTGGTCTCGACCGATGGCGACAGTGATCGCCCGCTCCTGGTCGGCCTGGAGTACGGCTCTGACGGCGCGGTGAGCGCGCGGTTCTTCGGCGGCGATCTCGTCGGCATGGTGGTGGCCGAGAGCCTGGAGGCGGATGCCGTCGTGGTTCCCATCAGCTGCAACGATGCCATCACGCGCGGCAGACTTGCCGCGGTGCTCGAGCCCCGAACCCGGATCGGATCCCCCTATGTGATTGCCGGCATGCTGGAAGCGCGTGGGCGCGGCTGCCAACGCGTGTGTGGCTGGGAGGCAAACGGTGGATTTCTCACCGCCACGGATTTCCTGCACGGTGACCGGTTGCTACCCGCCCTGCCCACCCGGGACGCCTTCCTGCCTCTGTTCAGTGTGCTGGCGCAGATGAAGTCCCGTGGGCTGCGTATGGCCGAGCTGTTCGAGGCACTGCCCCGACGTTACAGCCGGGCTGGCCTGCTGCGGGACTTTCCCCGCGCGCGCAGCTTGCAGATTCTGGCCGCCTGCGCGGAAGGCAAGGAGCCCTCGCCCTCAATCGAGAGTTTCTTCTCAGCCGACTGTGGTTTCGGTGCGCTGGTCGGGCGTGATTACACCGACGGCCTGCGTCTGCAATTCAGCAATGGCGATGTGGCGCATCTGCGTCCATCCGGGAATGCGGAGGAGCTGCGCCTCTATGCGGTGGCGGACAGCCAGGCTCGGGCGGATGAAATCATTCGTCTGGGGCTCGCCGAACCCGACGGCATCCTGCATCGGCTGGCGCGGGCCTTCGGCTGAACCCACTTCCGAATTTCAGCCTCAGGCCGAGAGTTTGAAGTCCGCGTAGTCAGGCTGACGCATCTCACGCTCGAAACGTTCGAAGCTCCAGGGCCACATGGCAGGATTGCCATGACGGTCGATATACCAGCTGCGACAGCCGGAAACCCACACCGTCTTCTTCATCGCATCCTTGAGTGCGGCGTTGAATCGCTCCGTGGCCTCAACCGTTGGCGCTACGGTCGTGCATTCGCCGGCACGTAGCCGCTCCATCAGTTTCTGGATATAGGCGAGCTGCATCTCTGCGATGAGAATGAGTGAGAAATTGCCGATGGGACTGTTGGGGCCGACCAGCATGAAGAAATTCGGAAACCCCGGCATGGCAACGGAGCGATAGGCGCGGGCACCTTCCTGCCACGCGTCGTTCAGGGAGCGGCCGTCCTCGCCCAGCACTTCCATGGGGCGCATGAAGGCGTGCCCATCAAACCCAGTGGCATAGACCAGCACATCCAGCGCATGCAGTTCGCCGTCGACGGTGCGCACCCCTTCCGCTTCGATGGCCGAGATGCCGGCCGTCACCAGACGCGCATTCGGCTGCTGGATGGCTGAATAGAAGGTGTCGCTCATGATCAGCCGCTTGCAGGCGACCTGGTAATCGGGCGTGAGTTTCTGGCGCAGCACAGGATCCTTGACGTTCTCCAGATTCGCCCGGCACATCTCTTCGATGCGCTCCATCTGTTCGTGATCGCCGATCACGGCGCGTGCGAAAGTGTTCTGGAAGCGCCGCGCCCAGAATTCGTAGGTCTCGCGCATCTGTTGCGGGGAATTCCTGAAGGCTTCCCGCTCTTCATGGGTATAGGGCGGGTTCGGTAGGGGCAGGATCCACTGCGCGGTGCGCTGGAACAGGCTCAGCTGCGCCACGCGTGGCACCAGCGCGGAGACAATCTGCACGGCCGTTGATCCGGTGCCGATGATCCCGACCCGCTTGCCGTCCAGCGCAACACCGTGATCCCATCGCGCACTGTGGAAACTCGCGCCTGCAAACCTCTCGCGACCTGCGATGTCCGGATAGACCGGATGGTGCAGCACGCCGGTGGCGGAAATCACCACATCGAAAGTCTCAATGGCGCCGTCCTTGAGGCTCAGCTCCCATCGGCCCTGAACGTGGCGGGCGCGGGTGATTTCAGACCGGTAGCGGATGAGTTCCCGCAGGCCGTACTTGTCTGCCACACGCTCGAAATAGTCCAAGATCTCGTGGCCGGGCGAGAAGAGATGCGTCCAGTCCGGATTGAGTTCGAAGGAATAGGCGTAGTGATGCGAGGGAACGTCGCAGGACAGTCCGGGATAGGTGTTGTCACGCCAGGTGCCGCCCAGACTTTCCGCCTTCTCGAAGATCACGATGTCCCGGTAACCCGCTTCGCGCAG
>VGUA01000135.1 GCA_016874535.1 Gammaproteobacteria bacterium
TGGATCGGGAACAATCCAAAGGTGAGATAAGCCTTGCGATCAAGTGTGGAGGGATTCAAGCCAACGCCGCTGGCAAAGTCGATGGAGTGCCTCAGCGTTCCTGCCACACCGTCGAAGCCGAGGTCTTCGTCCCAGACCATGTCGGTACTGAACCAGGGGTTTGCAAGTCGCCCGCCGACGAGGGTGAGCCAGTGCAAACCCTCGCGGTTGACAAGGTCATACTTGAGTTGGGCCTTGTCCATCTGCACCGAGAAGCGCTGCGAGTAGCTCGCGAGGGCCGCGTTGGCGGAGACCGGGCTGTCCGGGCGGCCTGTGGTCAAGCGAGCATCAAAAGACCACTGGTCATTGATCTTTGCCACCAGCCCCAGACGCACCCGTTCGCGCCAGTAGTTCCTGTCGTCCGAGGTATTCAGGAAGGCTGCAGTGCCCGCACGCCCGATACCGCCCGCGCGGTTGATGGCGAGTATGTCCAGATACAGGTTCTGGCCGCCCAGAGTCTCCGGGTTGTCGGAGTCGAACACATCGAGCTGATTGCGCAAACGGGCGTCGCCATAGAGCGAAATCGCGTTCAACCAAGCGGGCAAGGCCTCCGGCGTTCCCCACTTCTCCTGACGGGCCTTTTCCGAGACATCCGCAAGAATATCCGCACGCATCTCCGCTCGGAGCTGATTGCGCAGTTCCTCTTTCACGACCTCTGGAACATAACCGACCCGCACCACCGGTTTGCCATCAGGGCCGGTCCGCCGCTCACCAACCGGGGGGGATGCAGGAGCACCTGCGTTGGCCTCGATCGTGCGCGCGGCCTGTTGCGCGGCGTCTCGCTCAGCCTTTGCAATCAGGGTCGCCGCCTGTTCCTTGTTCAGCACTCCTTGAGCCACCAGGGCATCGACCAGGTTGACCACCGTATGCTTGAGTTCCAGCAGGTCACGCGTCTCATCGCCTGCCTTGACAGGTGAGATCTGACCCAGACACAGCGCGAGAGCAAGGGCAATCGGGGTTGGATAAAGCGTTTTCAAGTTGCAGGCCTCAAAAATGACGGGCTTCAGCGTGAGACGATTCGCAGCTTCATCGGCTGCGGCATGTTTTCCGGGGGCGGGCGGTCGAGACGGAGCTTTGCAAGCACCGCCCGCAGGGCCTGCTCGCTTTCAGCATCACCCGTCGAGCCGGCCAGTTCGTAACGCGACACGGCCCCATCCGGGTTGAACCAAAGGCGAATGATGACGGCGTACTTGGCCTTGCGAGCGGCGTCACTTTCCATCAGGCGACGCTGGAGGTCCTGCTGGACGATGCCGGCATACCAGCGGTTGCTGTCCCCTCCCCCGATGAGACCTCTGCCGCCTTTCTTTCCGACCAGGCCAAAGCCATCCCCGCTCCCGCTTCCTTCGGCATCCACGCCCAGATCGTCGCCGGCGGGTGCGTCGTCCGCAGCGTCAGGTTCTGGCGTTGGCTCTTCCTCAGGGACCGGCTCCTCCACTTTCTCCTCCTCCGGCGGGGGCGGCTGCTCCGGCGGTGGTGGAGGTGGCGGCGGCGGTTCCGCCCGCGGCATGACGATGATCTGCTGCTCTTTCGGTGGGGGAGCCAGTTCGGAATTTCGCATCATGCGCAGGGCACCGAACACGAAAAGCCCCACGAGGACGAGGCCAATACCCAAGGCTGCAGCGATCACCTTCCAGTTGCGCTTCTCCGATCGGTCATCACGCGACATCGACTGGGTTCACTTCACAAGCTTCTGGGTGACCAGACCCAACTGGGTGATCTGCAGTCGCCCGATCATGTCCAGAACCTCCATGACCTTCTGGTACTGGACTGCGGCGTCGCCCTTCACGACCACGGGCAGCTCGGGGTCAGCAGCCTTGTACTGGCCGAGCATTTGTTCGAGTTCCTGCAGGGTCACGGGATAGGTGTCGAGGTAGATCTGGCCTTCCGCAGTGATGGTCACGGCCTTGGTCTTGGGTTTGGCGAGACTTGGCGCCGCGCTCGCCTGGGGCAGGTTGACCGTGATGCCCTGGATGCTGGCCGTGGTCATGATGATGAAGATGATGAGCAGCACATACGCCAGATCGAGCATCGGCGTGATGTTGATGTCATCGTAGGGTTCGTTGTCTTCCTTGCCTGCGCTGGCCATGGACTTTCTCCTCAGACTCCGTGCAGTTCGTTGATCCGGGACAGGAACTCGTCAGCGTAGACGTGCATGTCCGCCGAGATTTCCTTGACCTTGGAGCCGAGGTAGTTGTAGCCAAACAAGGCCGGTATCGCGACGCCAAGACCGGCGGTGGTGGCAAGCAGCGCGGCCGCCATGCCCGGCGCAATCGCATTGATGTTCACATCACCACTGGCAGCGATGGCGGCGAAGGTCACCATCACGCCCACCACGGTCCCAAGCAGCCCAATGAACGGGCCACCGGAGATGGCAATCGTCAGCAGCACCATCTGGGCGTTGAGCTTCTGGCCCTCGCGCACCATCACGGCATCCATGGCGGCCCGGATGGCCATCAGGGAGCGTTCGTTGATGCCACCTCCTTCGTCTCGATCGAGTCGACGCTGAAGTTCCTTGATCCCTTGCCGGTAAACGCGAAAGAGCGGTGATTTGCCATAGGCCGCTTCATCAGGCAGAAGTGCGTCGAGCCCACGGCCTGCGCCGAGCCCCACATCCTCGTAAGCCTGCAGGAAGCGCTCGGAAGACTTGCGACAGACCATGAGATAGGCCTGTTTCAGGACCATCACGGCAAATGCCACCAGCGCCATCAGTGCGCAGATCAAGATCACCGATTGTTCGATGATGGCCTGGTCGTTGCCTAACACCTGGTTGAGAATGATGCCGAAGTAGGATGAATGCCCTGCATCGGAGGTTTCTCCACCGCCCTCGGTGTCGGTGCTCTCGTCAGCAAGATAGGTGACCCCCAGTCCGTCGCGTCCCTCGGTAACCGCGCCGAAACGGATGAGCCCCGCAGCGGGAGCCTCCGCATTGATGCGGAGCTCATCGAGCTCAGCCTGAAGGCCGTGGGTGCCGTCCTCGGCCGCCCCCATGGTCATGTCTCCAGTCATGGCCTCAGCGGGGATGGCAACTGTGCCGGCCTCGACACCATCCACGTAAAGGAACATCGTGGCGTCCCGCAGCGACACGGCCAGATGATGCCATGCGCCCAGCATGAGCTGAGCCTCGGGTGGGGAATGGGTGACGCCTGCACCATCTGTGTAAGTCAGCCGCAGCGTGGTGCCATCAATGGAGAGGTTGAGGCGCTGCTTGTCATTTGCGCGGTCAAAAACCCAAGCATCTGTCTGTGGGGCATCCATCTTGAGCCATACGCTCATGCCCCAGCCCCGGGTCGGCTCGACTGCGAGCTGAGGTGAATCCGCAATATTGAGCACCCCATTGCCGGCAAAGCGAACCCCATCCCCAATCAGTGAAGGTGATGACACGAGCCCCCGCGCCGAGAGCACCGGCAACGCATTGCCCGAACGATCGAGAGGTGCCCCGCCGGCATCGTCAAAGTGGTAGACCAATGCGTTACCCGGCCCATAAGTGCCCGCCGAACTGGTGCTTCCAAGAGCCTGAGGATTTCCGAAGTAGAGATAGATCTTGTTGGTGCCATCCGGCACCACTTCCGCCTCGTCAGCAGGCACCAAGGGCGCCGGTCCGCGATCACCCTTAACCACGGGCACCTTCACCCAAATGAAGGCGAGTTCGTTGACAACATCGAGTTTTTCGATGTGGTGCTGCAAGGGCGTCTTGTCGTCCCCGGCAACGACGCGTATGTCTCCGCCGCCATCGGTGAGGTCAAGGAAATGTGAGAAGTTCCCGGTATGCAGCCTTACCAGCACCGGCACATCGAGGAGATCCTGCTGAACTGCAGCGCCGGCCGATGTGGTGTCCAAGGTAATTGCCTTGCGATAAGCCCAGTCAGGGTTCCACCAGGCGTTGGCCTGAACCGTGAGAGCCGTCAGTCCAAACAGGGCAAGCGCGCGCAGAAAAAACATCGGGTGATCACTCTTGAGGAGAAGGACTCAGTGCAGGCGCGCGTATGGTCAGTGGGAAGTATTACGGTTCCGTGACAAAGACGGCCCCACGGCGAGAATCTTCAGAACTCGTAACCCAGATTGAAGTGCAGGCGACTGTCACCAGTCTCGGTGCGCTCCGAATCTCTCAAAGGAAGAGCCCAGAGCAGCATGGCGTTCACCGAATCGAATCCCCTCATGCGGAACCCGAGGCCCGCACTCCAGAGCATGGCCTCCTCCACTGAACCGGGCAGCGCATCCTTGATGCGCAAGCCGGTGACATCGGTGAAGGTGAACAGGTCGAGTTCGCGGAGCTGTTCCAGCCCGGACGGTTTCGGCACACCGTAACGCAGCTCGAAGATGCCATTCAGTGCGTCGTCCCCCTGTTTCTCGGATTCCAGGTAGCCTCGGACATTGTTCACGCCGCCCGCCGCGTAGGACTCGTTGTTGATGAGAGGAGAATTGGCCACCTGACCGCCAACCTTGGCGAACAGCCTGAACCCGCCCCATAGCACGCGTTCATGATCGAAAGTGAGCGTCGCGAACACAAAGTTGGGATCCGCGTTGAAGCGCTTGCGCCCGAACTCCTTGTCGGTATTTCCGAGCCCACGCGGTGCCGCATTCAGCGTGAAATCAAACCGGCTGAGGTAACCTTCTCCAAACCAGGTTCCATTGTAGTTGGCATTGAACATGGAATAGTTGATGGGGCTGTTGATGATGTCATTGCCAAGCAGGCCAATGGACTCACCGAAATCCTTGTAGTCCAGCCCCAGGGTGAAGGTATGGAAATAACCGTCCAGGGCCTTGAGGGGAATCGTGTACCGGGCGCCCGCAATCGTGCCGTTGCCGATCACGCCGAGGGTGCCGACAGTTGCGATGTCGCTGTTGGATCTGACGGTGTAAAGCGAAAGCAGATGATCGAGCCGCTCGAAACGCCACAGGTAGTTGGCGGAGAAGACCTCGACTTCCTGACGATTCTCGGGCGAAACCAGATAAGAGGCTCCGAGACTGTGTCCTCGCTGCCAGAGGTTGTCGTAGCGCACGCTTGCACTGAGCCTGAGTCGCTTGGTGTCCGCGCTGAAACGGTCATTCATTTCCAGCGATGCATGCAGCGGGAGTT
>VGUA01000136.1 GCA_016874535.1 Gammaproteobacteria bacterium
CTCCCGCAGGGTGAAACCAGGCTCCCGCAGGGTGAGCCCAGGCTCCCGCAGGGTGAGCCCAGGCTCCCGCAGGGTGAAACCAGGCTCCCGCAGGGCGAGGCGCGTTCAGCCGCGCATCTTCACCTGGCCGGAAGCCGGGTGCAGGCTGGCCGCCGCACTCGGGCGGGCATCCATGCGTTGGAACCACGCAGTGAGGTTCTTCAGCTCAGGATTCAGCGGCTGTCCCACGTCTTTCGCGAAATCCAGACAGCAGTAGAGCGTGATGTCCACGAAGCGGATGGCGTCACCGCAGATGAAGGGCTTGCTGCCCATCAGGCCGTCCAGCCAGGCCAGTTTCTCTTGGGCCGCCACCTTCATTTCCGGTGCGGCGACCGGGATGCAGTGCACGCGGTTCTTGAACATCTCGTAGCCCTCGGAATAACGGAAGGCGTTGTAGACGAACTCGGTGATGCCGAGCTCCACGCGACGCTGCCAGGTACGGGCATGGGCACGTTCCTCGGCGGTGCTGCCAATGAGCACCGGCGTCGGGTGCTTTTCTTCCACGTATTCGCAGATCACGGCGGTTTCCGCGATCACGGTGCCGTCATCGAGTTCCAGTGCCGGCGACTGTCCACCCGGATTGCGGCTCAGGAAGCCCTCCTGACGGTTGGCGCCGGCCAGGATGTCGACTTCTTCGCTGGGCAGGTTGAGGCCTTTCTCCGCCAGGAACATGCGCACCACGCGCGGATTGGGACCGAAGGAATGGATCAGTTTCATGGGCTGGGCCTCCGCGGCCAGAGTCTGGCCGATAGTGGATTCTTGGTGTGTTGCGACCACATACCGGCGTGGGTATCCGGACGGGCCGGGCCAAGGTAGGCGGCGGCTCAGGGAGCGTCAAGCGGGGCCGGGTTGGAATGGCGGGCTGCGCGCAGGCGGCGGGCCCGGAGCAGGGCAACTACCACGAAGCAGGCCACGCTGGCTCCGACCAGCCAGTAAAGCTTGTGGCGTGAGGCCGGGGGCAGTTCCCGCACCACGGAATGCACCAGTCCACCGAGGGAAGAGGCCAGCAGGAACGCGGCGGCGAGGACCAGCAAGCCGAGAAGACGCCTGAACACGGTGATGAATGCCCCCAAGGATGCGCGGCAGTGAGTGGTGCCGCGCATTGTCACCGAGGAGGAGCTCAGTAGGCGAGATTTCCGCCCAACAACCAGCCTGCGACCGCGCCGGCTGCAGTGGCGGCGGCGCGACCGCTGCCGCTGCCGACCTGTGAGCCGAGGAAGCCACCGGCGGCACCCAGCACTGCGCTGCTCAGCACGCGATTGCCGCGCGGTGCGCCATAGGCCGGACCATAGCCATACCCATATCCACCGCCGTAGGAGGTGCCGTAGACCTGCGCCGGCGCGCTGTAGACGTGATGGACTTCCTGCACCACCGGAGGGGCGTAGACCACGGCCGGGGCAGGCTGCACGTACACCACCTGGGCCGGGGGCGGGTAGTAGTAGTGGTTGGCGACCGGCGGCGCGTAATACGGCGTCTGGCAGCGATGACCGCGCCAGTGGGGATCGGCTGCCGCCGGCCCGACGAGACCAAGACCGAGGACAGCCGCAAGGCTGGCCTTAACCGTCTTGCGGGTGAGGGAGAACGTGCGCATGAGGCTGACTCCTTTCGATGTGTCGTGAGCATTACCGCGCACGTGCATCGTCTGCGTCGTGAACTTAATCGAATCTGAACCTCAGCCCGGAATCTGCACCAGCAGACCTTTCAGATAATCTCCCTCGGGGAAGGCGAGCGCCACGGGATGATCCGCCGCAGGCCCCAGCCCTTTGACGATCTGCGCGGGCAGTCCCGCGTCACTCGCCGCGCCGGCGATGATCTTCTGGAACAGATCCCGCGAGATGCCGCCGGAACAGGAAAACGTGAACAGCAATCCGCCCGGCTTCAGCAGCTTTAGCGCCAGCAGGTTGATGTCCTTGTAGCCGCGTGCCGCGCGCTCGGCCATGGCCGCGGTGGGCGCGAATTTCGGCGGATCCAGCACGATGAGATCGAAGGCGCGGGCCTGATCGCGCAATTTCCTGAGTCGCTTGAACACATCGTCCTCGATGAAATCCACACGCTCCGCATTCATGCCGTTGAGCCCCACTTGGGTCTGGGCCAGCGCCAGGGCCTGCTCAGAGGCATCGATGGCGGTGACGCCATGCGCCCCGCCCGCCAGCGCATTGAGCGTGAACCCGCCCGTGTAGCAGAAGCAGTCAAGCACCTCGGCGTTGTGCGAGTAATGACGCACCAGCGCGCGATTGTCGCGCTGGTCGAGGAAGAATCCCGTCTTCTGTCCCTCGCCCACATTCACCTCGAAGCGCAGATCGCTCTCGGTGATGGTGAGCGGGACCGTGGGTGGCGGCCCACGCAGAGTGCCATTGCGGGTTTCCAGCCCCTCCAGCGCCATCACCTCACCGTCGGAGCGTTCATGGACCGCCTCACAACCAGTGGCCTCGGCCAGTGCCTGCACCAGCACCTCACGCAAGGCCACGGCGCCGGCGCTGGTCAACTGGAGCACGAGCTGCTCCCCATACCGATCACACACCACGCCAGGCAGGCCATCGGATTCCGCATTGATGAGGCGCAGTGCCTGCGCTTGCGGGAAGTGCCGGTGGCGGGCGGCGACTGCGCGCATCACGAGTTGCTGGACGAGAGTTTCATCGAGCGGTCGTGATTCTTCGAAGCTCCACAGGCGCGCCACGATTTGCGAAGCAGCGCTGTATGCCCCCCAGGCGAGGAAGCGCCCGTCCGCGCTCTGCACGCACACACAGTCGCCAGAGGCCGGCCCGCCCTCCACACGGGAAACGGCGCCGGAAAAAATCCAGGGGTGACGACGAAGGACCGCCTTTTCGCGGCCGGGCTTGAGGATGAGTCAGGAATTTTTCATGGGCTGATCCTACAGGCTGTGGAGAGAACGACGGAGTCGCGCATAGGAATCCACCTATAAATCACGCCGATGCTCGCTTTCCTCAGCTGAATTTGTTTAACTTATCTCATCGGAACAAGGAGATAAGAATGACTTCTCGAAAAAATCTGAACATGTTTGCCCTCGTCGTCGGCCTGCTCATGGGCGGCTGGATGGCAGCCTCCCAAGCTGGTGGCGGGTACTTCATGCTCGGTTACGGCCCGCTCGCGCGACAGATGGCCGGTGCCACCACCGCGATGACAGGCGATGCCTTCGCCGGCCCCTCCAATCCGGCCAAATGGCTGGCCGCCGGTAATCGCGTGGACATCGGCGCGGAGTTCCTGATGCCCTACCGTCGCGTGGAACGGACTGGCGCCACCGGAGACAACGCCATCCACAATTTCGCCAATACCAGTGCCAAGGATGTCTTCATCCTTCCTGAGGCCGCCTTCAGCCGTCGCATCAACGACCGTCTCGCCGTGGGCGTGACCCTCTACGGCAACGGCGGGCTGAACACCGAATACCGCGGCAACAACGGCGTGCCCGGTTCAAGCGGCATCATCCCGGACCCGACCACCCCGGGTGGCATCACGGCGCCGGACTGCGGCAACAAACCCGCCAATTTCTTCCTCGGCTGCGACAAGGTCGGCATCGACATCGCCCAGCTCATCGTGGCACCGGGCTTCGCTTATGAAGTCGCGCCGGGTCATACCGTGGGCGTGGCGCCGCTGCTCACCGTGCAGCGCTTCGAGGCTTACGGCATGCAGGCGTTCGCGCCGCTCTCCAAGCTGCCGAGCGATTTCACCAACCGCGGTTGGGACTGGGCGCTCGGTGCCGGTGTCCGCGTCGGCTGGCTCGGCCAGGTGGCACCGGGATTGACCCTGGGCGCGGCTTGGGCCTCGCGGGTCTACATGGATGAGTTCGAGAAATACGATGGCCTGATTGCCGATGGCCAGCTCGACATTCCCGAGAACTTCTCGGTGGGCGCAGCCGCGCGACCCATCGGCACGAAGTTCACGTTCACCTTCGACTATCAGCGCATCAACTTCGGGGATGTGAACTCCATGGGCAATGGCGTGATGAATACGCCGCTCAACCCCGTGGGCAATCCGTTTGGCTCCTCCACTGGCAGTGGTTTCAACTGGGACAACCAGAACAACTACAAGGTGGGCGTGGCCTATGCGTTTTCACCCACGCTCGTGATTCGCGGCGGCTATGTCTACGGCGACACGGCCCAGCGCGACAACACCATCAACACCGTCTCGTTCAACATGCTGGCACCCAATGCCGAGCACCAGACGGCAACAGGCTTCAGCTGGCAGCCGAATACCCGTCACGAGTTCCACTTCTCGTACAGCCATTTCTATGCCCCGGATTTCGGTGGCCCCTCGGCCATCGTGCCGGGCTCAACCGAAGTAGTGGAAGCGCATGTGAACACCGCGATGATTGGTTGGTCCTGGCGGATGTGATCAGGGATGTAATCAGCGCGGAGCCCCTTCCGGATACAAGGGGTCGGGCAGGTCGAAGAAGTCGAGATTAATGGGCTGCTGGCCATGCGTGGAGGTGGGGCCGGATTCGAACGGCGTTTCCACCACTTCGCCGACCTGAGGCATGTTCTTGCGCAGCTTGGTGCCGGCTGTTGCAAGTTTGGCCTGCAGCTCTGGATGGAAAGGCACCACGAAGGCGCGCGGGGTGCGCGGCGAGTCGTCGAGGTTGAGATCCGTGACCCACAGGTATATGGCGCCCTTGTTCTGGCCGCTCTTGTCCGGCTCCACGATTTCGAGGGCACTCAGATTGAAGCGCTCGGGCAAGCCGCGCGCGGTGGGCCAGCCCAGCAGATGGGGCAGGGCGGACCAGGTGCCCTGGAACAGCAGGCCCACGGCCACCACGGCCACGCCCTTGATCCACCATGCCCAGCGCGTGAAGAACAGCAGGTTCGCGAGCAACAGGGCAGTCAGGCCAAAGGCCGCGAGCAAGATGGCAATGATTTCGATACTCATCGGGGCTACTCCGGACTGA
>VGUA01000137.1 GCA_016874535.1 Gammaproteobacteria bacterium
GGCCTCTGCACCGGCCTTGTCGAGCTGCATCTTGCCACCGAGCGTGGGTTCGATACGCCCCAGCAACAGATTGGCATCGGTGATGGCGGGCTCGGTGCCGCCGAGGCCGTAGCACACCGGGCCGGGGCTGGAGCCCGCACTGCGCGGCCCCGCGCGCAAGGAACCGCCCTCATCCATCCAGCCGATGGAGCCGCCGCCGGCACCCACACTGTGAATGTCGAGCATGGGCACGATGCAGGGGATTTCCCATTCAATCTCGTGGTCGCGGGTGATGAGGCCCTGGCCGTTCTCGACGATGGAGACGTCGAAGCTGGTGCCACCCACGTCGGTGTGAATGATGTTCGGGAACTGCCCGAGCAGCTTGCTGAGGTAGGCCGCGTAGGCCACGCCACCGGCCGGACCGGATTCGATCAGTTCCTCGGGATGCTGCCGGGCATAGTCCACGCCGGTGATACCGCCCGAGCTCTTGAGGATGAGCAGCGCGCCCTTGAAGCCGCGCGCTTTCAGGGCGTTTTCGAGGCGCCCGAAGTATTCCTCCATCACCGGAATCATCGCAGCGCGAATGGCGGTGGTGGTGAAGCGCCCGTGTTCGCGGAACACCGGCCGGGTCTCGTGCGACAACACCACGTAGGTCTCGGGTGATTCCTGCTGGATGATGTCGCGCATCGCGCATTCATGCGCGCCGTTCTTGTAGGAGTTGATGAAGGCGACCGCCACCGACTTGATGCCGTGTGCCTTGATCTTGCGGGTGATCTCCCGCGCGGCGGCTTCGTTCAGTTCGCGTACCGTTTCGCCCGCAACATTCATGCGCTCGTTGATGGAGTAGCGATAGCGACGCTTGATGATGGGACGGGGCTTGACCTGGTAGGGGTCGTAAAGAAACTCGCGGTGCTGGCGGCCGATCTCGATGGTGTCGCGGAAGCCCTCCGTGGTGACCATCGCGGGATCCGGGTAGTTGCGTTCCAGCAGTGCATTGGTCGCGGTGGTCGTGCCGTGCATGAGGAACGAGATCTCTCCGCAGCCGATACCGGCAGCCTCGAGTGCATTGAGCACCCCATGGGAGCGATCAGGACGGGTGGTCAGCACTTTGGAACTCACCTGGCGGCCGTCTGCTTCGTTCCATGCAAAAAGGTCGGTGAAAGTTCCGCCTACGTCTATGCCTACTCGCCACATGCTCGTGTCCTCGCTCTCTGGGTTCTGTCGGGGTTGCGCGCAGGGTATCTGCCCTTCAATCAGCGGCGCACCCGGCTGTTGGTCGGATCATACAGGGGCTTCAGGGAAGCCCGCGCCATGTATTGCCGGTTGCCCAGTTCAATCTCGTAGCGGCCACTGTTGACATAGTCGTCACTGGCGCCGTCCGCGTTCACCACATAGCCCATGGCCACGGAAGCCCCGAGGGTGTGCCCGTACATGGCCGAAGTGGTGTAGCCATTCAGCTCACCATCCCGGTAGATGGGTTCGTTGTGATGGAGGATGGGTTCCGGATCTTCCAGCAGGAACTGCACCAGGCGGCGCTTCGGCAAGCCTTGCTCGCGCTGCGCGAGCAGTGCCTCCTGCCCCGTGAATCCACCCGCCTTGTTCCAGGCACAGGTGAAGGCGAGCCCCGCCTCCAGCGGGTTGTCCTCCGGGCCGATGTCGTGCGCCCATTCGCGATAGGCTTTCTCGATGCGCAAGGAATTGAGGGTGTGATAACCACAGTGCGCGAGCCCAAAAGGCTTTCCAGCAGCCACCAGGGCGTCATACACCGGCAAGGTGAAGGCGGTCGGGATGTAGAGCTCGTAGCCAAGCTCGCCCACATAGGTGAGCCGCATGGCGAGCAGGGTCTGGTAGCCCACCTGGATCTCGCGGCAGGTGCCGAAGGGGAAGGCCTCGTGGGAAAGGTCGTCATCGCTCAGCTGCTGTAGCAGCGCACGTGACTCCGGCCCCTGCAGGTTGAGCATGGACCAACCGCCGGACACATCCGTCACCACGCAGAATGCATCGGCGGGAATGCTGTTGCGGATGAGCGCCTCCACATGCGTGTGCGTGAACGCCGCCGTGACGACGAAGTAACGATCCTCCGCCAGTCGGGTGACGGTCAGATCCGCCTCGATCCCCCCGCGCGCGTTCAGGAACTGGGTGTAGACCACCCGACCCACGGGGACATTCATCTCGGCAGTCGCCAGCCGGTTCATAACGCGCATGGCATCGCGGCCCTGCACCAGCAGCTTGGAGAACGAGGTCTGTTCGAAAAGGCCCACGCGCTCACGCACCGCGCGATGCTCTTCGGCGTTGTTGTCGAACCAGTTCTGGCGGCCCCAGGCATATTCATATTCAGCCGGCTGTCCCGGCCGCGCATACCAATTGGGGCGTTCCCAGCCAGCGGATTCTCCAAAACAGGCGCCGGCGTCGGCCAAGCGATCATGCAGGATGCTCTTCTTGACCCCGCGGGCCGTTTCCCACTGACGGAAGGGCCAATGGTCCTGATAGCCGATGCCGAGTGACTCCACGATGCGGTCGTGCAGGTAGCGCGAATTGTTCTGCCAGGCGTGAGCGCGGCGAATGTCCACCGTCCACAGATCCATGGGTGCATGGCCTTGCGTAATCCAGTGTGCCATCACCATGCCGGCGCCACCGCCGGACAGAATGCCCAACGAATTGAAGCCCGCAGCGACGAAGTAGTTGCGCAGGTTGGGCGCCTCGCCCATGAGGTAGTTGTGATCCGGCGTGAAGGATTCCGGACCGCAGAAAAAGAGCTTGATGCCGGTGTCGAACAGGATAGGCACGCGCTTCAGGGATTTCTCGATGACGGGCATCATGCGATCCCAGTCGGCCTGGATATCGTTGAAGCAGAAATCCTCAGAGATCCCCTGCATGCCCCAAGGCTTGGCCACTGGCTCGAAGAAGCCGACCATGATCTTGCCCGCTTCCTCGCGGATGTAGGCACTGTTACCCGGGTCGCGCAGGATGGGCAGCATCTGGTGCGCGCCCTCGATGGCCTCCGAGATCAGGTAGTAGTGCTCGGCCGCTTGCAGCGGCACGTTCACCCCGGCCAGCTTGCCGAAGTCACGCGCCCACATGCCGGCGCAATTCACCACGAATTCAGCGGCGATATCCCCCTGCTCCGTCCGCACGCCGGTCACGCGACCGTCCTTCTGCAGCACACCCGTGACCTTGGTGTTCTCGAAAATCCGTGCCCCGCCCATGCGGGCGCCTTTGGCGAGCGCCTGGGTCACATCGGCCGGATTCACGCGCCCGTCATGCGGAAAGTGGAAGGCCGCCTGCACGTCTGAAACCGCCGCAAGCGGCCACATGGCTTTCACTTCGGCCGCCGTGATCTCGTGGCTCTCCACGCCGAAGCTGCGCGCGATGGCACAGCCACGCCGCATCTCGAAGGCCTTGTCGGGTGTCATCGCGAGCTGTACTGAACCGCAGTTGATGATGCCCGTGGCCTGGCCGGTCTCGGCTTCCAGTCGGCGATAGAGATCCTGGGTGTATTTGGCGAGCTTGGTCTGGGCTTCGGTGTCGCGCAGCGTAGTGAGCAGGCCCGCCGCGTGCCACGTGGTACCGCAGGTCAGCTGCTTGCGCTCCAGTAGCACGACATCGCGCCAGCCAAGCTGGGTGAGATGGTAGGCGATGGAACAACCGATGACGCCGCCACCGACGATGACGACGCGCGCGCTGGAAGGAAGGGGTTTGATCATGGAGTTACCGCTGGGAGAGGTGCCGGAACAGTCGCGGACAGCCCCGGGTGGGGCGATCCTTCAATGCCGCACGGTAGATCCTGAATATTCATAAATCAATATTGAGCGCGCTGATTTTTCAAATATAAAAATAGACGTTGGGTCTCAATAGCTGCGCGGGGTCATGGCCCAGATCACCACCGCAGCTTCTGCCCCGGGGTTGCGATAGCGGTGCGGGCGGGTGCTGGGGAAGCTGAAACTGTCACCGGTCTCCAGGCGCGTGGCCTCCCCATCGATCCACAATTCGAGCGCACCGGCCACCACGAGGCCGGCCTCTTCGCCCTCATGCGTGTAGTCCGCCTCACCACTGGAAGCGCCGGGTTCGAAGGTGGAATACAGCAGCCCCAGATCGCGCACGGCGGAGGAATTGAGGCGATAGTCGGCCACCCCACCGGCGAAGCTGATGCGCTGGCGCGCGTCGGCGCGTGTGACGTACTGATGGAGCCGGCTGCCGGGGGCATCGTCCTGGAAGAACCAGGAGATGTTCACGCCCAATGCCCGGCTGATGTCGTGCAGG
The DNA here is from genome assembly GCA_016874535.1 of Gammaproteobacteria bacterium. Classification (GTDB taxonomy): domain Bacteria; phylum Pseudomonadota; class Gammaproteobacteria; genus CAIKBL01. Next base: position 4,240 of record VGUA01000137.1, read on the forward strand.
GTCTTGATGGAGGGCGAGACCAGATCCCGTTCGAGCTGGCTCAGATGGCCCACGGACAGGCCGGTGGCCGTGGCCACGTCCTTGAGGGTCAGGCTCTGTCCCTGGCGCAGCGTGCGCAGGCGGCCACCGATCAGCCCCTGCTCGCCGCGCGGCGGGGTGGGCGCGGCGGGAGCAGGCGCGCGCACGGCCAGGTGACTGCGAAAATGTCCTGACACTCGGGGGGTGCTCCGGTTTTGGTTGGGGCGGAGTCCTATCGTACTCCGGCGAGTCGAGACTGGGAGCCTCGAGGGCGCGCCGAGATCATCCCTCAGTCTTGCCCCAGCGTTTTGGCCGAGAGGAACAACAGTAGAGGGTTATCGGGCGCCGCCTGAAAACCGAAGCGCTGGTAGTAACGCCAAGCCTCCACATCGAGAGCATCGACGAACAAGCCGATACCCCCGCTTCGACATGGATCCGTCGGGCGCGCAGGAGCGCGTCAACCAGCAGCAGCTCCCCGAGTCCCTTCTTCTGACACGCTCGATCAACAGCCAGCCGTCCAAGCCGCACGGCAGGAATGCGCCGCGGCAGTTTCCTGCGCCAAGCTTCGGGTAGGTGGCGATGCTCCACTTCAGCGAGAGTGAGTGCGTAGTAGCCGCAGGGACGTGTGGGTGCGTGACCCTCCGTGGCGACGAAGGTTCGGGACAGGCCCTT
>VGUA01000138.1 GCA_016874535.1 Gammaproteobacteria bacterium
CGTCGGCCGCGGCGGCCAAGGTGATGGACTCACGCAAGCGCCAGAAAGCGGCTGACTGGGCGCCCGACTGGGCCACGAGTGCGTCTTCCACCCAGCCCTGGGTGATGGCGTGCCCCAACAGTGTCTCCAGTGCTTCCTTGGCAGCGGATTCGGACTCCGGATGGGAGAGCTCGATGAGGACCGTGTCCGCGGCTTGCGGGCCCACGCCGTCACGGGTGTCGCCGATAATCTGGAGGCAGGGCTTCGCCACTGCGCCGAGATGGGCCGCAACGAGCCGCGTGCTCATGGCAGCCATGTATTCAAAGCCGGTGAGCATGGCGCCGGCGCGCTGCTGTGCGAATTGCAAAAGCTCGAGCGCGGCCGTGGGCGAAGCCACCCGGGCCAAGGCCGTCATGATGGCTGCCGGCTGGGGATACAACTTGAGCACCGCCGCTGTGATGATGCCGAGTGTCCCTTCGCTGCCGATGAAGAGATCGCGCAGGTCATACCCGGTATTGTCCTTGCGCAGGCCGCGCAAGCCCGACCAGATTTCACCCTGCGCCGTGACCACTTCGAGTCCCAGGCAGAGCTCACGCGCATTGCCATACCGCAGTACCGCGGTGCCACCCGCATTGGTGGCCAGATTGCCCCCGATGGTGGCGCTGCCTTCGGCGCCAAGACTCAAGGGGAAGAGCAGCCCTCGGGCTTCGGCTTCGGTCTGGACTTGGGCCAGTGTCATGCCGGCTTCAACCGTGATAGTGCGATTGATGGGGTCGATGGCACGCAGCGCACGCAGGCGCTGAAGTGAGAGAACCACCTGCCGCCCCGAGTCATCGGGAGTCGCGCCGCCGGAGAGTCCTGTGTTGCCGCCCTGAGGAACGAGGCCGATGTGGCACTCACCCGCGAGGCGGACCACTGCCGCGACTTCCTCAGGGTTTGCCGGAAACACCACAGCGAGAGGCTTGCCACGGTAACGCTTGCGCCAGTCCTCGGCATGGGGCGCCATGGTTGCGGGATCAGTGAGCACCGCCTGCGCTCCGAGCAGCCCGGAAATCCGTGTCATGAATTCACCGCATTCCGTCGCGGTCTGTGGTGGTGTACTCAAGCCCGCCGACGCAGATCGTGGTCGAGGATCGGCAGGCTGCGGATGCGCGGGCCACCCGCGGCGCGCACTGCCTCCACGAGAGCCGCGATGACCGTGGGAGTGCCCTCCTCGCCGATGCCCGTCGGCTTTTGGGTGGAAGGAAGAATGTGTATCTCGATGTGGGGCGCCTCCGCCATTGGGAGCAGTGGATAGCAATCAAAATTACCCTGCTCCACCCGTCCAGCCTTGAGCGTAATCTTTGCCCGCAGCGCATTGGAGAGACCGAAAATGATCCCGCCCTGGACCTGAGCCTCGACGTTGCGGGGGTTGATCGCGGTTCCGCAGTCGACGACGGCCACGACCCGCTCGACCTTGAGCGCACCACTCTCATCCAACGCCACATCGACCGCCATGGCGACGCAACTGGAGCGATAGCCAGATACGTAGCTCATGTCGGTCGCTGCAATTCCGCGTCCTGATCCCGCGCCCTGCCCCGCGCGGGTCGGGCCACCGGCGCGCGCTGCGACCTCCTCCAGCAGCCTGCGGTGTCGCCTTACGCGTGCCAGGGCATCCGCGTGATCCGCACGGGAAGGGTCGAGCCGCTGCTCATCCAGCAGCGCCAGTTGGTACTCATAGGTGGAAACGCCGGCAGCTTCCGCGAGCTCGCCCAGAAATCCGAGGTTCATCCAGAGATTTTGGGTATGCGCCACGCCGCGCAGCCAGCCGAAGGGTGGTGGCGTCTCTATCGTGCTGTACTCCACACGCACATTCGGAATGGCGAAGGGAATTCGGCTCACGCCATAAGGTTGATGCGGTGCGCGGCCGAAGACCACATGACTCTTCCAGACCACGGGCTTGTTCTCTGCATCCAGCCCTGCGGTGAAACGGGTGATGGCGGCCGGAGGGTAGTATCCACGGCGAGTGGTTTCCTCACGCGACCAGATGAGCTTGACCGGCGTGCCGCGAAGCTCGCGCGCAATCTGCACCGCCTGGCTGACGTAATCTTGTGAAAGCCTGCGACCAAAACCACCCCCGACATAGGTGAGGTGGCATTTCACATCTTTCAGCGCGACCTGGGCCGCATACCCGGCGATGCGCAGCGCCTCATCCGCGTATTGCGTCGGCGCCCACACTTCTACGCCAGTATCGTCCACCCGGGCCGTGCAATTCATGGGTTCCATCGGTGCGTGCTCAACGAAGGGATGGTGGTACTCCGCTTCCGCCACCTTGCGCGCAGCGGCGAGCGCTTGCACGACCTGCCCCTCATCCCTCACCACCTTGCCCTCACCCGCCACCACACGTTCGAGCTCACGAGTGATGGAGGCGGAATCCACCGTTGCATTCGGTCCCTCATCCCATTCGATGGGCAATGCAGCCAGCGCTTTGCTGGCCGTCCACCAGCTGTCCGCAACCACCGCCACGGCATCATCCATCTGCCAGTCGATGATGTCCCACAGGGATGGCGGCACCGTATAGCCAGTGGGTCCGGCCTTGATCGTCACCACCTTGATCACGCCCTTGAAATCCTTTAGGGCGGATTGATCAAAACCGCGGAGGCGCCCCCCGAAGACCGGACTCTGCCGGACTGCGGCATACACCATGCCCGGTAGCTTCACATCGATGCCATAGACCGTCTTGCCGCGCACCTTGTCTGGAACATCGAGGCGTGGCAGGGGCTTTCCGATCAGCGTCCAGGCGGATGGCTGCTTGAGCACCATCGTGCCTGCTTCCGGAATGGGCAGGGTTGCAGCCTTGGCGGCCAGTGCACCGAAACGCGCTGAACGGTCCCCCGCCGCAGTGACGATGGTTCCGTCGGCAACACGCAGGGTGTCCATGGGCACACCAAGCTCACTCGCGGCGCTTAGCAGTAACAAGGTTCTGATCTGGGCACCTGCCGTGCGCATGGGATCGAACAGCAGATCGGCCGCCCAGCTGTTCAGCGTCGCTGTGTGCACGTAGACGTTGTTGCGAGTGCGATTCACCTGGGGGTCGAAGAATTCCGTCTCGAACTGCCCCCACGCCAAGCCGAGCTCCTCCGCGAGGACCTGGGCGAGCGCGGTCTCCACGCCCTGTCCCAGTTCAGCCTGGGGAATGCGGATGCGCACCGTGTCATCCGGCTCAATGACCACCCAGGACGTCAGCTCCACGTCGGTCTGCCCGGCTGACGCCGTCCTGACCACGCCGGGCAGACTGAATGGAATCGCAAAGCTTGCAGCACCCGCTGCAGACACCAGGACCTTGAGCACACCACGGCGGACAGAGTTGTGCAGGCTCATGTTCCGGCCACCTGCTTAATGGCCGCGCGAATTCGCGGATAGGTGCCGCATCGGCAGAGATTGGTCATCGCCTGATCGATGTCGGCATCCGAGGGCTGTGGTATGCGTTCGAGCAACGCTGCCGCGGCCATGATCATGCCGGACTGGCAGTAGCCACACTGGGGCACGGCGTGTGCGATCCAGGCTTGCTGGAGTGGATGCTCACCCTCGGCATGCAGCCCTTCTATGGTCGTGATGGCGGCTTGGGTCAGGGAGCCGACAGGCAACAGGCAGGCTCGCGCGGGCGCACCATCCACATGCACCGTGCACGCCCCGCACAGGCCCGCACCGCAGCCGAACTTGGTGCCCGGCAGGTCGAGTTTTTCGCGGAGCACCCACAGCAAGGGCATTTCCGGATCCGCCTCCACGGTGACCGTCTGCCCGTTGATCTTGAGGGTGATCGGCATTCAAACCTCTCCGATGTTGGCTGATGTATCCCGATGTGGAGGCTGGACCGCAGACCTCACGCCAGGCTCCCATCGATGACCACGGGCTCATCGTCCAGGGTCACCGTACATCCCCGCAGGGGGACATCGATATGGCATGCAGTGTTGCGGGTTCCGCCCACCTCCAGATTCGGCCCTAGCGAGAACAGGAAATTGCCGGCGAATGCCCGGGCATCCATGGCGATGGTCTCTTCGCGATCATACAGGCTGAGGGTGGACCATCGGGCACGTGGCTGCAGGCCCCAGCCAATATGTGAGATGGCATAGCCCTCCGGATCATTGAAGCCCTCCATGTACTCGCGGAGGAGCTCCGCCTCCAGTCCGCCGTCAATACGGGTGGCATACCCAGCGCGTACCTCGAGGGTGATCGGATCGGAGAGATAGCGCTTCAGAGGCAGGACGATGTCGCCCCGATCGATGACGATGCGACCTTCGGACTGGCCTTCGTTGGGCCAGGTCAGGATGAAGCCGCTGGGCCAGTGGTCCCAGCGTCCCTGCTCATCGACGAACCCGTACTCCTGCACCGGAGGATATTGCCCCAACTGGAAACAGACATCGGTGCCTGCGGGGGACTTCACCCGCATCACCCGGCTGGCTGCGAGACGCTCAGCCGCAGCGCCGACGCGTGCCTTGTCCTCCAGAGTAGGCACCAGCCTCACCAGCACTTCGGGCGGTTCCACTGCGAGCAGGATGCGGGTTCCCGACTCGAGAATCTGTTGTTGCTCGGGAGAAAAGAGCAGCAGCATCAGGTCCAGCACCATGTCGCTAGCGAGGCAGGCGGCCATGGCAGCAGGGTTGCCGGTAAGCGGCGTGTCGCCCAGGTAAGCGAGCGGGTCACGGCTCTGCGACTTCTCCGCATTGCAGGGCTCGAGTTCGAGTCGGGTCACCACCGCACCGAGATCGTGTAGTGCCGCCGTGGCGGCAGCCAGATTCTGCGGATGGGTGCTGCGATTCGCGAGCACCGTCACCACCTCGCCGACTCGCACCTTGCTCAAGCCCAGAACCGTCTTCCAGGCCGCCCGGAGTTCGTGA
>VGUA01000139.1 GCA_016874535.1 Gammaproteobacteria bacterium
GCAGGTACCGCGCGCGGGTGACACCGGGCAAGCGAGGACGCAGTTGTATGCTCATCTTGCTGGCGCCGCCTACAATCTATTGCGAATCAGCCGATTGGCGATGGTGTAAGGGATCATCATGACAGCAACGGTCATTCAGAACGTGCAAGCGATTCACCGACCATTGCCGTTCGCCTCTCCAGTACTCGTGAGCCAAACTTTTGCATCACCCTGTTAAGCTGCTGGCCGTTGGCGCAGGCATCGAACACGAAATCGTAGGTCCACACATGGCCGATCTCCGTCGCCGGCAAGGGCCGGGGTCTTCCCGTTGAAATCCGGCGTCTTGGCCGCCGCCGCGGTACCTGCAAACCGGCCTGACGCCATAACCGGTGCGCCCGATCGGGGCTCATGGCGTGTCCCTGGCGTTCCAGGAGCACCTGGATCCGGCGATAGCCGAACCGCGGGTACTGCCCCGACAGATCTCGCATCGCGGCCACCACCGGCGCGTCCTTCGCGGTCAGCCGGCACTCGTATCCCAATGTCGATCGCGCCACCGAAAGCAGCGCGCAGGCTCGACGGCAGGAAAGCCCTCGCTGACGGGCGTAGTCCACCTGCCGGCGCAGCACCTGCGCGCTCACCATTTTTTTCGTCCTATCTCCCGCATCACGTCGAGCTCGAGATCGCGTTCCGCCACCAGTTTCTTCAATCGGGAGTTCTCTTGCTCGAGCTGCCGTAGACGCTTCACGTCCGCCGCTTCCAGCGTCCCGAAACGCTTCCGCCAGCCGTAGATCGTCTGATCGCTGATCCCGTGCTTCTTGGCCACTTCCGTGACCGGGGCCTTGTCCGCCTCGCGCAGGATCCTGACCGTCTGCTCCTCGGTAAATCTTGCCTTCTTCATGACTCCCTCGCTTGTCGGGAGCCATCTTCCCAAGATTCAAACGGTCCGAAAATCGGCTAGCAGGTCAGAAGCACGTTGAGACTTCCGGTGGACGCGGGCGCTCTACAGGAGATATATTGTATCGTACTTGTAACTCCCGGAAGCATCGATGAACCAGGCCGTCAACCGGATTCCCGTCACCGTCCTCTCCGGCTTTCTCGGTGCCGGCAAGACGACGCTCCTCAATCAGGCGCTGCGCAATCGCGAAGGGTTGCGGGTTGCGGTGATCGTCAATGACATGGGCGAGATCAACATCGACGCCGAGCTGGTGCGCAACAGCGTCGAGATCAGCCAGAGCGAAGAAAAACTGGTCGAAATGACCAATGGCTGCATCTGCTGCACCTTGCGTGAAGACCTGCTGGAAGAGGTCGCGCGTCTCGCCCGGGAGGGTCGTTTCGACTACCTGCTGATCGAATCCACCGGCATCTCCGAGCCGCTGCCGGTGGCGGAGACCTTCACCTTCCGTGGTGAAGACGGTACCAGTCTTTCCGACCTCGCCCGCCTCGACACCATGGTCACAGTGGTAGATGCGGTGAATTTTCCGAGGGAGTACCACGAAGCGATGTCCCTTCGGGAGCGGGGCATCGCCCTATCGGACGAGGATGAACGCAATATTGCCGACCTGCTCATCGACCAGATCGAGTTCGCCGACGTTATCGTGGTCAGCAAGACCGATCTTATTGATGCCAAGGCGGCGGATGCACTGGAAGCGGTATTGCACCGGCTCAATCCCGGTGCGCGCATCGAACGGGCGGTTCGAGGCGAACTGCCGCTGCAGCGCGTTCTGAACACCGGACGATTTGATTTCGAACGCGCCTCGCACGCGCCGGGTTGGCTCAAGGAGCTTCGTGGCGAACACACGCCGGAAACCGAGGAATACGGCATATCCAGCTTTGTGTACCGCGCCAATAAGCCGTTCCACCCGCAACGTCTGTTCAACTTCCTCTCGCAAGGTTGGCGGCACGGCAATCTGCTGCGTTCCAAGGGCTACTTCTGGCTGGCGAGCCGCTTCGACGAGGCCGGTACCTGGTCCCAGGCCGGCGGGATCATGCATCACGGTTTTGGTGGTCTTTTCTGGGCCGCGGTTGCGTCGGAAGACTGGCCCCAGGATCCGGCGGCTGCGGCGGCGATCCGATCGCGTTTTGTCGCGCCTTACGGGGATCGTCGTCAGGAGATCGTGTTCATCGGCACCGGGTTGGACCGTGATGCGGCCAGTCGCAGCCTCGACGCCTGTCTGCTGACAGCGGCGGAGGAAGCCAAAGGGCCGGCCGCATGGGCGGCTTTGCCGGATCCGTTTCCGCAGTGGATCGCGGAAGAGGTGGAGGCAGACGCATGATGACGCAGGCGGTGTTCGATGACGCGCCGGTTGTACTGTCGCGCCTCTACGAACCCGATGTGGAACTGGTCTGTGTGCGACGGGGTCATCGTCAGGATCTGCACCAGCTGGCCTTTGCAGCGATCGAACGTGGCACGCGGATCGAGGCGCGTGGTGTGTTCCCTGCGGGAGATCGAAACGGTTTTGCCGCTGCGACAGCGGCGATCAAACAGCAGGATCCTTCCCTCGAGGTGATGCTCGACGACATGTTTGAGTGCAGCGAGTTGCTCACCGAGTTACTCGGCTGTGCCGCCATCGGCTATCGCCTGCAGACCTTGCATCATCCGATGTGCCCCCGCTTTCACGTCGATCGTATTCCCTGCAGGTTGCTTGTTACCTATGGCGGACCAGGAACGGAATGGATCACCGAACGGTGGCTTGATCGGAACGTTCTGGAAAGCCGCGAACCGGACATCTACCCGGTGATCGATGGCGGAAGTCACCAACAACTTCCAGAAGGGGCGATATGTGTGCTCAAGGGGTCCGCGTGGTCGGCGTCGGTGGCGGATCCTGGTGCCCCTTTCGCCGGGGTTGTGCACCGTTCGCCTGCAGCGCCGGAAGGCCGGATGCTGATGTCGCTGGATCCACTCCCGCACGTGGATTGAACGGGGCCCTCAGCCCGGTGGAGTGGCCGAAGCGGGAGGCGGATCGGGCTGGGGATTGGGGGCGTCCCGGTCGAACAGCTCGAGGCCTTGACCGCTCATCGTATAACCCGTTTGGGCGAGTGTGGTGGAAGCGGACCCGGTCGAAAGCACGCCGGTGACCCAGTAGGCATCGTAGGGATCCTTCAGGCGGATCGGCTTGGCGAGGGTGACCAGAACGGTCTGGTTCGGCGGCGGTGGCGGAACGTGGACGCAGGCACCGAAGTAGGGGACCAGCAGGAATTCCTGCAGATCTTCACCGACGGAGCGTACGGGAACGACGTAGCCGGGCAGGCTGATGAGCTGGCCATCCATTTCCGGCACGACCGGCGCCTGATCGATCGAAAGCGCATCGGGCTGCATGCCTTCGAAGAAGTGGTCGATGTTGGTTTCGGGAGGCATCCATCCCGGCGGGAGCAGTGCGTCCCAGAAGACTTTGCGCGGCTTTGGAGACGTACCGGGCTCGGCGCTGAGGGTTGCTGCGGGCGCCAGCACAGTGAACAGGACCACCAGCAACCCGGCCAGCCGCCGGCGGTGGTTGTATCGGCCCAAGGAATTCGTGGGCAGCGGTATCGCGGGTGTAGACAAACCGGCGTACTCCGTTGGGATGATGTGACGTTATATCAGTTTGGCAGGCTGTTGAAGCGGATGCCACGAGGAGGAACTTTCATGTCTGATCGAATACCCGTGACGGTGCTGACCGGATTCCTGGGCAGCGGCAAGACGACCCTGCTCAACCGCATCCTGACCGAGCAGCATGGCCAGCGTATTGCGGTGATCGAAAACGAATTCGGCGAAATCGGCGTCGACCAGGATCTCGTCATCATGGCCGACGAAGAGATCTTCGAGATGAACAACGGCTGTATCTGCTGCACCGTCCGCGGTGATCTGATCCGTATTCTCGGCAACCTTGCCCGCCGCCGTGACCGCTTCGACCGGGTGGTGCTGGAAACCACCGGGCTTGCCGACCCAGGGCCGGTAGCCCAGACCTTTTTTGTCGATGACGAGATCAAATCCCGGTTCTATATCGATGGAATCATCACCCTGGTCGATGCTGCACACGTCGAACAGCACCTCGATGACAGCGACGAGGCCGTTGCCCAGATTGCGTTTGCCGACCTCCTGGTGCTGAACAAGATCGATCTGGTGCGCGACGAAGATGTCGCGCGGTTGTCCACGCGTCTGCGCGGCATCAATAGCCTTGCCGGCGTCATGCAGGCCCGCATGGCCGAGGTGCCGATCGGCACCGTGCTGGACCTCGGCGGGTTCAATCTGGATCTCGCCCTCAAGCGCAACCCGCAGTTTCTCGAACCGGAATATCCGTTCGAGTGGGGTGGGGTGTTTCAGCTGCAGGCAGGTGAACATGTCCTGCGCCTGGAGCAGGCACCCGATCCTTCGCTCGGCCTCATCATCTGGCCAGTCGCGCCCGGCGTGGCACCCGGCGATGAAGCCGAAAAGGTGTTCCGCTACTTTGCTGATGAGGCTGTGCGGTGTGTGCCGGGCGACGTTTGCAGTGCAGGCGAAGTGCACTGGGAACTCGATACCCGGCAAGCTCCGGGAGACTATCGCCTGCGGATCGACAAACCCGGGCACTACGCGCTGTTCACGCAGCACCTGCCCCAGGAGTTCGATGCCCAGCTCTATGGTCCCGAAGGTTGGGCGATCGAAGCGATCTGCTCCCAGGATTTCAATCCTGGCCATGAGCACGATGAAACTGTGACCTCCGTATCCATGGAGATTGCCGGCGATCTCGATGCGTGGCGTCTCAACCAGTTCATCGGTTATCAGCAGCGAACCAATGGTGCAGACATCTTCCGTCTGAAGGGCGTGTTGAGTTTTGCCGGCGAGGCGCGTCGCATCGTCATCCAGGGCGTGCACATGTTGCTCGATGCAACGGC
>VGUA01000140.1 GCA_016874535.1 Gammaproteobacteria bacterium
GGGGGAATGCGCCTCGACGCAGCCGTCTTGTGTTCATCGGGCGCAACCTTGATGCATCAGCGTTGCGGGCCGCCTTCGCGACCTGTGCGGTCTGAGCGCGATCACAACATGCGTATCGAGTGGAGTACCACGATCAGTGAGATTCCGGTCGCGCTCGACTGGTCTGACGATGGCCGCTGGCTGGCAGCGGGTGGTGCTGACGGCGAGGTACTCATCGTAGATGCGGCCGGTTTTCGGGAAGTCACCCGTTTCACTGCACACAGCAACGGCCTCTTCCAGCTTGCCTGGCAACCCTCGGGAAACCGCCTGCTGACGTCCGGTCAGGATGGTTGTGCCCGGGTGTGGGGCGTTGCTGATGGTGATGTACACCCGGTTGCGGAAGTCCGCTTCGCCCAGGATTGGGTTGAACACTGTGGCTGGCAACCGTCGGGAGAGAGTTTTGCTGCGGCCGCTGGACGCGATGTGAAAGTGCTGGACGCCGATGGCGCCTTGCAACGTGACTACCGGTTTGAGGCGAGCACCGTCGCCGCGTTGGCCTGGCGACCGCAAGGGGCGCAGCTTGCTGCTGCGGGATATCAGGGTGTGACGTTGTTCAGTCCGCTGGACGACCATCATCCACCGAAAGCGCTTCCCTGGAACGGCTCCATGGTTTCGATGGCATGGCGACCCGATGGGAGTGTCATCGCCTGTGGCTGCCAGGATTCATCCGTGCACTTCTGGCGACTGCGTGAAGGCAGCAAAGCCAGCGACGCATGGATGTCGGGATATGAGACCAAACCCAGGCATCTCGCCTGGTCGCGGGATGGCGAATGGCTGGCGACATCAGGCAGTTCGGATGTGACCTTGTGGCGTTTTCGGAAAGGCAGTCCTGAAGGGACGTCGCCGACCAACCTGCGCCGGCACCGCGCACCACTCCAAGCGCTGGCGTTTGCGCCGCGCGGACGGAGGCTGATTTCCGGCTGTGCCAATGGATGGGTCTGTCGGTGGGATCAACTCGAAGACTTCGTGCCGCCTGCAGAGGCGTTGCAGCTGGCCGCCGGAATCGAGGCACTTGCCTGGCAACCCCGTGCAACGGGAACAATGTTCGCTGTGGGAGATGCGGCGGGTACCGTTCAGCTTCTGGTGACGGGAAAGTGAAGAAACGATGATAGCGGTTGGATGACGGAGCAATAGTGGGACAGTCTATCAGCCTCGACAACCTGCGCAGGTTCCCAGCACTTCGACCGGACCGTCTCCGGTTTCGAATCCCAGTTCCGCGGCGGAGCGGCGAATGGTGTTGTCCACTTTGCGGTCTTCCAGTTCAACCGTCGCCTTGCAGCTGCGGCAGATCAGCACCAGGCCGCGGTGATCGGTCTCGTGGCCACGGCAGGCGGAGAAAGCGTTGAGCGCATTGACCCGGTGGACGAGGCCGAGATCCAGCAGGAAATCGAGGGCGCGGTATACGGTCACCGGCGCAGCCTTCGGTCGCAGTGATTTCAGCTCGTCGAGCAGTTCGTAGGCGCCGACGGGCCGATCGTGGCGGAGCAGAAGCTCGTAAACGTCGCGGCGCAGTGGCGTCAATGCCGCACCCTGGTCTTCACAGAGCTCCTCGGCCTGGCGCATGCGGGATGAAATGGCGCGGGGTGCGGTAGCTGTCTTCACGTGGCTCCCGGAAACGATTCGGTTCTGGTGCCGAGTATACCCACAGGACCACGCGGATCTGAAACGATCCCGTCTCTGCAGGCCGACCGTTTGCGATGGCGCGGCGATGCATCCGGTCGGCGTGTCCGGGGTCAGGTGCACTAAATGTAATGTTATTACATAATATATAAGTGCGGGCTCTCCGTGGCGCGTCACCTGTGGAGCACTTTCACCTTGATGATCCCCAAAGACAGAATCCCCGTCACGCTGCTGACGGGCTACCTTGGCAGCGGCAAAACGACGCTTCTGAACGGTCTTCTTCGACAGCCCGGTCAGCCGCGCACGCTGGTGCTGATCAACGAGTACGGCGATATTCCGGTCGACAATGACCTCGTCGTCTTCAGCCCGGACAGTGCGGTGGTGGAGACCCTCACGGGATGTCTCTGCTGCGCGGTGCGTGGCGATCTGGCGAAGACGCTGCGCTCCGCACCGCAGCGATTCGCCCGCAACGGAAAACCCTGGTTCGAACGGGTGGTGATCGAAACCACCGGTATCGCCGATCCGGCACCGGTGCTGGCCACTTTGCTCGATGACACCCTGATTGCGACGCGCTACCGGCTGGAACGAACCCTCGTTGCCGTCGATGCGGTCAACGGGTTGTCAACGCTGGCGCGTGAGCCCGAAGCCGGGCGCCAGCTTGCGATAGCAGATCAGGTCGTGCTCACGAAGGCAGATCTGGCATCGGATGAGGATCTCGAGTCTTTGCGCCGCCGGGTGGATTCGATCAACCCCGTACCGGTTTTCGTTGCGCGTTACGGCGCGCTGACGGAACCGGAATGGTGCCGTCTGCTGGCGCCGGTCGCCGATGTGCGGTTGCAGCCGCTGAAGTGGCTGTCACCCGGGACGTCGCAGGCGTTCGACAAACTGCAGCAGGCCAAGCGGGGAGTCGAAGGCACTGTGCCGCGCTGGCGAGTTGCACTCTGTCCAGGGCGGCACGCCGCGCGCCTCGGCAATCTCGGGCGTGACTTTCGCGCCGGGCAGCACTCCGCCGTGGCCGGGCTTGGCGCCCTGGCTGAGCTTCACCTCGATCAGCTTTATCTGCGGGTCGCATGCCGTCTGGGCAAAGCGCGCCTCGTCGAAACGGCCATCGGCATCGCGACAGCCGAAGTAGCCTGAGCCTATCTCCCAGATCAGATCCCCACCGTGGACGCGATGGTGGCGGCTCACCGAGCCCTCGCCGGTATCGTGGGCAAAGCCACCGCGCCGCGCGCCCGCGTTGAGGGCAAGGATCGCCTGGGCGCTGAGCGAACCGAAGCTCATGGCCGAGATGTTGAACACGCTGGCACTGTATGGCTGGGTGCATGATGCGGCGCTGCCGATGTCGACACGAAAGTCCTGTGAGGAGAGCTCCGTGGGTGCGATCGACTGATTGAGCCACTCGTGCCCGGTGGCGCTCACGTCGCTCTGGGTACCGAATGGTCGCTTGTCCGCATCGCCCTTGGCGCGCTGGTACACCAGCGAGCGTTGCTGGCGCGAGAATGGCGCAGCCTCCTGGTCACTCTCCAGGAAGTACTGGCGGATCTCCGGGCGGATGAATTCCAGCAGGTAGCGCAGGTGGCCGATCACCGGGTAGTTGCGCAAGACGGCGCGCGGCTTCTGCAGTACATCGTGTACGCCGACGAGAGTGAGTGTGCCGCACAGCAGTGCGGCCACGGCGCCGCTGTCGCTGCCAAACGCGAACCACGTGAACAGGCCGATCACCAGGCCCGCTGCGCTGGCGAGCCAAAAGGAGTAGCGGAGCGGGAGGCGCTCGTCGAGCTTCAGCAACCAGACCGGCATGGGTGTCCTCCAAGTGGGGACCCCATCTTAGTGGCTGTCATCACGGATTTCGATGTGGGAGCAGTTCGGGCGGTGGCGCACCGCCGTATGTGCGCCACCGTCCGGAGCGGAGCCTCCTTTATCAAATCGTCGAGGAATACTACCCGGCGTTCAAGGCGCATCTGGCGGCGCGGGGCGACGCCTTACCCGATTACGTGGAGCAAGAGTTCGAGGGCTACCCCAAGTGTGGACGCCTCGAGCACGGTTTTCTTCGAGTTCGCTGCGGCACCCGTCATGCTGAGCACTTGGTCGCGTTCAGCTGTAAACGCCGCGGCTTCTGCCCGAGCTGCGGAGCCCGGCGGATGGCCGAGAGCGCGGCACTGCTGGTCGACGAGGTCTTTCCCGAGCAGCCGGTGCGCCAATGGGTGCTGAGTGTTCGGTTTCCGTTGCGCTTCCTGTTCGCCAGCCGCCCCGATGTCATGGGCGGGGTGCTCGGCATCGTCTACCGCTGCATCGCCACGCACCTGATCAAGAAGGCGGGGTTGTCGCGTAAGACGGCCCATGCCGGCGCGGTCACACTGATCCAGCGCTTCGGTAGCGCGCTCAACCTAAACGTCCACTTCCACATGTTGTTCCTCGACGGTGTGTACGTCGAGCGCCCTGCCGGCTCCCTGCGGTTCCGCTGGGTCAGGGCCCCGACCAGCGCTGAGTTGGCCGGGCTTACTCAGACCCTCGCATGGCGCATCGGCCGCTTCCTTGAGCGCCAGGGCCTGTTGGAGCGCGACGCGGAGAATAGCTACCTGGCTGGCGATGACCTCGAAGCCGGCGCGATGGAACAGCTCCTGGGTTCGTCAATCACCTATCGCATCGCCGTCGGGCCGCAGCGGGGTCGCAAGGTGTTCACGCTGCAGACGCTGCCGGCGTGTGACCAGGCCTTCGATGACGGAGTCGGGAAGGTCGCCGGATTCTCTCTGCACGCCGGTGTCGCGGCGAGGGCGGATCAACGCCAGAAGCTCGAGCGGCTGTGTCGGTATATCAGCCGGCCGGCGATCTCGGAGAAGCGTCTGTCGGTGACGGCGAACGGCAACGTCCGGTACCAGCTGAAGACGCCGTACCGAGACGGCACGACGCACGTGATCTTCGAGCCCCTGGACT
>VGUA01000141.1 GCA_016874535.1 Gammaproteobacteria bacterium
TGTCCACCGCCGCAAGGCGGCCCCACTGGTCTTCACCCGGGATGACCTTGAAGGCACCACCCAGCCACAGCTTCTCGCCGCCCGGATAGGCAGCCTTTTCCACGTGGTAAGTCATGGGCTGATGAAGGTTGGCCGCATAGGTCAGCCCGAGCGTCGGGTTGACGGCCATGGGGTTCCATTCCACACCACCGTTGGCACCCACCAGCATGCGCGCGCCTTCGGGCGTGGGCAGGGTCCACATGTTCTCCTGCGGCACCATGGCCTCGGAGAAGCGGATCAGCTCCAGCGTCTTGGGGTCGTGCACATACACATGCCCGGTCTTGCCGCCATGGATGACAACCTTCTGCTTCTTGCCATCCTTGCCGGCGGCCTCGGTGATGATCGGCGGGCTCACCGCATCCAGATCCCACACATCGTGGGCGATATACTGGAAGTGCGCCTTGTATTCACCGGTCTTCAGATCGACTGCCACGATGGAGTCGGTGTAGAGGTTGTCACCGGGGCGGATGTCACCGTAGAGATCCGGTGAGGGATTGCCCACCACGAAGTAGACCAGGTTGGTTTCCAGATCCACCGCCGGCGTCATCCACACGCCGCCGCCGAGGGTCTTGTAGAAATCACCACCGCTCTTGGCGAGCTCCGCCTTCTCGGCTTCGATGTTGCGCTTCATGTCGCGACCGGTCGCATCCTTGGTCGCCCACACACCTTCATGCCCTTTTTCGGGGATGGTGTTGAAGGTCCAAAGCAGCTTGCCGGTTTTGGCATCGAAGGCCTTCACGAAACCGCGGATACCGTATTCACCACCATTGGTGCCGATGAGGATCTTGCCGTCCACGGCAACTGGCGCCATGGTCTCGGAGTAGCCTTTTTCCGGATCGGCGATCTGGGTTTCCCACATCACCTTGCCGGTCTTCATGTCGAAGGCCACCATCTTGGCGTCGAGGGTTGCCATGTAGACCATGCCATCCAGCGCCGCGATGCCGCGGTTGTTCGGGCCGCAGCAGTACACGGTCACGGGCCCCATCTTGTGCTTGTAGTGCCAGTACTCTTCACCGGTAACGGCGTTGATGGCGTGCAGGTGGTTATACGACGTGGTGAGGAACATCACGCCGTCCGCCACCACTGGTGCCGTTTCCATGGATTCCAGGATCTGCGTCTGGAACACGAACTTCGGCACGAGCTTGGCTACATTCTCCGTGGTGATCTGCTTGCCCGGGTAGTAACGGGTCTGGGCATAGCCTACATTCACCTGCAACCAGTCCTTGTCCTGGTTTTCCGCAGCCGTGAGGCGCTGCTGGGTGACGGGTTTCACGCTCTCGGGAATGCTTTTCCCAGTGGTGGCCGCTGCCTGCGGGACCTCACCTCCAGCCTGCACTAGCGCGCTGGCGCCGAGCAGCAGCATCGCGGATGACAGGGCCTTCAGCCTCTGGTGTTGTTTCGTGAGTTTTCCTCTTTGAAGGGAAATGGGTGGGTTCCGCGCCGGGAATCCTTCTGTCGACCCTGGCCTCGCGAGCCAGCGGTGGATGGGGTGCATGATACGATCAAAGACCTCCGCGGGTGCCAATCCCGAAACGGGACGTCGATGCCCTTCGGCTGGCGCCCCCGGACCCGCCGAACTCCCTCCTGACAGGATGCCCCTGACCATGCTCAAGCTTCGCCACAGCCTGCTCCTGCTGCTCGTGTGCACTGCGCACCAAGTCAGCGCGAGCCCCGCCGATGAGGCCGATTTCTACACCCTCAATGCGCGCATGATCGCCGCCGCGCGAAATGGCGATGCAGGGACGGTGCGGGAACTGCTGGAGGAGGGCGCAGCCCCCAACACCCGCAACCGCGGCGGCAACACGGCCCTGCTGCTGTTTGCGGAGCGTGGTGACGCCGCCATGGTGACCTTCCTGCTCGAGCGCGGAGTGGATCCGCGGGTTCCGAACCTGGACCAGGTGACGCCGCTGATGGCCGCGACCAGTGCGGGTTGCCTGGCCTGTGTGGAAGCGTTGCTGGCGAAGGGGGCCGGGGTGGGCGCGCGTGACCAGATAGACAAGAGTGCCGCCACTTATGCCGCCGCCGGAGGGCATGTCGAGATCCTGCAGGCCTTGGTGGCCGCAGGTGCGGATCTGGCGGAACGCGACCGCCATGCGCTCACCCTGCTGATGTGGGCGGCGGGATATGGCCAGAGCACCATGGCCAGTCATCTGCTCAAGGCGGGAGTCGACCCCGGCCTGCGGGATGACAGGGGCAAGGACGCCGCGATGATTGCCGAAGAGCTGGGACATGCGGAGACCGCGCGGCTCATCCGGACCGCACAAGGTCGCAACGTCCGCTGAGCGGAGCCTTTGAGATTGGCGCTTGATCCCGTCCTGCTGACCTTCGGGCTCTACCTGGGGCTGATGCTCTTTATCGGCTGGCTGGGGTTCCGGGCCGCGCGAGACTTCTCGGACTACATCTTGGGTGGTCGCCATGTCGGCGGCGTGGTGAGCGCGCTGTCCGCCGGCGCCTCAGACATGAGTGCCTGGCTACTGATGGGGCTGCCCGGCGCGGTCTGGGTTTCCGGCTTGAGTGCTGCTTGGATTGCTGTCGGCGTGGTGATCGGCGCTTGGCTGAACTGGCGTTTGGTCGCAGCCAGACTGCGCGTTGCCTCGGAACGCGCAGACGATGCGCTCACTCTGCCGGCCTATCTGGCCCATCGCTTTGGGGATACGCGCCATACGCTGCGCATTCTGGCCGCCTGCGTGATTCTCTTCTTCTTCACCCTCTACTGCGCTTCCGGGGTCGTGGCGGGAGCCCGCCTGTTCGAAACCCTGTTCGGCCTTGATTACGCCACTGCCTGCTGGGCTGGCAGCCTGTGCACCCTCGCCTATGTGTTCCTCGGCGGATTCTTCGCCGTCAGCTGGACCGATGCCTTGCAGGCTGCGTTGATGCTCGCGGCGCTGCTGCTGGTCCCGCTGGTGGCAGCATCGGCGCTCCCGACGGGGGATCTGGCGGGACTTGCGCACGAAACGGCGCGAGCCCGGCTCAATCCCTTCAACGGGATGTCGGTGCTCGGTATCTGTTCGCTGCTCGCCTGGGGCTTGGGATACTTCGGGCAGCCGCACATCCTGGTGCGTTTCATGGCCATCGAGGGGACTGCCTCGGTACCGCGGGCCGCGCGCATCAATGTGGTCTGGATGGTGCTGTGCCTGCTGGGCGCAGTGGGGGTTGGCCTCATCGGGCAGCGCTGGTCGCTGACCCATACGGAGCTCGCCACCCGGGTCATGAACAATCCCGAGACGATTTTCCTGGTGCTGGCGCGCGAGTTGTTCCACCCCTGGGTGGCGGGCGTGCTGCTCGCCGCGATTCTGGCCGCGGTGATGAGCACACTTTCCTGCCAGCTCCTCATCTGCAGCAGCGCGCTGACTGAAGATCTCTATCGCAAACTGCTGCGGCGTGCGGCAAGCCAGCGCGAACTGGTGTGGATGGGACGCGCGATGGTGTTGTGCGTGACGCTCTGCGCGATTGCGCTGGCGGGCAATCCGGACAGCCGCGTGCTTTCCATGGTCAGTTACGCTTGGGCCGGCTTCGGCGCTTCTTTCGGCCCGGTCATCCTGCTTTCCCTGTGGTGGCAACGCATGACACATGCCGGGGCCTTGGCCGGAATCCTTGTGGGTGCCGCGACCGTGGTGCTCTGGAAGCACTTTTCACCTTGGCCGCTGTACGAGATCGTGCCCGGTTTTCTGGCCAGCGCCCTGGCGGTGCTGGTGGTGTCCGGGCTCACGCGTCGGTGAGCGTTTTTTCCATGCGCCAGTGCGGCAGGCCCACCTCGGTGAAACGTTCGCCCACCGCCGTGTAGCCCGCCTTGAGGTAGAAAGGCAGGGCGGATTCTCGTGCATGCAGGATGAGCAGCTTGAGGCCGTGCGAGCGCGCGAGCTGCTCAACGGCAAGGAGCAGCCGCGTCCCCAGCCCCTTGCGCTGGTCAGCCGCGCTCACCGCCATCTGGCGCAGCTTGCCTACGCCTTCGGGGAGTGGTTGCAGGATGATGGTGGCTACCGGCGCATCGCCGATGAATCCAGCGAGGTGCAACTGGTCCCGCTCGGAAGCCAGGTCCGCCGCACTGTAGGCGAGCCCGAGTGGTTGGCGCAGGATTGCACTGCGCAGGCTCACTACTCTGCGGTACTCCTCGGAATCGTGCACAAGTTCGCGAATCTCCATTCCTGCTGGCCCTTATTTCCGGTACTGGCCGACTTTTTCATCGAGAAAGGGGTTGTTGGCCTCGCGGATGGCCGCAGCCGCATCGTCATACAGGAACGGGAGGAACACGTAGCGCTGTCCGCGCGAAACGGGCGAGACGGCGTGCAGCAAGGAGCAGCTGAAGATCACAGCGGTGCCGGCGGGCGCCCGGATGGGCTCACTGCCGTATTCAGGAAAGCTCAGTTCGCCACCTTCGTAATCGTCGTTGAGCAGCACCGACATCGCGAAACGTCGGTGCGCCGTGCCTTTGGTGGTGTTGTCGCAGTGGGCGTTGAAGTGATCACTCGTTGCGCTGTCGTAGCGCGCGACGATGTAACGCTCCATGCGCGTCACCTCGAACTGGTGGATCTTGCGGATCTCGGGCA
>VGUA01000142.1 GCA_016874535.1 Gammaproteobacteria bacterium
TGGGCCTTAGGAGGGCCCCATTCTATCCGTTGAACTATGGCGAGGAAGTCGAAGAGGGCGTGGCTACTCCGTGCCGCCCTGAACCTTGGCCCAAGTACCCCGCAAAGTCACGGTGCGATTGAAGACCGGCGCACCGGCTTCGGCATCGCGATCCGTGCAGAAGTAGCCCAGCCGCTCGAACTGGAAAGTCTCGCCCGAGGCGCTGTCAGCCAGTGCCGGTTCCACCATGGCACCGGAGATCACCCGGCGTGAATCCGGATTCAGGAATTGGCGGAAGTCCTCCTGTGCACCAGGATCCGGCACCGTGAAGAGACGGTCGTAAAGTCTGACCTCGGCCGTGATCGCGGTCGGGGCCGCCACCCAGTGGATCGTGCCCTTCACCTGCCTGCCATCGGGTGCATTGCCGCCCCGCGAGGCCGGATCATGGATGCAACGCAGTTCGACGATCTCCCCGGCAGCGTCCTTTACCACCTCGCGACAGGTGATGAGGTAGCCATAGCGCAGGCGCACTTCCCGGCCGGGACCCAGCCGGTGGAACTTCTTTGGCGGCTCTTCCATGAAGTCGTCGCGCTCGATCCAGAGTTCACGCGCAAACGGCACCTGGCGCTCGCCCAGCGCCGGATCCTTGGGATGGTTGGGCACGGTGAGCAGTTCCACTTCAGCTTCGGGGTAACTCTCGATCACCACTTTCAAGGGCTGCAGCACAGCCATCATGCGCGCCGTGCGGGCGTCAAGATCCTCGCGCACGCAAGTCTCGAGCATGCCCATGTCGATGACCGTGTTCTTCTTGGTCAGCCCCACGCGCTCACAGAATTCGCGCAGCGCTTGCGGTGAGTAGCCGCGGCGACGCATCCCTTTCAGGGTGGGCAGGCGCGGGTCGTCCCAGCCCTCGACCAGCCCCTCGCTCACCAGCGCGTGCAGCTTGCGCTTGCTGGTGAGGGTGTAATTCAGCTCCAGGCGAGCGAACTCGATCTGCTGCGGGTGGCAGGGCGTCGAGATGTTGTCCAGCACCCAGTCATAGAGAGGACGGTGGTCTTCGAACTCGAGGGTGCACAGGGAATGGGTGATCCCTTCCAGTGCATCCGAGATGCAATGGGTGTAGTCATACATGGGGTAGATGTGCCAGGTGGACCCCGTGCGGTGGTGCGGTGTGCTGCGGATGCGATAAAGCACGGGATCGCGCAGGTTGAGATTGGGCGAAGCCATGTCGATCTTTGCCCGCAGCACATGGCTGCCGTCCGGGAATTCACCGGCACGCATGCGACGGAACAGCTCGAGATTCTCCTCTATCGAGCGTGAACGCCAAGGGCTGTCGATGCCGGGTTCGGTGAGGGTGCCACGGTGGCGCCGCATTTCCTCCGGCGACAGGCTGTCCACATAGGCCTTGCCGCGGGTGATGAGCTCCTCGGCAAACACATACAGCTGCTCGAAGTAATCCGAGGCGTGGAAGTAGCGGTCATCCCAGCCGAAGCCGAGCCACCGGACATCCTCCGCGATGGCCTGCTCGAATTCCTCACTTTCCTTCTCGGGGTTGGTGTCATCAAAACGCAGATTGCAGATTCCCCGGTAATCGGCCGCTATCCCGAAGTTGAGACAGATGGATTTCGCATGCCCGATATGCAGGTAGCCATTGGGCTCCGGCGGAAACCGGGTGGCGACGCGCGCATGCCGTCCGGCGGCCAGATCCTCATCGATCGCGTTGCGGATGAAGTTCGGGCGTGGCGTCGGGCCAGGCGAAGATTCGGGAGAAGAAACGGGCGAATTTTCCATCGTGTCGGGCATGGCTGGAACAAGGTGCGCGAATTGTCGCACAGGCGGCCCGGCCAGCGGTGGACGAGCGCGCGAACTGTACCGACGATGACAGTCGACCGATGCTAGCTTGCCGCCCGATCTCAGCTTGCAGGCCAATATCGAGGCCCCGGGACAGCCAGCCGGGGTGCCATGGAAATGCCGTGAGGAACACGGGCGCAACCACGCCCACGTGTAGAGACAGAGTGGAAACACAAACAGCAGACGACAGCAGCGCAGTCGAACGCCGGCAGACCACCCGCCTGCTGCTCCGGCTCGACGTGCATTTCCTGCTCACCGGCGGCAAACCGGTGCCCTGCATGGCTGGTGATTTCGCCCCTGAGGAAAATATTCTCAGGCTGGACGCCCAGCACCCTTGGAACGATCTGCCCCGGAGCATGGAGGGCACCCTCCAGTTGCCGCCCGGAAATGGCGAAGGACAAGAGGTGGAGGTCGCAGCCAGCATTCTCCGCGCGGAGGATCGCAGTCTCGTCATCGCGCTGGTGAATCCCTCCGGGCAGGCTCTCGATCTGCTTCAGGCGG
Organism: Gammaproteobacteria bacterium; assembly: GCA_016874535.1. Classification (GTDB taxonomy): domain Bacteria; phylum Pseudomonadota; class Gammaproteobacteria; genus CAIKBL01. The sequence continues at coordinate 2,332 of VGUA01000142.1, forward strand.
CCGTGGTCGCTGCCCCTTTGAGTGAAAGCCAGGTGCGGGCGCGCCAGGCAGCCTTCGCACCGGAATTCCACCGACTGCTGCCCGAGCTGCGCGCCACCGCCGTGCGTGCCGTCGCGCAGCTCGCGGGCGGTTTCGTCAAGATTGCGGACGAGCGTCTGACGGAAGCTCTGCGGGACGCGCGAAACAACCGCGAGCGGCTGTTGTTCAACGAGGCCCAGGCCCGTTTTTCCAGGCGTCAGTCCCAGATCGTCCGCCAGACGGTCGAAACCGTGGCGCGCGCCATCGACATCCTTGACGATCCTCCGCAGCCCATGGCCGTACCGGACGGCGAAAGCAGCACCGACCTCTCACTGATAGAGCTTTCCGATTTCGAGGAATTCCTGACCGTCTCCCAGCTCTCGGGCGCATTCGAGAAGCGCCTCGGTGCCATTCTCGCCCCCCTCAACAAGCGCCTGTCCTTTCTCGCCCAGCGCGATGTCGAAAACAGCTCCAGCCCGCTCGGCCCACGGGTGATCTGCGAAGCCTTCGCGGATGCAATGAAGGGCCTGCTCAATGACAACTAGGTCAGCGACCTCGTTTATCAGGCTTTGCGCGAGACTCTGGATGAGCAACTGGAAGACTTCTGCACACGAATGAATTCACTGCTGGCGGACCGCGGCGTGCTCTCGGTGATCGAGCCGGAGAAGCTCGCAGTGCGCAAGTTGCCGAACCGCGCTGGAGCGCGCCCCGCCGTGCCGACTGCCGAGTGGGCTGGCAGCGAGAGCGAAGCCGAGGGACAGTACGGGCAGTGCAGTGGCCAACCTGGCATGGGCCAACCGGGCATGGGTGGTGGGGTGCCGTCCGCGGGCTGGGGCATGTCCGCGGGCTACTCGAATTCCGTGCCTCTGGATCAAGCGCTGCTGGGGGCCACCCTTGCGGCCGAGAGCTGGGCGGGCCAGGGTCCACCGCTGGGGCAGGTATTGTCCCTGGCGCAGCACCAGCTGGCGTTGCGACGCAGGCTCCAGGTGACGGACACCAGCCCGACAGCTCAGGTGGCGGTGCCTGCTTACAGCTCGCAGGAGCTGCTGGAAGGGCTCAGCCAGCTGCAGTATTCGCTGGCGGAGGCGCCTGCAGCCGATCCGCTCTACGTGGAGAACATCAAGCGCCAGCTCAACGAGGCATTGAGGGTCAAGGGAGGCGCCGACAAGGCCATTGGCCCGGCCGAGAGCGACGGCATCGAGATCGTGGGTACCCTGTTCCAGTCCCTGCTGCAGGACGCCGAGGTCGGTGAATTCGCGCGCGACAACCTGCGGCGCCTGCAGGGCCTGGTGCACAAGGCGGCCATCCGCGACCAGGCACTTTTCTCGAGCAAAGAGCATCCCTTGCTGAAGCTGCTGGAGCGCGTGGCGCAGATCGAGGAAGACCCGGGTGAAGGCGGCGCGAGCATGCGTTCGCGTCTGCAGGACGTCATAGGCCAGGTCAACCGTTCCTACGATCAGAACCCTGCCGTGGTGGAGTCCCTGCTGGGGCAGCTGGATGCGGAAATCGATCATCAGGGCGAAGATTTCCAGCGCGGCCTGCAGGCCACGGTGAAGGTTGCAGAAGAACAGCAACGCCTTTTGCGGGAGCGCCGGGCGCGGGCCGGTGAGGCGCCGCCCGGCGAGCCCAGCTTCCCGCCGGAGCTGGAGCGTTGGGTGGGGCGGGCCAAGAGTCTGCGTGCAGGCGCGCGGCTGTTGATGAATGCGAACACCCCGGCGCCCTATGTCGCGACGATTGCGTGGATTGGAGACGACTTCAATCCCTATGTGCTGGTGGATGCCAAGGGCGCGAAGATCGCCTCTCTCACCCTGCAGCAGGTGGTGATGTATCTGCGGCGCGGGCTGGTGAAGGTGCTGCGCGAACAGCAGGACACGGCTATCGACCGGGCCCTGTTTGGTGTGGTCAACCGGCTCCATCGACAGGTGGTGGAGCAGGCAACGCATGACACGCTGACCAACCTCTACACACGCAAGGCTTTCCTGCAGGTACTGGAAGAGCAGATGCCCTTGCCCGACGCGCGCAAGGAAGAGCCGGAAGCTGCGCTATGCGAGATAGCACTTGAAAACCTGCGTGATGTGAACGCACGCTTTGGCCATGAATCCGGTGATCAGATGATTCGCGAAATCAGCGAAGAGCTGATGGCGAATTGCGACCCGCGGCATACGGTGCTGGGGCGCCTGGGGGGTGGTGAATGGGGCATCT
>VGUA01000143.1 GCA_016874535.1 Gammaproteobacteria bacterium
GCCCCGCGCGCATGATAAGCTTCCTTTGCAACCACGCCGAAGGACTGCGGGCGCACCAGGGTTTCATCACTATCAACCACCTGCGTGAAGCCTGCTGGATCGATCTCTTCGAACCGTCCGAGGAAGAAGAGCTGCATGTGGAACACCTGCTGGGACTGGACCTGCCCAACAAGGATGAGTTGCGCGTGCTGGAAGAATCCAGCCGGCTGCATGAGCACGATGGAGCCGTGTACCTCACCGCCCTGGTGGTGGTGAATTCGGAATCGGAATATCCACGCTCGGACCACCTGGCCTTCGTCCTTACGCGGGAGCGCCTGGACACCGTGCGTTATGCGAGTCCCAAGGCCTTGGCCCTGTTCGCGGAGCGGGCACAGCGCCAGCCCTTGCTGGCTGCAAACGGCGAAAGTGTGCTGCTCGGACTGGTGGAAACGCTACTCGAACGTATCGCCCTCAATATCGACACGGTGGGCGGGGATTTCGACCGGCTGTCGCATGAGGTGCTGAATCCCGAACCCGTGCGACGTCGGCGGCGCCCCGACCACGGAGCGATGCTGCGTCGACTGGAGCTCAACCAGGTACTGCTTGCGAGGGCGCGCGCTTCTCTCTCCAGCCTTGCCCGCCTGCTGGGGTATGTGAGCCGCCCGGCGCTCGGCTTCGAATTCAGCCGCGCGTTCCACAAACGCACAGGGGTGCTGCTGCAGAACGTGCAGTCCCTCATCGATCACACGAATTTCCTGGCCGGCAACATCAATTTCGAGCTCTCGGCCATCCTCGGCATGATCAACATCGAGCAGAATGCGATCATCCGGATCTTCTCGGTTGCCGCGGTGATCTTCATGCCGCCCACCCTGGTCGCGAGCGTGTACGGCATGAATTTCGAGTGGATGCCCGAGCTGGGCTGGTCAAAAGGCTATCCCATGGCACTCGGATTCATGCTGCTCTCGGCACTCGGGACTTACTGGTTTTTCAAACGCCGCGGCTGGCTCTGAGCCAGACACCGGTTACAGGAGCGTCATGATGAGCAAGAGTGCGAAATTCGAAACGGGCATGAAAGTGCGGCGCGCAGTGCTGGGGGCAGACTATGTGGACAAGGCCGTGGCGGGGGTGACCGACTTCAGTGCCCCGCTGCAGGAGCTCGTGACCGAGAATGCCTGGGGCACGGTGTGGACCCGGGAAGGTCTCTCACTGCGTGACCGCAGCCTCATGACCGTTGCGATGCTGATTGCCCTAAACCGCCCGCATGAGCTCATGATTCACCTGCGCGGTGCGCTCAACAACGGCCTCAGCAGGACGGAGATTCGCGAAATCTTCCTGCAGGCCGGGGTCTACTGCGGCATGCCGGCGGCAGTTGACGCTTTCCGCACGGCGCAGGAGCTGTTCCATACACTGGATGAGCCCCAGGGTTCCTGAACCCCGGCACGGCCACTCCATCCGATCTCCAGATTCGACCCGACCCGGAGCAATCAAGCTGTCATGACTGCACTTTCACACGTCTCGCTTGCCGGGCGCAGCACTCTCGGCAAGGCCTGGGCCATCGCCAAGCCCTACTGGTCCTCCGAAGACCGCTGGATCGCGCGCGGCCTGCTGGCCTCCGTCATCGGGCTCGCCCTCTTCATGGTCTACATGGATGTGCTGTTCAACAGCTGGTACAAGGATTTCTACAACGCGCTGGAAAAGAAGAACGAAGAGGACTTCTGGACGCTCATTCTCTGGTTCAGCTTCCTGGCGGCGGTGTACATCATGGTTGCGGGCTACAACCGCTACCTCAATCTGCTGCTGCAGCTCCGCTGGCGACGCTGGCTCACGGATCAGTATCTTGAGGGGTGGCTCAAGGATCGGGTGCACTACCGGCTGGAACTCAAATCTGCCGGCACCGATAACGTCGATCAGCGTATTCAGGAAGATCTGAAGGACTTCGCCGGACTCACCCTGTCACTCGGGCTGGATTTCATGAGTTCCGTGGTGACCTTCGTGACCTTCGCCAACATACTCTGGACGCTCTCCGGCCCGATCACCCTCCCCATCGGCGATGGCTTCGTCATTCACGGTTACATGATGTGGGTGGCAGTGGTGTATGCGGTGGTCGGCTCCTGGCTGACCCAGAAGGTGGGTGCGGCGCTGACCGGGCTCAATTTCAACCAGCAGCGCTACGAGGCGGATTTCCGTTTCGGCCTCATCCGGGTGCGCGAAAATGCCGAGAGCATCGCCGCCTACGCTGGCGAGCCGGATGAGAAGCGCAATCTCATGCGCCGTTTTCAGGACGTGTGGCAAAACTTCCTGCGCCTGATGATCTACTCCAAGCGGCTGACCTGGTTCCAGTTCGGCTACCAGCAGCTCGCCATCATCTTCCCCATCGTGGTGGTGGCACCGCGTTACTTTCTGGGCAAGATCGAATTCGGAGTCATCTTCCAGACGTCTTCCGCTTTCGGCCAGGTGCAGCGTGCCCTGTCCTGGTTTGTCACCGCCTATGGCGAAATCGCGCAGTGGCGCGCCACTCTCAACCGTCTGACCACTTTCCATGATGCGCTGGAAGACGCTCGCCAGCAGACTCGCAGCGGCGAGGGGATTCAGCGCATGCGCGCCCCGGACGGCGCGCTGGCCCTGCGCGACGCCACCCTGCGCCTGCCGACCGGCGACACCCTGTTGGGGCGCACCGGCGTGACCTTGAAGCCCGGCGAGCACACCCTCATCACCGGCCCCTCGGGGATTGGCAAGAGCACACTGTTCCGTGCGCTTTCCGGCATCTGGCCGTTTGGCGAGGGCACGGTGGAAGTGCCGGAAGGGGCACGGCTCATGTTCCTGCCCCAGCAACCGTATCTGCCGATAGGCCCGCTGAGGGATGCCGTGGCCTATCCGGCCTTCAGCGAAGCCTTCGGTGATGATGTCTTGCAGGAGGCCTTGCGTGCTTGCCAGTTGCCGGCACTCGCGCCCCGTCTAGATGAGTCCGACCACTGGGCGCACCGGCTGTCCATTGGTGAGCAGCAGCGGCTGGCGTTTGCGCGCGCCCTGCTCAACAAGCCGGACTGGCTGTTTCTGGATGAAGCGACCTCGGCTTTGGACGAAGCCACGGAGCAGAAACTCTACAGCCTGCTGCGCGAACGCCTGCCGAACACCACGCTGGTGAGCATCGCCCATCGAGCTTCCCTGGCCCGCCACCATGATCGCAGGCTCGAGATCGTGCCGGAGGCAAGTGGCGCACGTCTGGTGGAAGGCGCACTTTGAGCGAGACTTCCGGCAGGGCGGGGCGCGGAATCCTGGATGGGATTCGCGTGCTCGATTTCACCGCGGTCATTGCGGGGCCTTATGCCACGCGCCTGATGGCCGATCTGGGCGCCGAAGTGCTGAAGGTGGAACCTCCGGAAGGCGAGCTGCTGCGTCATGGTCCCCCTTTTCGCGAGGGTGTGAGCGCGCTCTTCAGCCAGTTGAACAGCGGCAAGCGCTGCATCAGTCTCGATCTGAAGAAGCCTGCGGCCCGCGAAGTCATTCTCGCCCTGCTGCCGGGGATCGATGTGGTGGTCGAGAATTTCAGCCCGGGCGTGATGGCGCGTCTCGGCCTCGACTACGCGACCCTGCGGGCCCACAAGCCGGATCTCGTGATGTGTGCCATCTCCGGTTACGGGCAGACCGGGCCGGCGGCGGATCGCCCTGCCTTTGCACCCATCGTGCAGGCTTGGAGTGGGTACGAGACCGTCACCCTTGGCTACCAGCCGGGGCTGGCCAAGCCGCTCAACATGGGGCTGCCCGTGGCGGATATCACGGCGGCACTACAGGCACAGGGTGCCATCATGGCGGCACTGTTCCATCGGGCGCGTACCGGTGAAGGACAGTTCATCGACATCGCCATGCACGATGCCCTGCTCGCCACCATGCACAAGGATTTCCAGCAGATGTTGAACCCGGACGGGCGTGAACGGCTCTACGGTCCGGTGGCGACGCGTGACGGTTTTGTGTTGGTGATCCTGCTTTCCCAGCGCCACTTCGAAGCGCTGGCGGATGCCATGGAGCAACCGGCCCTGAAGCAGGATCCGCGATTTTCGAAGACCACGGAGCGCATGTACTGGTATGCGGATCTGATGGCCCTGGTGGGGGAGTGGATGGCCGGGCAGATGACGGCCGAGGTGGTGGGCAGGCTCGAAGCCGCTGGCGTGCCGGTTTCACCGTATCGGGATTTGCGCGCGGCGCTGACGGATCCCCAGCTTCATCACCGGGGCATGATCACCGAGCTGGTGGATGCGGCAGGCCCCTTGCAGGTGCCGAATACGCCCATGCGGTTTTCCGCGACCGAGGCGTCCATCAAACCTTGGGTGGCGACTCTTGGGCAGCACACGAATGGGGTGCTAAGGGAACTCGGTCATTCAGAAGAGGCCATTGCCACCTTGCGCAGCGAGGCCGTGATTCGCTGAAACCTGCGGGAACCTGAGCCCAGGCTCCCGCAGGGTGAGCCCAGGCTCCCGCAGGGTGAGCCCAGGCTCCCGCAGGGTGAAACCAGGCTCCCGCAGGGCGAGGCGCGTTCAGCCGCGCATCTTCACCTGGCCGGAAGCCGGGTGC
>VGUA01000144.1 GCA_016874535.1 Gammaproteobacteria bacterium
TGGTGGCCACCTATCGCCATTGCCTGCATCGTGCGGGCCATGCGATAGACGGGGAACTGAGTCCGGCGCGCGTCATCGGCAGAGCCCGCAAGGAAGGAGACGCGCAGGCGAGACAGGCGCTGGACCTCTTCACCCGGGTGCTCGGCGCTGCCTGTGGCGATCTGGCGCTGGCCTTTCTTGCCACCGGAGGGGTCTACCTCACGGGTGGCATGACGCTCCATCTGCTGCCGGAGATCTCGTGCGGTGGCTTTCTGCGGGCCTTCAACCGCAATGCAGAGCATGGCGGCCTCACCCGCCGCATGCCCGTGCATGTCGTCCTGCGCGATGACCTCGCGCTGCTGGGCGCCGCTGCGCTCGCGCGCGACCAACTGGATACCTGAAAGTCGCATGGCGGTGGCCCCGCCTTGCTCTGCCCCCCAATCCCGGCGTATCTCAGGGAGACAGCGCGAACCGCAGCCCGAGATAGCCTGAGACACCTTCGGTCTGGAAGTCGAACACCTCTTCGTAGTCATCATCAAACAGGTTTTCGAGGCGCGCAGTCAGAGCCACCCGGGGCATGAACTGCCAGCTCGCCGAGACTCCCACCAGGGTGCGTGCTTCCAGAGTCGTCAGACCGTCATAGGTCGGGGGCAGGAAGGTGAGGTCCCGGCTGTCTCCTGCGTAATTCAGGTGCGTGTCCAGCACCAGTCTGCCGCTGGCATCCTGCCAGTTGAGGCTCAAGGTCGCCTGATCATGCGGCCGCCGGATCTCGTCCTTGCGCAGTCCGCTGCGAATCTCCGTGGCGTCCAGCCAGGTGTAGCCAGCATTGAGGTTCAAGCCCTGCAACAGCCTCCAGCCTCCGGCAAACTCCACGCCACGGCGTTTACTGGAGCCCGATCGATTGACTGCCGTGAGTACAAACCGGTCGGGATCGAAAAAGAAGCCATCGATCTCATCGAAGAGATGTTCATTGAAGTACGTGACCGAGGCGCTGGCGCGTTCCTGCAGGAAAATCTGTCGCAGCCCCAGTTCGTAGCCCTGTGACCGCTCGGGCTGTAGGCTGGCATTGCCGACGAAGGGCAGGAAGCCGCCATTCGAGAAGCCGTAGCGCTCCGTGAAGGTGGGGGCCTTCTGGCCCGTGGCATAGACTGCCGACAGGGTGGTGCCGAGGGTTGGGAACTGCTGCGAGAACAAGGCGCGCCAGGTACCGATGTCGGGGATGTTGCTGTTGTCGTCCCAGCGCCCCGTTATCCCCAAGGTCGAATCGCGATACACCGTCGCCCGGTATTCAACCACGTAGCCCAAGGTGTGACGCCGCCGATCCTGGTTCGGATCCCCGAAAAAGGACACTGGCCCACGTTGGTTGAATTCCTCCATGTCGTAGTCGACTGCCAGGGTCAACACATGCGCCACCGGCACCAGCGGCGCCGTTTCCAGCCGGAAGGTGGACTGGTAGTCCAGTGAGTACTTGCGTCCTTCGTTTCTGCGGTCACCGAAATCCGTGGGATCGCGCGCGGCATTGTCGAGTTTGGTCCAGCCGCCGATGAGCGCGTGCGTCCAGAGATGGTCGAAGGTTGCGAGCTCCGCGCGTCCGCCGACGTAGGCTTGCACGACATCGGTCGTGGCGTCGATGTCGGTGCGCAGACCGGTGTCCGGGTCAATGCCGTCGAACGCCGACTCGGAATCGGTGAGACGCCCGTGCAGGTCCAGTTTGAAAGTCTCCATGGGCCGCCAGCCGAACTTGAAATTCGCGGCGGCGTTGCGATAGCCGTCGTCTTCCGCTCCACGGCGCGCGATGTTGATGCCACCGGTCTCGAAGTAGCTCAAGCCCACCCGGCCTCGCACTGTGCCACGCGCACCACCCAGTGACAGTGCTCCGCGTTCGGTGCCGAAGGAACCGGTCTCCACCGAGCCATCCACTTCCAGTGGGCGGACGGCATCGCGGGTGATGATGTTGATGACGCCGGCCAAGGCGTCGCTACCCCAAAGGGAGCTCTGCGGACCGCGCACGACTTCGATGCGTTCGATGTCGCTTACCGTGAGATGGGCGAAATCGAATTCATCCGCCTGACTGAAGTCATTGGCCTCCACCCCATCTATCAGCACCAGGACATGGTTGCCCTCCGCCCCGCGAACCCTGACCTGGGTTTGCGAGCCGGGCCCGCCATTGCGGGTGACCGCAACACCCGGCACATCGCGCAGCAGGTCGCTCACGAAACGAGGGTTTCGACGCTCGATCTCGGCACGGGTGATGACCGTGGTTCCGCTGCCGATGGTGCTGACAGGCACGGGCACGCGTGCCGCGCTGACCACGACCACCTCAGATGCGGAGAGCACCGATGCGGGCAGCGGGAACGATGGATTGGCTTCGGGTCCTGCTGCCTGCAGGCAGGCCGGCAGCAGAAGCGCCGGGAAAATGACTTTGCGCATGAAAGTGACTCCGCCCGCGTTCACGCCCGAACGCCGGCAACTGGAGATCACGTTGGAAGCGGCCCATGCCGGGCCGGACAGGCAAGACGCGTCACGCCAGACCATGCCCCGAGTGCTCCCGCCGCGACCCGGTTTGACCATGCATCAGGCCGGTCTCCGGACTTGCGAGGTCAGGTTGCTGGTGCATTCACCGGGCCTGTGGGCATCCGTCTTCCCGTGCCTCAGCACAGTGACATGGTGGATGCCTGCTCTCGCCTACCGTTGCGGGGGCAGTGTCGGCTTGATGCGGGCAGACCCGCAGGCACCGACTTCCCGATTATCCCCGGGATCTGGATGACCTCGGGGCACCTCATGCGAACGTCTGTAGTCTACTGGTCGGGTTGCGCGGGCGTCAACTGAACGAATGTTGGGCAGGTCTTGCGAACACGCGCCGCTTGCTCGCCGCACAAAAAAAACACCACGCTCGCGCGTGGTGTTTTCAGGGTCCCGCACGTTGGCGGGGTACCGAGGCTTCAGCCGACGACTGAGTCCTTGAGGCCCTTCAGCGCCGAGGCGCGCACGGAAACGCTTGCGGGGCGGGCTTCGACCTTCACCATCTCTCCGGTGAAGGGGTTGCGCGCCATGCCGGCCTTGCGGGCGGCCTTGGGCACACGGCGGAGCTTCACGCCAAGTTCCGGAACGCTCATTTCGCCCGAGCCGTTCTTCTTGAGGTGGCGGACGGCGTGGTCACGGACAGCGCTCAGCACGGCCTGTACCTGCTTCTTCGTCAGGCCGGTGGCTTCAGCCACGGCGGCGACGATCTGGCTCTTGGTTTCGCGTTCTTTGATGGCGGTTTTCGCACGGCTCATAGGATGTCATTCCTCCCGGGGTTTTGCGTAATCGAGACATTCGCAAGTGCGGTTCGCGTGCGGTGGTTGCCTGGGCAGCGCACAGCACCCGGACCGGCTCAAATGCGCGACTAATATAGCCCCTCGAAAACCATTTGTAAGCAGGCCGCAAGGCTTTTTTAAGCGGTTTTCCGGCGTTTTTTTCGCCATCGACGCTGTCCGTGGGGGCAGACTGCTGCCTGCGCACCAGAACGGCTTGATTCCGGCGGGTGGAGTTCGTGTTCTAGTGCGTGGCGTTCAGTGCGACGAAGGCTTCGTGCAGGAAGCGGAAGGGTGCGCGCGCCAGTTCCTGCAGGAGGTGGCTGCGCTCCAGACGGTCCAGCACGGGCCCCTTGACCTCGGCCAGATGCAGGGTCACCCGTCGTGCGCGCAGGCTGTGGTTGAGTTCCCGCAGCCCTTCCAGGCCCGTGAGATCAACGCGATTCACGGACGATAGATCAAGCACCAGGTGCGTCACGCCGGGTCGGGCCGTGAGGGCTTGTTCGATCTGCGCGGTCACCGGTCGCACGTTGCCGAAGAAAAAATCACCATCGACCCGAATCGCGAGGACGTGGGGGTAGGTGACGACGGCTGAGCGCTTGACGTTGCGATAATGCGTGGTGCCTGGTACCCGACCGATTTCGGCGAGATGGGGATTGCTCGCCTGCCACTGAATCGTCACGAGTGAAAAAATCACACCGCAGAGGATCCCAATCTCGATGCCCAGCACCATCACGCCCACCGCCGTGCCGATGTAGGCCCAGGCATCGGAACGCGAGAACGACCAGGCTTCCCGCAGAATTCTCAGATCGACCAGCCCCAGTGCGGGCAGGATGATGGCGGCCGCGAGCACGGTGTGGGCAAGTTGCGCGAACGCCTGCGTGAGGAAGGCGACCACACCGAGCATGAGCAGGGCGGCATAGACACCCGCCATGCGCGTGCGTGCGCCGGCGCTGAAATTCACGATAGAGCGGGACAGGCCTCCTGCCACGGGGAAGCCGGCTGAAAGGCCCGCTGCCAGATTGGCGGCGCCGAGCCCGCGCAACTCGGCATCCGGGTCAATGCGCTCACCGCGGCGCATCCCCAAGGATCGTGCGACGGAGACGCTCTCGACAAAACCGATCAGGCCGATGCTGAGTGCGGGGAGAACCAGTGCTTCCAGTTGAGCGCGCGACGGCAGGGTGATGCCGGGATCCGGCAGGCCCGCCGGAATTGCACCGACTACGGTTATGCCGTGGCTGCG
>VGUA01000145.1 GCA_016874535.1 Gammaproteobacteria bacterium
GGGGATTACTCGTGGATGTGGTACGCGGATGCCATGCTGGCGCTGCTTGCCGCCATCACCCAACTGCCGATACGCGAGAAGCCCTTGCCGCGACTCGCCACGACCTGACACCCCATTTCAAGGAGTATCCACCATGAACAGAGACGAAGAACTCAACGTGCTGGGAGAGCCCCTGGTGCCCTGCGGATTCGATCCGGTCACGGGTTTTTTCCGCGATGGTTGCTGCCGAACCTGCGAAGAGGATGCGGGCAGTCATACGGTATGCGCGGAGGTGACGTCCGAGTTCCTCAGCTACTCCAAGGGAGTGGGGAATGATCTCTCCACGCCACGTCCTGAATACGGTTTCGAGGGATTGAAGCCCGGCGACCGCTGGTGTCTGTGTGCGCCTCGCTGGCAGCAGGCGCTGGAAGCCGGCGCGGCACCCAGGGTCTTCCTGCTGGGGACACACATCGGCGCCCTGGAGCATGTGGATTTCGCGGCGCTGAAGCGCCACGCGGTCGATCTGTCCTGAGTCAGCCCGGGTCAGGAATCGTATCAGGAGCTCAGGGCGTCCCCTGAACCAGAGCTCCCCGCAGGGATTTGAGCCACTCCAGAACAGCCTGTCGCTGCGGAGATCCCAGTCGATACAGCGCGCGCCGCCCCACCGACGCACCCTCCAGTCCGCCATCTGCGTAGCGGTAGAAAACCTTGGGCTGAACCAGCTTCACCGGTTCATCTGGTGAGGGCGTTGCGAGCAAGTGATCGATGACTTCGAGCACACGCGCGTGGAATTGCCGGTCTGCGTAGCCAAGCCCCGCATAGGCTTCCTGCAGCAAGGGATAGAACCGCCGATAGGTACTGACGAGCGCGGGCACGGGCAGCGCCACCAAAGCGTCCACGAAAGGCGCATAGCGGGTGGCATTGGCGGGAGCCATCGCCAGCGCCTCGCCTGATCCTCCCACCAGGAAAGTCCCTTCGACCTTCCGCAATACCCGTTGCCGCAGGCCAAACTTGCGCGCGGGCAGGTTGTCGACCGTCACCACGAGGCGCGTCAGCAGCGCTTCGTCCACGAGCAGGCCGAGCAGTGCTTGGCCAGCCCCCAGTTCAGCGAGCGCGGCGAGGGCTGCGGCATCCCTCGCAGACAGCACGGGCAGTGGCGTTTCGGGATCCAATGCATCCGGCGGCATGGAAGCCGCAGCTTCTGCTTCGCGCGCCGCTGAGGGATCGGTCTCAGGCACATCCGCAAGGGCCGAAGGGCCGGACTGCGTTGGCCCCGGCAGGAGTTCGGCATCACCAGGCAGCACCGCGGGCTCACGCATCGGAGCGTTCGAGAGTTTCTGGTCCTGCCAATACCAGACGCCAATCGCAGCCATGCCGATCAGCGCCACACCCAGCAGCCAGCCAAGACGCCTACCGCTGGCCGCGGGATTCCGTACCGGTGCGACCACGGGCACGGGCGAGCTTTCATCCGGCTCATGCCGGAGCACGATGTCTTCCGTGGGGTCTTCCGTGGGCGGGTTTTGGTCATTCATGGTGGGTCGGGATTTCCATCAAGCTGAGTCCACGGGTCTCGAACTCGCGCACTTCCTGCACTGGCGGTGCGAAGTAGTCGGGAGCGTCCAGTGGCAGAAGGGTCAGGCCCGAGAGGTCGAACTCGGGCTCGGGAGTAGGTTCCGGCTCAACCAGCGTCACACCGGGTTCGGCCAGAGAATACGCCGCCAGATCCAGATTGAGCACGGGCACTGGAGGGACATCGATGAGTGTCACGCCCACCTCGGCCAGCGTCAGCGGACCCGTCGTGGGGGGCAGAGCGGCACCAGTGTCACGCGTCATCGCTGCTACCGGGACGACTTCAACCGCAGCGCCAGCTTTGGCCAGCGCCAGCTGGTAGCGCCGGGCAGTCGCCGCATCCACATTGCGCTTGATCGCCGAGCGCGCACCGAACAGTGCGTCGATACGTGCCGGCTCGGCCTTGAAAATCAGCGCGAGTTCACGCTTGACGTCCTCCGCCGCAAAGCCCGGCAGCATGACGCCTTCAAACCAGACATCGAACAGGGCCTCCGCCATCGCCACCCATCCGTCATTGCGCGTGGATACATCCTACACCCAAGTGGGAACCACGCGGTCCACATCCTGTCACGCGTTACACTGCGGATCCCCAACGCAGAGGAACCCTCCCGATGATTCGCGACATCCTGAAGATGGGTGATCCGCGCCTGCTCCGCGTGTCGCGGCCGGTGACCGCTTTCGGCACCACCGAATTGCAGAGCCTCATCACCGACCTGTTCGACACCATGCGCGCGGCGAATGGCGCGGGGCTGGCCGCGCCCCAGATTGGCGTCGATCTCCGCGTGGTCATCTTCGGTGACGATCGCCCCAATCCGCGCTACCCCGAGGCCCCCATCATCCCGCTGACCCTCCTGATCAATCCCGAGCTCACGCCCCAGGGTGACGCTCTCGAGGAAGGCTGGGAGGGCTGTTTGTCAGTGCCGGGATTGCGCGGCGTGGTGCCGCGTTACAGGGAGCTCCATTATCGCGGGCACGATGCGGAGGGGCGTGTGATCGAGCGCACGGTGCAGGGCTTTCACGCGCGTGTGGTCCAGCACGAGTGCGATCATCTGGACGGGATTCTCTATCCCATGCGGGTGCGGGATTTCAGCCGCTTCGGCTACACCAGCGTGCTGTTTCCGGGTCTCGACGACGCGGATGATTGAGCCGGACTGCGGCGAGTCTCAGGCTGCGCGTCCCAGCAGCCAACGCTCGAGCTCCTTGGCGAAGGCCTGTCTATCGCGCTGCGAATAGGCGGCGGGTCCGCCCGTGACCATGCCGCCACTGCGCAGGGTTTCCATGAGATTCCGCATCTCGAGCAGTCCGCTAATGTTGTCCGGTGTGTAACGTTCCCCGCGGGGATTGAGCGCCAGGGCGCCTTTGTCCACCACCGCCGCAGCCAACGGAATATCCGCGGTCACCACTAGATCTCCGGGCGCCGCGCGCGCTATGACGAGGTTGTCCGCCAGATCAAAGCCACGCCCCACGCGCAGAGTCTGGATGAAGGGCGACGGTGGCACCGTGAGCGCCTGATTGGCGACGAACACCACGAGCGTCGAGGTGCGTGTCGCTGCCCGGTACAGCATTTCCTTGACCGGTACCGGGCAGGCATCGGCATCAACCCAGATCTGTGCCATCAGAAGACGATGGGGAACTCCAGGTGAGTGGCGTAGATGAAGTCCCGATGGTCGCGCAAGGCCGGCGACAAGGCCGCCTCGATGCGCGGATCGTCATTGCCATACGCACCGCCGCGGAAGGCATCCGCCATCGGGCACTGCTCGGGCGGGAGCGGATGAAGGATCGCGCAGCAAGCGGCCCAATAGATATCCAGCGCACTCAGGGAGTCGCCGATGAGATACTTCGAGCCGCGCGCCTTCTGGCGCGAGAGCTGTGCGTCGAAAGCCAGCACGATGTCACGAATCCTGAGCGCCGCGCGCTCGGCAGCCTCGGGGCTGTAGCCGTACTTCTCGCCCAGATAGGTGAAAAACGGGCGCTGCGGATCATCGGCTGGCAGACTGTTCAGGGGGCCGTGCACCATCAACAGACGCTTGACCCACACGAGGCCGTGTTCGCCGAGCAATTCGTTGGCCAGGCCGAACATCAATGCACGATCTTCAACCTTGGCCGGGACCAGCGACGGCTCGGGTGCCAGACGCTCTGCCAAGTTGAGCTGATCCACCCAGCCGGAACGCGGTTTCTCGTCGTTCCAGGCCATCACAGGTGCACTGGCCTGGCCGGTCCACTCGATGAGTTGCGACTGCGAGCCGCCCATCCCCAGGGCGACATCCGGCGAGCCGGGATTGCCAGTACGCACCGGCACGTACTTCAGGCCCTTCACATGCAGGATGCCCTTGCAGGATTCCCGCCACGGGCCGGGAATGGGGTAGGCGCCCAGCACCACCCGCAGGCCGGACATCTTGCGTGCGTCGGCGATTTCTTCGTATTTGATCTTCAGATCGTCGAATCCGATGGCCATGAGCAGCTCCCCTCGCAGTTCATTTTCAGGTCAGGCACTATGCGGAGCCCGTTCACCGGACGCAAGCGTACCCCAGCACCCCGCGGTACCCATCCCTTGATCCGGTCTGCCTGAGTACGAGCCTCTACCGATGGAAAACACTTTCTTTGCCACCTGCCCCAAGGGCACGGCTGAACTGCTGGCGAGCGAGCTCGCCGGCTTCGGCGCTTCGGGCCTGAAGATTCGTACCGGGGGGGTGGCTTTTGCGGGCGATCTGGCCGTGGCCTGCCGTGCCCTGCTGTGGTCGCGCGTGGCCAATCGCATCCTGCTGGTGCTGGGGTGCTTTCCGGCACAGGATGAAGCGGCGCTGCATGCCGGCGTGTCGGCCTTTGACTGGTCGCATCATCTGCGTGCCGACGGGACGCTCGCGGTAGATGCGGTGAGCACCCGTTCACGCATCACCCACA
>VGUA01000146.1 GCA_016874535.1 Gammaproteobacteria bacterium
CGTTGCCGTGGAAATCAGGCGCAAGAAGACCTACGTCAAGCGCAGTGTCGTGGCCGAGGAAGAGGCTGCGCGACTCGAGAAGGAAGCCACCGAGCTCGAACAGAAGCGCCTTGAGGTGGAAGCCCTCAACCCGCCGGAAACAATGCAACCGGGGCCAGCGGCCGAACCGGTGGTACCGGCAGCACCCGAGATGGAAGCACCTGGTGCAGCGCCTGCCGAAGCCGAGCCCGTACTGCCTCCCACTGATCTGGAGGCCATTGTTGCTCAGGCGGTGGAGCAGGAAGTGGCTGCACAGCCTGCAGCCACGGTAGCGCCCGCGCCAGCCCCGGCACGTCGACCGGAACACGGTCAGCGACAGGAACCTCGCAGCGGAGAGCGTGATAACCGCGGCGGTGGCCGCCGTGAGCTGCATGTTGCCAGTGACAAGTCAGGCAAACGCAAGAAGAAGCAGCTGCCGACAAGAAGACCTGTCACCCCAATGGGAGGCGGCAAGCATGGTTTCGAGCGGCCCACCGCACCGGTCGTGCGCGAAGTGGTCATTCCGGAAAGCATCACCGTCGCCGAGCTCGCACAGAAGATGTCGGTGAAGGCGGCCGAGGTGATCAAGGCCATGATGACCTTGGGCACCATGGTCACCATCAACCAGATGATCGACCAGGACACCGCTGCCATCGTGGTGGAGGAAATGGGCCACAAGGCCAAACTCACGCGAGCCGATGCCATCGAGGCCGAGCTCCTGGAGGACGGCACTGCGGAGGCGGATCTCGAACCCCGCGCGCCCATCGTGACCATCATGGGCCACGTCGACCACGGCAAGACCTCGCTTCTCGATTACATCCGTCAGGCGCAGGTCGCGGCAGGGGAAGCGGGCGGGATCACCCAGCACATCGGTGCCTACCAGGTCGATACGCCCCACGGACGCATCACGTTCCTCGACACACCTGGCCATGAGGCTTTCACCGCCATGCGTGCCCGCGGCGCCAAGGTCACCGATATCGTGATCCTGGTGGTTGCCGCCGATGACGGTGTCATGCCGCAGACCGAGGAGGCCATCAAGCACGCCAAGGCGGGAACCGTGCCGATGATCGTGGCCGTCAACAAGATAGACAAGGCAGGCGCCGATCCCGAACGCATCAAACAGGAACTTTCCATCCGCAACGTCATCGCGGAAGACTGGGGTGGCGACACGCAGTTCGTGCCGGTGTCAGCCAAGACCGGCCAGGGCGTGGAACAGCTGCTGGAAGCGATCTCACTCCAGTCCGAAGTGCTCGAACTCAAGGCTTCCCAGCACGGTCCGGCCAAAGGCGTGGTCATTGAATCCAGGCTCGATCGCGGACGTGGTCCGGTGGCCACCGTGCTTGTCCAGCGCGGGGAGCTGCGCCGAGGTGATGTCCTGCTCACGGGCACGGAATTCGGTCGCGTGCGTGCCATGGTGGATGCCTCCGGCAAGACCGTCGATCGTGCGGGCCCTGCCGAACCCGTGGAAGTCCTCGGCCTGTCCGGCACGCCGAATGCGGGTGACGAGGCCACCGTGGTGGATGATGAACGCAAGGCGCGCGAGATTGCGATTTTCCGTCAGGAAAAAGATCGCGAGACCAAGCTTGCCCGTCAGCAGGCGGCCAAGCTGGAGAATGTCTTCTCCCAGATGAAGGAAGGTGAGACGGCGAGCCTCAAGATTGTCATCAAGGCCGACGTGCAAGGCTCTGCGGAGGCGCTCAGCGAAGCGTTGGTGCGTCTCAGCAACGACGAGGTCAAGGTCGAGGTCATCTCCAGTGGTGTCGGTGGCATCAACGAGTCCGACGTCAATCTGGCCTTTGCCTCGCGTGCCTTCATGGTGGGCTTCAACGTGCGTACCGACAGTGCGGCGCGACGGCTGGTGGATGAAGAGG
Source organism: Gammaproteobacteria bacterium (assembly GCA_016874535.1). Lineage (GTDB taxonomy): Bacteria > Pseudomonadota > Gammaproteobacteria > CAIKBL01. The sequence continues at coordinate 1,890 of VGUA01000146.1, forward strand.
GCATCGATCTGCGCTACTACAGCGTGATCTACGACGTCATCGACGACGTGAAGGCGGCCGTCACCGGCATGCTGGCCCCGGAAATGCGCGAGACCATCCTGGGGGTGGCGCAGGTGCGCGATGTCTTCCGCTCCTCCAAGCTTGGCGCAATCGCCGGCTGCATCGTGAGCACGGGTGTGGTCAAGCGCAACAATCCCATCCGCGTGCTGCGCGACAACGTGGTCATCTATGAGGGCGAACTCGAATCCCTGCGTCGCTTCAAGGACGACGTGAACGAGGTCAAGGCCGGCATCGAGTGCGGTATCGGGGTCAAGAATTACAATGATGTGAAGCCCGGAGACCAGATCGAGGTCTACGAGCGGACCTTGGTGGCGCGCACGGCATGAGCTCCGGTGTAGTGGTGTCCAGCTGGCTCCGTCACCAGGCTCCGCAAGGCTAGACCATGCCCAAGGAGTACGGGCGCAACCTGCGCATCGCCGAAACCATCCAGCGTATCGCAGCACCTCTCGTCGCGGGGCTGGCGCGCGAACATCGCTGGGGCATGGTGACCATCACGGACGTGGAGGTTGCGTCTGACAAGACCGTGGCCCGCCTGTTCGTCAGCGTGATGGGGCATCCGGATCCGGCCGCTGTGCTCGCCGGCCTGCGCGAGGCGCTGCCGGACATTCGCTCCGCAGTCGCGCGGGATCTGCCCATGAAGAAAGTGCCGGCGCTACAGGTGGCGGAAGACAAGTCCATCGCTCACGGCGCCCGTATCGCCGAGCTGCTCAAATCCGAGCCTGCCGGACAGGCGTGAGGCTATCCTTGCCTGGAGCTACCCTTGTCTGAGGTGACGGGGCCGCCCGGCGCCACTCCTACCAGACGCCGCCAGCAGCGGGCTGTGCACGGCATCCTCCTGCTCGACAAGCCACCCGGCATCAGCTCCAACCGGGCCCTGCAGGTGGCGCGCCGTGCACTGATGGCTGCAAAGGGTGGGCACACCGGCAATCTCGATGTGGCGGCGACTGGGCTTCTGCCGCTCTGCTTTGGTGAGGCCACCAAGGTCTGCGGCTTTCTGCTCGACGCGGACAAGCGCTACCAGGCGGTGGTCCGCCTCGGGGTGGTGACGGCCAGTGGCGATGCCGAAGGCGAAGTTTTGGCACGCTCCGATGATCTCCCGGGGTCGGCCACCGCGGTGGAGGAGGCGCTGGCCCGGCTGCGCGGGCCGCAGCTGCAGGTTCCGCCGATGTACTCGGCGCTGAAGCGCGACGGCCAACCGCTGTACCGGCTGGCGCGACAGGGTATCGAAGTGGAACGTGAGGCGAGGCCGGTCACCATCCAACGCCTGCAGATGCTGGCCTGGGAGCGCGACACCGTGGTGCTGGACGTGAGTTGCACGAAAGGGACCTACATCCGCTCGCTCGCGATGAGCTTGGGAGAGATCCTCGGCTGCGGGGCCTCGCTGGCTGGGCTGAGACGCCTCGAAGCCGGCCCCTATGACATCACCCGCGCCCATGCTCTGGAGCTGTTCGAGAGCGGCCGTCATCCGCCGGAAACTCTGGACGAGTTGCTGCTGCCAATCGACAGCGCGCTGCAGGGATTTCCCCGCGTCGACCTCGATGTGGCGGACAGACAGAGGGTCAGACAGGGCCAGGCATTGAGCCTGGTCGGGGACTCATCCATGGTCGGCTCCGTGCGGCTGTATGGGCCGGCGGGCGAGTTTCTCGGCATGGGGGAGGGCGACGCCAACGGGCAACTGCGGCCCCGTCGCCTCATGGTCACAGGAAAAGACCGGGAATGACGCCGAAACAGGCCGATTCCCGCAGTTTGAAGGTTGTTCCGCAAGGGGTGCGCGGTTAGAATGCGCCCCGCCAAGAAAGCAAGCAAATCAGATTCAGGAGTGCGTTAATGGCTTTGAAGAGCGAACAGAAGCAGGAAATTCTGCAGAATTACCAGCGCGGGGCCAGTGATACCGGCTCCCCGGAAGTGCAGGTTGCCCTGCTGTCGGCTCGCATCGAGGATCTCTCGGGACACTTCAAGGCGCATGCCCACGACAACCACTCCCGCCAGGGGCTTCTGCGCATGGTGAACCGCCGCCGCAAGCTCCTGGACTACCTCAAGACCCGTCATACCGAACGCTATCGGGAACTCATTGCCCGTCTCGGCTTGCGCAAATAGGCACAGCCGGCGTAAACGCCGGCTTTTCGTTCCAGCACCCTTCACCTCTCTCCAGCGCAAGCGACGGACCAATCAAGCATGACCGCTCAAACAGTTTCATTCCAATACGGTAACCACACGGTCCAGATCGAGACCGGCCGCATCGCCAAGCAGGCCACGGCAGCCGTGTTGGTGACCATGGGCCAGACCATCGTGCTGACCACAGTGGTTGGCGCACAGAAGGCGTCGCCAGATCGCGACTTTTTCCCGCTCACGGTGGACTATCAGGAACGCACCTATGCGGCCGGCAAGATCCCCGGTGGCTTCTTCAAGCGCGAGGGTCGTCCCACCGAGAAGGAAACCCTCACCTCGCGGCTGATTGATCGCCCCATTCGCCCGCTGTTCCCGGAAGGATTCAC
>VGUA01000147.1 GCA_016874535.1 Gammaproteobacteria bacterium
ACCAGACCATCCAGCAACGTGACTGCCACCGCCAGCGGATTGCCGGCGTTGATGTGCTCGAGCATGCGCCCGCCCTTCAAGCCGTGGAGCAAGAGCTGGTCCCCCATGCGGGCATGAATGGTCGGAATGATCAGCGGCTGGCCGTCCATCACAAAGCTCACATGACAGACCAGGCCCTCATCGAGAATGGCATTCACGGTGTCCGTGTCGTAGGCGGCGCGTTTCGGGTAGCGCATCACCCGGTTGCGAGGGTTTGCCGCGAAATCCGCCATGGCCTGTCTCCTGTCTGGTGTGGACGTCGATTCAATTCTAGCGCAGTCGCAGTCGGGCACGGGTGTGGCATCGCCCAGGCCCGCCTCGCGTGTGTTGACCCTGTTGGGGGTGTCCACTAGAGTCCTCTGGATATCCCGGATGACATGGCGTGGCGGACGAAGTATTGGTCGAAGAGAGAGCCTCCGTGCTCTGGATCACCCTCAATCGCCCGGCGCGACGCAATGCGATCAACGAGGCGGTGTGCGCAGGGATCAGCGCAGCGCTGGCGAGCGCCGAGCGTGCCAGCCATCTCCGCGCAGTCGTCATCACCGGTGCCGGCGAGGAAGCTTTCTGCGCCGGCGGAGATCTCTCACCCGACGCCAAGGGTGCGCCCTTTGAATTCACGCCCGCGGATCCCCGCCACTACGCACTGGAAATGTTCCAGCGCCTGGAGACGTGCCGCCTGCCGCTGGTGGCGCGTGTCAACGGCACGGCGGTGGGTGGAGGGCTTGGCCTCATCTGTGCCTGCGATATCGCCATTGCGGCCGACCATGCGCGCTTCGGCCTGCCGTAGGCCCGCTTCGGCATCTTCCCCATGATGGTGCTGCCGCACCTGCTGCGGCTGCTGCCGAGACGTCGCCTGACCGAGCTGTGCCTGACCGGCGAGATGGTGGACGCGGAAGAAGCCCTGAAACTCAATCTGCTGAATCATGTGGTGCCGGGGAGCGAGCTCGACCTTCGCGTGGAAGACTGCCTGAAACGCCTGCTCGCGAATTCGCCCACCAGCCACCGGGTGGGCAAGCAGGTGCTGCGTGCCATCAGTGACATGCACCTCGATCAGGCGCTGGAATACACCCAGGTCATGCTGCCGGTCATCGCCCAGAGCGAGGATGCGCGCGAGGGTATGGCCGCTTTCAACGCGCGTCGTCCGCCGCGCTGGACGGGACGCTGAATCATGACCATCTCCCACATCCTCATTGCCAACCGGGGTGAGATTGCGTGCCGCATCCAGCACACCGCGCGACGGCTGGGGCTGAAGACCACCGCCGTGCATCATTTTGCGGACCGCGCGGCGCCGCATGTGCTGGCCGCGGATCATGCCGTGGAACTTGTGGCAGATGTCCCGACCGCAGCGTATCTGGACGTGGCGCAACTCATTGCGGCGGCCAAGGCCACGGGGGCGGATGCCATCCACCCGGGCTACGGCTTTCTCGCCGAGAACGCGGGTTTTGCGGCAGCTGTGGAAGCCGCTGGACTGTGCTTCATCGGGCCGCAGGCGGACGTCATCGGACTCATGGGCGACAAGCTCAGGGCGCGCGAATTCGCGGCCCGTCACGGCGTGCCTGTGGCGCCCAGCTGTACCCAGGCGGGGGATCTGGAAACTTTTCTTCGGGAGGCGGAACACATCGGTTTTCCGCTGCTTATCAAAGTAGCGGCCGGCGGTGGCGGCAAGGGCATGAGCATCGTGCGGGCGCGGGAAGAGCTCGCCGCACGGGCCGAGACTGCCGCCGCCGAGGCGCAACGTTACTTTGCCGACGGCCGGGTCTATGCAGAACGCTACATCGAGCAGCCCCGCCACATCGAAGTGCAGATCCTGGGCGACGCCCATGGCGAAGTGATTCACCTCTATGAGAGGGAATGCTCCGTGCAGCGCCGCTTCCAGAAGGTGCTGGAGGAAAGTCCTGCGCCGCGCCTCGCTCCCGAGCTCCGCGATGAAATCTGCGCCGCGGCAGTGACCCTCGCCAAGGCTGCGGATTATCGCAACGCCGGCACCGTCGAATTCATTCTTGCACCTGATGGACGTTTCTATTTCCTGGAAATGAATACACGCCTACAGGTGGAGCATCCGGTGACCGAATTCGTGACAGGGCGCGATCTCGTCGAGGCCCAGATCCGGATTGCCAACGGCGAACCGCTGGGCTGGGCCCAATCCGAGATCCGGCTGGAAGGGCACGCCATCGAATGCCGGATCTGCGCGGAACGGCCGGAGGATGACTTCAGGCCTGCGACCGGAACCGTCGCGCTGCTCAGGGAGCCGCAGTTGCCCGCGGTGCGCTTCGAGAGCGGCATCCTCCAGGGCCAGGCCGTCACGGCAGCGTTCGATTCGATGCTGGCCAAGCTGGTCTGCCACGGGCGAGATCGCACTGAAGCCATCGCACGCAGCCTGGAAGCCTTGGAGTCCCTGGTGCTGCTCGGGGTGGAGACCAATCTCGACTATCTCGCGCGCCTGCTGCGGCATCCGGCCTTCGCCGCCGGCGAGCTGCATACCGGATTCATCGAGACCCACGCCGCAAGCCTCACAGCGCCGCCGCTCACGCCTGAAGCGCGCGCCGCAGCCCTCCTAGCCGCGGCCTTCACCGATGAGGCATTCCGCCGCATGGTCCATGACATCCCTGAACCCTACGCCTCCATGGGCGGCTGGAGGAACTGACACGCCATGTCCTTCTTCTACGAAATGGACGGCGCCCGCGTGCCAATTGAGATCCTCGCCCGCAGACCCGCCCTGCGCTGTCGGGTGGACGATGTCGAATACATCGTGGAAGAACTGCCCGGCGCGGACGACGGCGCCTGCCTCCTGCGCGTGAACGGCGAGGACTTTGCCTGCTGGCGGGTGATTGAAGGAGGCCGGGTACATCTCAAGCTCGCCGGCCGCACCTTGTCCTTGCAGCCGGAAGATCCCTTGTCGGGCGCAGGTGGCAACAGTGGCGGCCATGAATTGCGTGCGGAGATGCCGGGCGTGGTGGTGGCCTTGCGCTGTGAACCCGGTGTCCCGGTGGCTGCGGGCGAGGGCCTGCTCGTGATCGAATCCATGAAGATGCAGATCACACTGGCGGCTCCCCGCGCGGGAATCATTGCCACCGTGCACGTCGAGCTCAACGAAACATTCCAGAAAGGCGCCCTGCTGGTTGCGCTGCATCCCGAGGAGGCGTCATGAGCCGTATCCATTCCAGGCTCAATACGGACAGCAGCGAATATCGCGCGAATTATCTGGCCAGCCAGCGGCGCATCGCCGAGTTCCGGGAAAAACAGGACGCCGCACGTCATCAACGCCCGCCACGGGATGTGGAACGCCTTCATCGTCAAGGCAAGATGCTGCCCCGCGAGCGACTGGAGCGTCTGCTCGATCCCGGCACGCCTTTCCTCGAACTGTCCTCGCTGGCAGGCAACATGGCCTACGACGGCGAAGCGCCCGGCGCGAGCTGCATCACCGGTATCGGCGTGGTGAGCGGCCGCGAAGTGATCATCCATGCCGATGATTCCAGCATCAAAGGCGGTGCTTGGTATCCGCTCACGGTGAAGAAGATCGTGCGCTGCCTTGATATCGCCATCGAGAACCGGCTGCCCGTGATCCATCTCTGCGACAGTGCGGGCGGATTCCTGCCACTGCAGTCCGAGCTCTTTCCGGACAAGCACATGGCCGGCCGCATGTTCCGCAACCAGGCCATCCTCTCCAAGATGGGCGTGAAGCAGCTGGCGCTGGTCTTCGGCCATTGCACGGCAGGTGGCGCCTATATCCCGGCGCTCTCCGACTATGCCGTGATCGTGCGTGGCACCGGGGCGGTCTTCCTCGCTGGCCCGCCGCTGGTGAAAGCGGCCACGGGCGAGGTGGTGAGCGTGGATGATCTCGGAGGTTGCGATCTGCATACCCAGGTCAGCGGCACCTGCGACTATCCGGCCGACGACGAGGCGCATGCGATTGCGATTGGCCGGGAGATCGTTGCGCAGTGGCAGCGTCCCACGCGCTGGGCGCTGGAGAGATCCGCTGTTGAAGCCCCTTGTTATCCGGCGGATGAGCTCTACGGGATCATCCCTGACGACATCAAGCGAGGCTTCGACATGCGCGAAGTCATCGCCCGCCTCGTAGATGGCAGCCGCTTCCACGAATACCAGCCCGCCTACGGCACCAGCCTTGTCTGTGGCTATGCGAATCTCTGGGGCTGGCGGGTTGGCATCCTCGCCAACAACGGCGTGCTCTTCAATGAC
>VGUA01000148.1 GCA_016874535.1 Gammaproteobacteria bacterium
CTTTCACCCTCTCGCACCAGCTCAACCCCATCCTGCGCGAATACCGGCGGGCCTCCTCTACGGCGATCGATGCCTCGCTGAAGCCGCTGATGCAGAAGTACCTGTCCGATCTGGAGGCCGATCTGCGTGCCGCCGGCTATGCCAACGACATCCTGGTCAGCACCTCCTTCGGCGGTGTGATGCACCTCACGGATGTGGTGCAGCGGCCCATCTATCTCGTGAAGTCGGGCCCCGCCATGGCACCCATCGCCGGGCTTTCCTATGTGGAGGCCGAAGGCTTGCCGAAAGACGTGATCGTGTGCGATGCGGGCGGCACGACTTTCGATGTGAGCCTGGTGCGCGATGGGCGGGTGGAATTCTCGCGCGACACCTGGCTCGGGCCGCAATGGACAGGCGACAACCTCGGTATGGCCTCGGTCGCCGTGCACTCCATCGGCGCGGGCGGCGGTTCCATCGCCTGGGTTGATTCCGGCGGGTTGCTCAGGGTAGGGCCGCAGTCGGCGGGTTCCGAGCCGGGTCCTGCGTGCTACGGCCGCGGGGGACAATACCCGACGGTGACCGACGCAGCCGTGGTGCTCGGGTATTTCGACCCGGCGCATTTTCTCGGTGGCCGCATGAAGCTCGACGAGCTTGCCGCGCGGCGCGTGATCACGCCCACTGCAGAGGCACTCGGCCAGAGCGTCGAACGTGCCGCCTGGGCCATCGTCGCGGTCGCCAGCGAGAACATGATCCAGGCCATCAAGGAGCTCACCATCAACGAGGGCATAGACCCCAGCGAATCCGCCCTCATCGGCGGCGGTGGCGCGGGCGGGCTGAACATCGTGCCGATTGCCCAGGAGTTGGGCTGCCGCACCGTGCTCATGCCGCGCACGGCCGGCGCGCTGTCGGCCTCCGGCATGCAGTTCTCGGACATCATCACGGAGGCCGGCGCGAGCAAGCTGACCGCGTCCGACGATTTCGATTTTGTGGGCGTCAACCGTGCGCTGGGCGAAATCGATGCCCGCCTGGAGGAATTCGCCAGCCGCCTGCGGGCGCGCGGCATCAACACTCTGGAGAAGCAGTATTTCGTCGAGGCGCGTTATCGCTATCAGGTGTGGGAGCTGGATGTGGATGTTCCTTCAGGCCACTTCGAGGGACAGCCGGCTGTCGATGCGCTGGTCGAGGAATTCCATCGCGTGCACGACCGGGTCTTCGCGGTGACGGACGTCGGCAACGCCGTCGAATTCCTCAACTGGCGCGGACGTCTCATCGGCAAGGTGAACGCGCCCACTCTCGAACCCGGCAAGGTGCTGGCCGAACAGCACGCTGAGGCGGATCGCACCCGCCAGTGCTATTTCGGTGAAGGGCATCTGGAGACGTCCGTGTTCCTCGGCAAGAAGCTGCCGGCAGGCGCGCGCATCGAAGGGCCCGCCATCATCGAGGAAGACACCTCCACTCTCGTGGTTTATCCCGGAGCCGTGGCCCATGTGAGCCCCGGTGGCCGTTACATCGTCACCCCGCCTTCGGAGTAAGCAATATGCAGACCCAGGTCAGACAGGCCCGTACCGATTCCGAGACTTTCGATCCCATTCTGATGGCGGTGCTCGCGAACCGGCTGAATGCCATCGTGCGCGAGATGTCGAACACCCTGCTGAAGACCGCGCGCTCTGCGGTGCTCGCCGTCGTGCGGGATTTCTCCTGCTCCATCGTCACCGGTGACAACCGGCTGCTGTGCCCGGGCGAAGGCCTGCCAGTGCACATCTTCGGTTCCAGCCTGCAGTCGCAGTCCATGTGCGACCTGCATGAGGATCTCGCGCCTGGGGATGCCTTCCTCCACAACGATCCCTACCTCGGCAACACGCACGCGGCCGACCACATGGTGATGGTGCCGGTGTTCGTGGATGGCGTACACATGTTCACCACCTGCGCCAAGGCGCACCAGGCGGACTGCGGCAACTCCATTCCTTCCACCTACCATGCCTACGCCCGCGACATCTACGAGGAAGGTGCGCTGATTTTCCCCTGCGTGCGCATCCAGAAGCAGTACAAAGATGTGGATGACATCATCCGTATGTGCAAGCGGCGTATCCGCGTGCCCGAGCAGTGGTATGGCGATTATCTCGCCGAGATTGGCGCTGCCCGCATCGGCGAGCGTCGACTGGTGGAACTCACGCGCCGTTACGGCGTGGACACCATCAAGCGTTTCATCGATGAGTGGTTTGCCTATTCCGAACGCCGCATGGTGGAGGCGATCAAGAAGATGCCGCCCGGCAAGCTGTCGAACACCACGGTCTACGACCCGCTGCCGCCGATTCTCCCGGACGGCCTGCCGCTGCGCGTCGACGTGGCGGTGGATACCGAGCAGGGCTATATCGATGTCGATCTCACCCACAACCCGGACAACATGGCCTTCGGCCTGAACGAATCCGTGGCCTGTGCCACCTCGAACGCCATGTGCGGGGTGTTCAATTGCATGGATCCGGACGTACCCCACAATGCCGGCTCCTTCTCGCGGGTGCGCGTGCATCTGCGGGACGGCTGCATCACCGGCAAACCGAAATTTCCGCACAGCTGCTCCATGGCGACCACCAACATCGGCGATCGTCTGGTGAACGTGACCCAGGCGGCATTCGCCGCGATCGGCGATGGCCATGGGTTGGCTGAAGGCGCCATCGGCATGGGCGCGGGCGCGGGCGTGATCAGCGGCGAGGACTGGCGACGCGGCGGCCCCTTCATCAATCAGGAATGGCTGGTCACCAACGGTGGGCCGGCGACGCCCGTCACCGACGGTTGGCTCAATTACGGCCTGCCGGTGGCAGCGGGACTCATGTACCGCGGCAGCGTGGAGGTGGACGAGTCCAAATACCCCATTCTGGTGAAACATCTGCGCGTGATTCCGGGTGGCGGCGGGGCAGGCCGCATGCGCGGTGCTCCGGGTTCCGAACTGGTGTACGGCCCGCGCAGGGATCCGATGACCGTGGTCATCTCCTGCGATGGCCAGGTCAATCCGCCCCAGGGGGTGAGGGGAGGACACGCCGGTCCGCCGGCGGCCACCTATCGCATCAAGGCCAATGGCGAACAGGAAAAGCTGCCCGGCGTGGTGGAATGCCGCCTGGAGCCGGGTGAGTGGGTGCGGGGGCTGGATGCGGGCGGCGGCGGTTATGGCGATCCGCTGGAGCGCGATCCGGCCAGGGTCTGTCGGGATGTGTTGGAGCGTTGGGAAACTGCCGCGCGTGCGCGGGACATCTACGGCGTGGTACTCACCGGCAGCGCCGAGGATGACAGTCTGGCCGTGGACCCCGCAGCCACCGCAGCCCTGCGCGCCTCGTTGAAAAAATCCTGAGTCTTCTGTCCAGTACCCTCCCGCGCCGACTGCGGTCGGCGCGGCAGCCTCTCACGATGAAGTTTCTGCCTCTGCTCCTGATCCTGTTCTGTCCCGGCCTGGCGTCGGCTACTGAACTCGAAGATCTCCTCTCCGCGTCGCCCACGCTGCCGTTCGCGGCGGAGTTCGATTGCGTTAACGCTTTCGACCTTTTTGCCTCCTTCGCCAGCCTGCACTGTGTGGCTGCCGCGGGACCACCCGAGGCAGGCGACGCGGAACGCATTGCTCGCGCCCTGCGCAAACTCCGTCATCACGGACTGGTGACGGCAGAGGAAGCCGCCGCGACCCGCGTCCGAATCTGCCCACTCATGAATGGCACAGGACTGGTGCCCGCGCCCGGCCGCATCCTGCTGGATGACGCCTTGCGGGACATGGGGGATGAACTCTTCACGGAAATCCTTGCGCATGAATTCGTGCATGTGCGCCAGTTCGAGACCCTCGGTGCCGCGGAATTCAAATGCGCCTACGTGCGCGGGATGTCCCGCTGTGGCGGTTGTCAGGACAACGGGCATCCGCTGGAGAAAGAGGCGTACGACCTGCAGGGGCGTGTGCGGGAGCTGCTCGCCCGGCTCGCGGGCCAGGACGACTGAGCAAGCCTCAGACCGCCGGGTCGGGGACAAATGCTTCGGCCGCCTTCACGAGCAGTTCGAGGGTTTCAACCCGGGCGCAACGCAAGGTCTCGAGCACGCCACTCCCGGCCGGCCTACCGATTTCCCTCACATCTTCCGGCAGGTGCAACTGGA
>VGUA01000149.1 GCA_016874535.1 Gammaproteobacteria bacterium
GGCGGCGAGCTGCAGCAGGCCACAGAAGAACATCGGGGCACCCACGCGCCAGTCGCTGGCCGGAAGGTCCGAGACCGTCGCCATCAGCGGCGCGCCGAGTACCGCACGGCAGCGCGCCACTGCAGGAGATCTACTCCCGCGGAGGTGCGCGATCACACCTGAACGGCGAGCAATTCCCTGAGCGTTTGATCGATGAAGGCCTTGTCGGCGTTTGCGACCCCGAGCATGCCAAAATGTCCCCACCGCGTCGGGATCGGCCTGAACGCCCCGCGCGGTGTCAGCACATGTTCCGCGTGGCACTCGTCGACCGTGAACATCATGTCCTGTTCAAACGGCATGTTCCAGACCACGGCAGTGATTCTCGCCAACGCTTCCTTGAGATCCCCACCTGCATGGCGGGCAACGTCAGCGTGCTGCCATTTATTCAGCAGGCAAAGCAGCGCATTCGCGTCCATCGGAGCAAACCAAGCCTCCCAGAAATCGCGAAGAAACTGGTCAAGACTCTGGAAACCAATTTCACGCCAGTCTTCCTTGGCGTAGAACTCCTTCGACAGGCCGATCTGGGCGAAGAAATGCGCAAGCAGCCTGAGACCGGCGCCAACCGCGTGGGGCGTGGTGTACCTGCCACCCTCGAAGGCGGGATCAGACCGGATGAGGTCCATCGCGTTCTGGACCATCAGGTAATTGTGCGGCGTGCCCTGTGCAGTACCTCCGATCGGTGCGGCACGTTTGACCTTTTGCGGGAAGCGGACTGCCCATTCATAGGCCTGCTGAGCGCCCATCGACCACCCAAGTACCAGCTCGAGCTGCGTAATTCCAAAACGTTCACGCACCAACCGTTCTTGTGCGCGGACGTCGTCCCCGATCATCACGGACGGAAAATCCGCCATTGCAATCGGCGCCGGTGAATTGTGGGGGGAGCTCGACACCCCGTTGCCCAGCATGTTCGGAAAGATGACGAAATAACGCTCCGGATCTAGAGCAAGGCCCTGCCCCACATACATCTGCATATGCTTACTGGTGCCGGAAAACATGTGCGGAAACAAAATGGCGTTGTCCTTGGCGGCATTCAAGGTTCCGGCAGTGGCAAACGCCAGCTGGCAGTTAGGGATGACACCACCGCGCTCGAGTTCAAAATCACCCAGAGCAAAGTGCTCGTAGGGCCCCTGTTGCTGAGGGGAGTAGAAATCATTGGCAAACATGGGAGACCTCTCTCAGTCGCGGAAAATTATCTCGGGGGGACTAAAGGCACGTACCGGGGGCAGCGGTTGCGTCCATGCTTCAATTTCGACGAGACAGCTGTGTGCACTTGGGCCTTGCCCCAGCCGCGAGGTGCCGATGTCCGGCGTGAGGACGTTGGGATTGCCATGCACGCAGAGCCCCGGGCTCCGGTCGTCATCCACCGGGTCGAACCATGCGCCGGTTGCGATCTGCACGACGCCCGGGCGAATGTTCTCGGTCAAATGCACACCGGCCAGGCATGCACCGCGATCGTTGTAAACGCGGACCACCTCACCGGCCTGGATTCCCCTTGCTTCAGCATCTTGCGGATGCATGGCGAGTGGCTCACGCCCCTGTATTTTTGTCGCCCGACTCGGGGCCCCGAAATCCAGTTGGCTGTGCAGCCGTGAGGCGGGTTGGTTGGAGATGAGATGCAAGGGGTAACGCTCGGCACGCGGCCCACCCGTCCATTCGGTCTTGTCCAGCCACACGGGATGCCCGGGACAGTCCGCATAACCAAACGACGCGATGGTCTCGCTGTGGATTTCAATCTTTCCGGACGGTGTGCCCAGGGGATGTCGGTCCGGATCGCGCCGAAACGCTTCAAAGATCAGCTCCTGCTCGGCAACCGCTGGAGCAATGGAAAAATGCTCACCTGCCCAGAAGGTTTCGAAATCCGGTAGCAACACTCCGTGTGCTGCTGCGCGGGCACGTGACTCTTCAAACAGGTGGCGCAGCCAAGCCGCTTCGTCGCGGCCTTCGGTAAACTCCTCGACAAAACCCAACCGTCGGGCCAGTTCCCCGAAGATTGCGTAATCGTCGCGAGCTTGCCCAAATGGCGGCACTGCGCGCCGCATCGGCGAGATATAAGGATCAAATGTGTTGAACGCCAAATCATTGCGTTCAAGCGTGGTCGTGGCAGGAAACACGATATCCGCGTGGCGCGCAGTCGCGGTCCACACCTGTTCGTTGACGATCACGCAGCCCGGTTTGGCCCATGCCGCGCGCAGTCGATTGAGATCCTGATGGTGGTGAAATGGATTTCCCCCAGCCCAGTAGATGAGCTGAATGTCCGGATAACGGAGCTTTCTGCCGTCGTAATCAAATTCCTGACCAGGGTTCTCCAGCATGTCGGTCACGCGAGCGACCGGAATGACGGCATCCACCGGATTCTCACCCTGCGGCAGGCTTGCCCATCGGAAGGGAATGATGCGGCGGCCGACAAAGCCTGTGGTGTGCAGCGACCCCACCCCGTGTCCGACGCCGGCTCCGGGCAATCCATACTGACCCAGTAATGCCATCAGCACCGTGCTTGCCCAGAAAGGTTGCTCGCCGTGCTCAGCACGTTGCAACGACCATCCGATGGGAATGAATGTCCGCTTCACGGCCAGTTCTCTGGCCAATGCGCGCGTGCGGCCCGCTGGCACGGTGGTGATTTCCGCGGCCCATTCAGCGCTCTTCGGCTGCCCATCGCGTTCGCCCATCAGATAGGCGCGGTAGGGCTCAAAACCGACCGTGTAGCGCTCGAGAAAAGCTGTGTCATGAAGGCCTTCCTCCACCAGCGTGTGACACAGCGCGAGCATCAGCGCCGCATCAGTGCATGGTCGAATAGGAATCCACTCCGCTTCGACGTACTCCGGCAGATCGCTGCGCAACGGACTGATATTGATGAAGCGTACGCCGGCCTTTGCACAGTCACGCAATTGGTCGGGTGCCGTGTGCGCCCCCGGGCCACCCATGACTACCTGGAGATTCTTGGGGCTCACTCCACTGAAGCACAATACAAGTTCACCGTGATCGCGCACATCGGACCAAGGTGTGGTGTGCAGGAACAACGTATATAGATCCGAGCCCAGGATGTGGGGCAGCAGGACCTCTGCTGCGGCTGCTGAATAGGTGCGATCGGAATCGGTGTACCCGCCAAAATGCCTCAGGAAGCGATGCAGCTGGCTCTGGGTATGATGAAAACGGCCAGCGCTCGCCCAGCCATACGAGCCGCCGTAGATTGCTTCATTCCCGTGGTCTCTTTTGACACGGGCCAAGGCCTCCGCGGCAAGATCGAGCGCCTTGTCCCAGCTTACGGCGACGAAGGGCTCGCGGCCGCGACCGGTTCGCTTGGATTGCCAGCCCTGGTCCAGATAACCCTTCCTGACCATCGGGTGCGCGATACGGGTGCGCGGGTCGCGGCTATCGGCGAGTGCTTGACCAATCGGTGAAGGATGCGGGTCATCAGGGTATCCGAGCACGTCGAGAATTTTCTCATCGTCATGATCGACCAGATAGTTGCCCCAATGGGTGACTGTGGGGACCCGACGACGCGGACCCTGATGGGTGGTCATCTGCCAATTCCGGTGGTCGTGAGTACCTCCCGGCCACCGGGCTGCGTGCTCGCATCGATGAACCGGTCACAGAAGACCGCCCCGGTCCGCATTCCCAAACGGTGCAGTTCGGCTTCAGCTGCATCCACCATGGCTGGAGGGCCGCACACATAGCCTTGGTCTTCTGCGGCGAAGCCCTGTCCAGCCAAAGGTGAGAGCGCCTCGGTGACCAGTCCCCGAAGCCCCTGCCAAGAGCTCCCATCAGGCTCCAGCGAGAGCACCGGCACCAATGAAAATCTGCCGCGCCAGCGTGCGCCGAGAGCCGCAAGTTCTTCGAGATAGTACAGATCGGCAGCGGTTCGCGCGCCGAAGAGTACCGTGCAACTGCGTGAGACTTCCGCCGCACAGGCTTCCTGCAGAATCGCATGCAGGGGTGCAAGTCCACTACCACCAGCAACACACACCATGTGTCCCGCCGAATCACTGTAGCGCAAACCGCCGAACGGACCGGTGAGCGTGAGCCGGGAACCCTCCCGGTCTGCGGA
>VGUA01000150.1 GCA_016874535.1 Gammaproteobacteria bacterium
CTCGAAGGGCAGCCGCGCATGGATGAAGGGATGCAGCCCGCCTGCGTCGGCAAGTGCGAAGAGCTCTTCGTCCGCAGCCCGACCGGCCGCCGGGTCGATCCGGCCGTATTCGCCGGCACGCACGCCGATGACCGAGAACTGCTTGATGAGTGCGAGGTTCACCGGCAGGGTCGGAATGCGGCCGCTGGCAAAACCGATGACCAGCAGCCGACCGAACGGCGCTATGCAACGCGTGGATTCGTCGAAGAGGTCCCCCCCCACCGGGTCGTAGATCACATCCGCACCGCGTCCCGCAGTCAGCGCTTTCACTTTTTCCCGCAGATTGCCGTGCGTGGTGTTGATGAGATGATCGGCACCACGCGCCGCAGCCACCGCGAGCTTGTCCTCCGTGCTCGCCGTGGCGATCACGGTGGCACCGAGCACCTTGCCGAGTTCGACGGCCGCAAGCCCCACGCCACCACTGGCGCCATGGACGAGCAGCACCTCGCCCGCACGGAGGTTGCCGCGCGGCACGAGCGCCACCCAGGCAGTACGGTAAGCCGTGAGAAAGGCAGCACCCTCGGCATCGTCGAATGCCGCCGGCAACGCAAAACAGGCCTCTTCGGGCACCGCCAGGCGTTCGCTGTGGGCCCCGAAGCGCACCGCACCGATCACCCGTTGCCCCACGTGCACCCGGGTGACTTTAGCACCCGCGGCAAGCACCACCCCACTGGCTTCGCTGCCGGGCACGAAAGGCAATGGCGGCTTCAGCTGATAAAGCCCTTGCACCATCAACATTTCATGAAAGGCGACAGCGCAGGCACGGACCTCGATCAGCACCTCCCGGGGGCCCGGCGCCTGCGTGGGCACGGTGTCGAGCGTGATGTCGTGGTAGTCGCCGAAGTGATGGCAGCGCCAAGCGCGGTGGGTTTGCATGGCGGGAGTATAGCCCTGCCCTCGCAGTTGCCGGGATTTCGGTAAGCTTGCGGTTTTTCCGGGAGAGTCCCATGACCCAGCTAGCCACACCCGTCGAGACCATTGCCGCCCTGCTCAAGGCCCGGGGCGAAACGGTCGCCGTAGCGGAATCTTCCACCGGTGGTCTCATCTCTGCGAGCCTGCTCGCGGTGCCGGGTGCCTCCGCGTACTACCGGGGTGGCGCCATCATCTACACGCTGGAAGCGCGTGAAGCACTCCTGGGTCTCGGCAAGGAAACCCTGCGGCGGCAGACACCGCTCACCGAGGACTACGTGAACCTGTGTGCCCGCGCAATCCGTGATCGCCTGGGCGCCACCTGGGGTCTGGCTGAACTGGGCGCCACCGGGCCGGCCGGCACGCCTTACGGCCATCCGCCGGGGATCTGCGTGCTCGCTGTGGAGGGTCCCGTGTGCCTGAACCTGCGCATCGAGAACGGCTCGGCTGAGCGCGAACCCAATATGTGGGCCTTCGCGCATTCGGCATTCGAACTGTTTGCACGCGCCCTCGCCGGCTGACGCGAGCGCCGATGTGCAGCCGCCCTTGCGGGCTCTGCTGGCGCACCATGACTATGTGCGCTACGCGTCGGCGCGATTCATGGCCACCCTCGCGTGGCAGATGCTGGCCGTGGCCGTGGGCTGGCAGACCTATGAGGTGACGCGCGATCCGCTGGCTCTCGGCATGGTGGGGCTCGTGCAGTTCCTGCCGTTCTTCCTGCTGGTACTGCCGGCGGGGCAGCTGGCGGATCGGGCAGACAAGCGGCATGTGCTGATCGGGGCCTACCTGTGCGAAGTGATCAGCGCGGCCGTGCTCTTGTGGTTCAGCCTGACCGGTCTCAGCGCGGCGCTGCCCATCTTCATCGCCATGGCCTTCTTTGGCGCGGGTCGCGCTTTCTGGATGCCGGCGGGCCAGGCCATCACACCGAGCCTCGTTCCCTCCGCGTTGTTCCCGCGTGCCGTCGCCTGCAATTCCACCCTCTACCAGACGGCGGGCATCCTGGGCCCTGTGGTCGGCGGCGGGCTCTATCTGCTGGGACCACAGGTGGTCTATACCAGCGTGGTGATGCTGTTGGTGCTGGCCACGCTGCTCATCATCAACATGCGGCCAGTCAAGGCGCGACATCACGCCCCTTGGGAACTGCGTGACACCCTGCAGGGGCTCTATTTCGTGTTCCAGCGGCGCACAGTGCTGGGCGCCATCTCGCTCGACCTCTTCGCCGTGCTGCTCGGCGGGGCCACCGCCTTGCTGCCGGTCTTTGCGGCTGATGTGCTCAAGGTCGGACCCGTGGGCCTCGGGATCCTGCGCACCGCGCCGGGCGTCGGTGCGGTCGCGATGGCGGGCTATCTCGCGGCCCGCCCGATTACCCGTCATGTGGGACCGTGGATGTTTGGCGGTGTTGCCGTATTCGGGCTCGCGACCCTGGTGTTTGGAGCGTCCACCCATTTCTGGCTCTCGCTCGCGGCACTGGTCGTGCTCGGCGCCGGCGACATGGTGAGCATCTATGTGCGACACATGCTCGTGCAGCTCGAAACCCCGGATGCACTGCGCGGACGGGTCAGTGCGGTGAGCAGCATCTTCATCGGCAGTTCGAACGAACTCGGCGAATTTGAATCCGGCGTCACCGCGAAAATCCTCGGTCTGGTACCCTCTGTATTGCTGGGTGGCACGCTCACCCTGTGCGCGGTGGCCGGCTGTCTGCGACTCTTCCCCGAATTGCGTCGCATGGATACCTTCCCCGCTCCGAACCGGGACGGACCCAAGTCATGAATCACGACAACATGCCGTGGCCTCCACCCGAGGTGCCTGGCATCATCTTGCAGGAGTGAGCAGCATGCCTCTCGATCCCCAATGCGCCGCCATCATCCCCGCTGCTGCGCAAGCAGGCAGTGCGCCCTTTGGCGGTCCCGACCACCTCGCCATCCGCGCAGGCTACGAGGCCGGCACCGCAGGCTTTGCCTATGACCCAGGACCGTTAGCGACGCGGGACACGACCTTGCCAGGACCTGCCGGCGCCCTGCCCGTGCGGGTATATTCGCCACCTGCCGCCACTGCGCCGCTGCCGGCGTTGATCTTTTTTCACGGCGGTGGCTGGGTGGTCGGCTCCCTCGAGAGTCACGACCATCTGTGCCGACACTTGTGTGCAAAGGCCCGCGTGGCGGTGCTGGCAGTCGACTACCGACTCGCCCCCGAGCATCCCTTTCCCGCGGCCTTCGAGGATTGCCTCGCGGTGATGCGGGCGGTGCGCGAAGCTGCTGCCGAACTCGGACTTGACCGACGCCGGCTCGCCGTGGGCGGCGACTCTGCCGGGGGTCAACTGGCGGCCAGCGTCTGCCTCGCCTTGCGGGATGCGGGCGAGCCTCTGCCTGCCTTCCAGTTGCTGATCTATCCGGTGACCGATCTGCTCGCGGAGAACGCGTCAATCAAGGAAAACGCCACGGGCTACCTCCTGACCGTGCCCGCCTATCACCGCATGTGCGACTGGTATGCCGGCTCGCGCACGCACTGGGCGGACTGGCGGTTGTCCCCACAGCGCGCGACGGACCACCGTGGTCTGCCGCCGGCCTTGATTCAGACCGCAGAGTTTGATCCTCTGCGGGATGAGGGCAAGGCGTATGCGGGGACCTTGCAGGGCGCTGGCGTCGAGGTCGAATACCGCTGCCATGCCGGCATGATTCACGGCTTCGCGCGCATGGGCGGCAAGGTCGATGCCGGACGGGCGGCACTCGATGAAGCCGCCGACGCCCTGCGCCGCGCCCTGCTGGCCTGAACTCGCCATACCCCACGCGGTCCACCCCGCAGCTGCCACAGGGATTCCATCATGCTTTCTCCGCGCCCTCGTCTGCTGCTGTTCGTCCTTCTCTGCGCGTGCCTGCCAACGAGCTGGGCGGGTGGGCTCGCGGTACAACACCTCGATGGTCGTGAGTCGACCCTGGCAGCGGAGATCAAGGGTGGGCATTTCACCTATGTGATGGTGTGGACCACGTACTGCGGTGTGTGCAAGCAGGAGTACCCCAAGCTGTCCGCGTT
>VGUA01000151.1 GCA_016874535.1 Gammaproteobacteria bacterium
CGATGTTGTCCGTCTTGTAGCCCGAGACGAAGGGTTTGGGTTCTGCTGCGGTCATGGCGTCGCCTCGCCTTGTTATGGAGGAGTTTCCCGATTCTGCGCCGGCCAGCCGCGTTGCGCAATCCGCTGCCGAGGCCGGCTCTTGCTGCATCGCAATGGTCAGAAGGCGTCGCCCGGCACCCGCACAAAGCCTTCCATCAGCACTCGCGCACTGCGGCTCATGATGGCTTTCTTCACGGTCCACTCACCATTGACCTGACCCGCTTCCGCCCCCACCCGCAAAGTGCCTGAGGGGTGGCCGAAGCGGACCTGGCTGCGCGCACCACCGCCGGCCGCTGTATTCACCAAGGTGCCGGGAATGGCCGCGGCTGTGCCGATGGCCACCGCCGCGGTGCCCATCATGGCGTGGTGCAACTTGCCCATGGAAAGCGCGCGCACGAGAAGATCCACATCACCCGCAGCCACCGGCTTGCCGCTGGAGGCCACGTAATCCCGCGGGGCGGCGACAAAGGCCACCTTGGGCGTGTGCTGCCGCTTGGCCGCCTCATCGAGACTCTTGATGAGGCCCATGCGCAGCGAGGCGTGGGCGCGGATGGTTTCGAACTTCGCTAGCGCTTGTGCGTCGCCGTTGATGTCGTCCTGCAATTCCGCACCGGTGTACCCGATATCGGCGGCATTCACGAACACCGTCGGAATGCCGGCGTTGATCATCGTCGCCTTGAGCGTGCCCACTCCGGGGACCTCGAAATCGTCGACCAGGTTGCCGGTGGGGAACATGGCACCGCCGCCGTCACCTTCGCCCTCATCAGCCGGATCAAGAAATTCGATCTGCACCTCCGCCGCCGGGAAGGTCACGCCGTCCAACTCGAAATCGCCGGTTTCCTGTACCTCGCCCGCTGTGATCGGCACATGCGCGATGATGGTCTTGCCAATGTTGACCTGCCAGATACGCACCGTACAGAGACCATCGCGGGGAATGCGCGCCGGGTCGATAAGACCGTTGCTGACGGCAAACGCCCCCACGCCGGCCGTGAGATTGCCGCAGTTGCCGCTCCATTCCACGAACGCCTTGTCGATGGATACCTGCCCGAACAGGTAGTCCACGTCGTGATCAGGACGAGTGCTGCGGGCGAGGATGACGGTCTTGCTGGTACTGGATGAACCGCCGCCCATACCGTCGATCTGCTTGCCATAGGGGTCCGGGCTGCCGATGACGCGCAACAGGAACCTGTCGCGTGCCTCACCCGGCTGCTGACAGGAAGGAGGGAGATCTTCCAGTCGGAAGAACACGCCCTTGCTGGTGCCGCCACGCATGTAGGTCGCGGCGACCTTGATTTGAGGAGGATGTGCCATGGATTTGCTGCTTTCCTGTAAAGGCTTGGCTCAGGCGGCCGTCGCGTTGGCTGCAAGAAAATCCTGCGCGAACCGCCGCAACACGCCACCCGCCTCGTAGATCGAGACCTCTTCGGCCGTGTCGAGGCGGCAAGTCACGGACACTTCCACCCGTTCGCCCGAGCGACGGTGGATGACCAGGGTCAGATCCGCCCGTGGGGTGCGCGCGCCCAGCACGTCGTAGGTCTCGGTGCCGTCGATGTTCAGGGTCTTGCGGTTCACGCCCGGCTTGAACTCCAGCGGCAGCACACCCATGCCGATGAGATTGGTGCGGTGGATGCGCTCGAAGCCTTCGGCCACGATCGCTTCCACACCCGCAAGCCGCACGCCCTTGGCCGCCCAGTCGCGTGAGCTGCCCTGGCCATAATCCGCACCCGCAATGATGATCAGCGGCTGTCGACGCTCCATGTAGGTTTCGATCGCCTCCCACATGCGCATGACCTTGCTGTCCGGCTCCACGCGGGCGAGCGAGCCTTTCTTGACCTGCCCGTCCACCACTGCCATCTCGTTCACCAGCTGAGGATTCGCGAACGTGGCCCGCTGCGCAGTGAGGTGATCGCCGCGATGTGTGGCATAGGAATTGAAGTCTTCCTCCGGCAAACCCATCTTCGCGAGATATTCGCCAGCCGCCGAGTCCAGCAGGATGGCGTTGGAGGGTGACAGGTGATCGGTCGTGATGTTGTCCGGCAGCACCGCCAGCGGGCGCATGCCCTGCAAGGTGCGCTCACCTGCCAGCGCGCCCTCCCAATAGGGCGGACGTCGGATGTAGGTGGACTGCGATCGCCAAGCATAAAGCGGGCTCGGCTTCTCCGCGGGACCTGCCTTGCGCTCGAACATCGGGATATAGACCTTGCGGAACTGCTCGGGCTTCACGCTCTGGTTCGCGATGGCGTCGATCTCTTCATCGCTGGGCCAGAGATCCTTCAACAGGATGGGTTTGCCCTGGGCGTCGGTACCGAAGGAATCGCGTTCGATGTCAAACCGCACGGTGCCAGCCAGCGCATAGGCCACCACCAGCGGAGGCGAGGCCAGGAAGGCCTGCTTGGCATAGGGGTGGATGCGTCCGTCAAAATTGCGGTTGCCGGAGAGCACGGCCGTGGCATAGAGATCGCGGTCGATGATCTCCTGCTGGATTGCGGGATCAAGCGCGCCGGACATGCCATTGCAGGTGGTGCACGCGAAAGCCACGATGCCGAAGCCGAGTTTTTCCAGCTCGGTCTTGAGCCCGGCTTCTTCCAGATAGAGGGCCACGGTCTTAGAGCCCGGGGCGAGCGAACTCTTGACCCAAGGCTTGCGGGTGAGGCCCGCGCGATTGGCATTGCGCGCCAGCAGGCCGGCCGCGATCACATTGCGCGGATTGGAAGTGTTGGTGCAACTCGTGATGGCCGCGATGATGACGGCGCCATCCGGCATTTTTCCGGACTGCTCTTCCCACTTGCCGGCAATCCCCTTGGCCGCGAGGTCGGTGGTAGCGACGCGCGCATGCGGATTGCTGGGGCCAGCCATGTTGCGCACCACGCTCGACAGATCGAAGCTCAGGTTCCGCTCGTAGACCGCGCCCGCAAGACTCGCGGACCAGAGTCCCGCTTCGCGCGCATAGGTCTCCACCAGCTTGACCTGTTCATCGGAGCGCCCGGTAAGCTTGAGATAGTCGAGCGTCTGCTGGTCGATGGAAAACATCGCCGCAGTGGCGCCGTATTCGGGAGCCATGTTGGAGATGGTCGCGCGATCACCCAGCGTGAGCGAGGATGCGCCTTCTCCGTGAAATTCCAGATACGCCCCCACCACCTTCGACTTGCGCAAAAATTCCGTCAGCGCCAGCACGATGTCGGTAGCAGTGATTCCAGGCTGGCGCTGCCCGGTAAGGTGCACGCCGACGATTTCCGGCAGGCGCATCCACGAGGCACGACCCAGCATCACGTTCTCTGCCTCCAGACCACCCACGCCGATTGCGATCACACCCAGTGAATCCACATGGGGGGTATGACTGTCGGTGCCGACGCAAGTGTCAGGGTAGGCCACACCGTCCTGGACCTGGATGACCGGCGACATCTTCTCCAGATTGATCTGGTGCATGATGCCGTTACCGGCCGGGATCACGTCCACGTTGTCGAAGGCGTGACTGGTCCAGTCGATGAAGTGGAAACGGTCCTCGTTGCGGCGATCCTCGATCGCCCGATTCTTCTCGAAAGCCTGCGGATCAAAGCCCCCGCATTCGACCGCCAGTGAGTGGTCGACGATGAGCTGCACCGGCACCACAGGATTGACCTTGGCGGGGTCACCGCCCTGATCCGCGATGGCATCCCGCAGACCGGCCAGATCCACCAGCGCGGTCTGGCCGAGAATGTCGTGGCACACCACCCGGGCCGGAAACCACGGAAAGTCGTGCTCGCGCTTGACCTCGATGATCTGCTCCAGGCATTGACGAATGATGGCCGGATCCGCGCGGCGCACGATGTTTTCGGCATGCACGCGCGCGGTATAGGGCAGCCGGTCCCAGGCACCGGGCTTGAGGGCATTTACCGCAGCACGCG
>VGUA01000152.1 GCA_016874535.1 Gammaproteobacteria bacterium
CACATCCACGAGTAATCCCCGAAGCGACTGATGGTGGCGCCACCCAGCCAGGCTCCGAAGAAGCCGCCGATCTGATGCGACAAGAGCACCAGGCCGAACAGGGTGGCGAGATGTCGCGGCCCGAAGAGCTTGCCAACAAGTCCTGCGGTGGGCGCACCGGTTGCGAGCCAGGTCAAGCCGAGCATGGCGGCAAAGATGTAGAAAACCTCGGGCGTGCGGGGCGCCACCATGAACAGCAGAATGAGCACCGTACGGCTGGTGTAAATCACGAACAGCAGATGTTTCATGCGATAGCGCTGGCACAGCCAGCCCGCACCGATGCTGCCAATCATGTTGAAGAGGCCAATCAGCGCCAGCGCATTCGCCGAGACCGTCGGTGTGAGGCTGCACAGCGCGACCTCCCCGGGCAGGTGGGTGGTCAGAAAACCGATATGAAAACCGCAGGTGAAGAAACCCAGGTGAATCAGCAGATAGCTGCGATCCTCGAAAGCCTCACGCAACAGTAAGCGTAATGGAATGGGTACGGCCGGGCCCTGATCGTGCTTCACCGCACTGTTGGTCTGACGTGCCAGTACGGCAGCCAGCGGAATCACCAGCAAGGCGCTGAGCGCGAGCACTTCGAGCGCGACCACCCAACCCCAACCGTCGATCAACCATTGGGTCAGAGGCGCAAAGACAAACTGCCCCAGTGAGGCTCCCGCATTGATGATGCCGGCGGACAAGGCGCGCTTGTTCTCGGGCAAGTAATTGGCCAGCCAGCCGATGAGGATGGAAAAACTGCCGGCCCCGGCTCCAGCCGCGGCGAGAAATCCAAGACTCAAGGTCAGCGTCAGCGAGTGGGTGGCGAAGGGTGTCAAGGCCGTTCCTGCGGCGACCATCAGCGAACCCAGCAGAATCACGCGGAAGCTGCCCCAACGCTCCACCAATGCGCCGAATACCGGCTGCGCCACGCCCCACATCAGTTGCGACACTGCAAAGGCGAAGCTGATTTCCACCAGAGTCAGCGGACGGTTCGCATCCAGCGGCGCCACGAAAAGTCCCAGCGACTGGCGCGCGCCCATGTTGAGCATGAGGATGCCGGCAGCCGCCGACAGCAGCAGCCAAAGTGAGCGTTGGGGTGTCGGCGCCATCGCGTCTGCCTGATTGGTCATGTGTGGGCGGGCTCGCGCACGAAGAGGGCGGAGAGGAACCCGACACCGCACCCAAACATCACGTAATAGGCCGCGGCAAGCGGGTCTCCGGTGAAATCGATGAGGAAGGTCACCAGGAAGGGCGCAAAGCCACCAAAGATCATCACCGCCAGGTTGTAGGCCAGCGAGAGCCCGCGGGAACGCACCGTGGTATCGAACTGCTCAGCCACCGCGGTTGAAAGCGGGCCATAGAAGACGCCGAGGAAAGTGCACAGCACTATCTGCATCAGCAGCAGGGAGCCGAATCCTGGCGTGGCATGGGCATGGCTGAAGAGTGGTTGCAGGCAGGCCAGCATGAGCGCCGCACCGGTCAGCAGGAAGAACCGGCGGCCGAAGCGGTCAGACAGCATGGCCACCAGCGGAATCACGCCAGTGAGGCACACGAGGGCGATGACCTGGATGGTGAATGCCTCCGCCAGCGGGATACCCAGCTGCTGCTGCGCAAAGGTGGGCATGTAAATGAGCAGCACGTAATAGGTGATGGTGCCGCAGATGACGAGGCCAAAGGTGGTGAGCACCGCGCGCAGGTTGCGCGCCACGACCTGGGCCAGCGACAGCGGGATGGTCATCTCCGCCTTGGCCTGCACGAATTCCTCCGGCTCCTCGATGTGCCTGCGGATATAGACCGCAACCGGCGCGATGAGCAGGCCGAGGGCGAAGGGAATCCGCCAGCCCCAGCTGTCGAGTTGTTCCGGCGTGAGCAGGGTGGTCACCAGCACGCCGGCGAGGGCACCGCCCAGCGCGGCAAGTGTCAATCCGACCTGTTGCAGGGAGCCGTAGAAGCCGCGCCGTCCACGCGGTGCCACTTCAACCAGGAAGGAAGTTGCGATGGCGAATTCACCGCCGGTGGCAAAACCCTGCAGCAGTCTCGCCAGCACGATGAGCAGAGGGGCGCCGATGCCGATTGCCGCATAGGTCGGGGCCAGCGTGATGATGAGCAGCGAGACTGTCATCAGGCTCATGATGAGCTGCAGGGCGGCCTTGCGGCCATGACGGTCCGCAAACATGCCAAGCACGATGCCGCCGACCGGGCGCATGAAGAAACCCACGCCGAAGGTGGCGGTGGTCTTGAGCAACGCCAGGAATTCGCTGTCATCCGGAAAGAACAGACGCGAGATGATGACCGTGAGGAAGCCGAAGACGACGAAGTCGTACCATTCGAGCGCGTTGCCGATCACGGCGGCGATCACCTGTTTACGGCGTGTGGCGGGCATGGCCGGATCCTGGTCGCGGGAGACGCGCGAGTGTAACCCGTTTGACGCGTTGCGGTCGCCGGACCCTCGGCAGTAGGGCGGTGCCGTTGCGGATTACACCGCTGTCGACTATCCGGTAGAGTCGGTAAAAAAGCACAAGAGGGGAGAGGGAATGATAAGAGCAGCGGTGGCCGTGGTGATTCTCGGCATGTACGGCTTGGGCGGCATGACGCAGGCCGATGAGGATCAGAAAATCGGCGAGAAACTTTTTGCGGCTCATTGCGCGGGCTGTCACAGCGCCACTCCGGCCCCACGCGCCATGACGCCCACCGAGATGGCGGCGCTGCCGCCGGAAAAAATCTACGCTGCCCTCGTCAGCGGCCAGATGATGCCCTTGGCCGCGGGCCTCGGGGAAATCGAGAAGCGCGCCATCGCACTGCATGCCTCCGGCAAGCCTTGGGGCACGGTGCCCACGCCCAAGATAGAGGAGAAACTGAGCCAGTGCCCCGCATCACCGCCGCTGCCGGCTGACGCCCTGGCCAAGCCCCACTGGAGCGGCTGGGGGCTGGACGGTGACAACACCCATTTCCAGCCAGCGGATCGTGCCGGTCTGACGGCGGCCGACCTGCCCAAGCTCGAACTCAAATGGGCGTTCGGGTTCCCCGGGGGAACAACGGTCTCCACCCAGCCCGCGGTGGCGGGCGGACGTATTTACCTCGGCTCCCATGAGGGCGGGATCTACTCGCTGGACGCCAAGACCGGCTGCGCCCACTGGAAATTCCAGACTCCCGCCGCAGTGCGTGGCGCCATTCATCTCACACAAGGGCCGGACGGCCGCTTCGTGCTCTACACCGGCGATCGCAGCGCGCACGTTTATGCGCTGGATGCCAACAGCGGTGAGCTCTTGTGGAAGGTGAAGGTGGACGATCACCCTCATGCGCTTGTGACAGGCTCCCTCGCAATTCATGAGGATGTGCTCTATGTGCCTGTGGCTTCCTTCGAGGAGCTGGCCGGCGCCTCGGCGAGCTACGAGTGCTGCACTTTTCGCGGCAGCGTGGTCGCGCTCGATGCGGCCACCGGCGCCCAGCGCTGGAAGTCCTGGGTGATTCCCGAGCTGCCGCAGAAGACCCGCAAGACCGAGGCCGGCACCCAGCTGTGGGGTCCCTCCGGTGTCGCGGTGTGGTCGCAGCCCACCGTGGATCCCAAGGCCGGGGTGCTCTACATCACCACCGGCGACAGCTATTCCGCGCCCGCTGCCGCGACCAGTGATGCGATCGTCGCCATGGATCTCGCGACAGGCAAGATTCGTTGGCACATGCAGGCAACACCGGACGATGCCTTCTCGCTGGCCTGCGTCTCACCCACCGCCGATGCAAAGACCCGCGAGGAATGCGGACCGGATATCGATTTCGGCGCCTCGGCCATCCTGCGCACCCTGCCCGATGGCAAGCGGG
>VGUA01000153.1 GCA_016874535.1 Gammaproteobacteria bacterium
CGGCGCGAATGCTGTCTAGACCTGTTTCTTCGGCAAAGACGTGCGGGGCCATGACAACGAGTCCCCTGATACGGGGATCGCGGGCTCCCCCTGCGGCCACCAGCGCAATCGAGGCCCCGTCGCTGTGGCCCACCAGGACGCAGTCTCCTATCCCCGCCGCATCGAGCAGCGCAGGGAGCGCCAGGCCCTCCTGCTGCATGTAGTCGAGAGGCCAAGGCAGCGGGCGCGGGCTCGAGTTGCCGTACCCCGGCCGGGACCAGGCAAAGACCGCGCAACCGGTGCGGGCGGCGAGTCGAACGGGAAAATCCCGCCACAGCGCCACGCAGCCGAGGCCCTCGTGCAGGAGCACCAGGGTCGGCATCTCGGGACTTCCGGGAACAGTGAGTGTTTCGAGCGAGGTCCCACCCACCTCCAGGCGGGTGGGTTTTGCGGTTTCCAAACGCCGGCTCAGGCGGCGAGCAAACCTTCGCGCGTCACGTAATCGAGTGTGTCATTGAGCGCCAGAGTGAGCTTGCCGAAGATTTCATCGATCTGGGCCTCGGTGATGATGAGCGGCGGACACAGTGCAATGCCGTCACCCACATTGCGCGGGATGAGTCCGTGCACATGGCAACGCTCGAAGCAGTAGGTCCCGATCGAACCGGGCGGAGTGAAGCCCGCTTTCGTGGCCTTGTTGGACACGAACTCCAGCGCACCAATCATGCCCACGCCGCGCACCTCTCCCACCAGCGGATGATCCGCAAAGCTGCGCAGGCCGGCCTGAAATTTGAGTGACAGCTGTGCCGCGCGCTCGAAAATGCGGTCGCGCTCGTAGATCTCCAAGGTCTTGAGGGCAACAGCCGCGCACACGGGGTGACCGCTGTAGGTATAACCGTGTCCGAACGTGCCAAGCTTGCGGCTCGCTTCAAGCATGGGGCCATACATCTTCTCGGGAATCACCACCGCCGACAGGGGTTGATACGACGATGTCAGCGCCTTGGCCATGGTCATGGTATCGGGCTGGATGTTGAAGGTCTGCGAGCCGAAGGCATTGCCGGTGCGACCGAAGGCACACACCACCTCGTCGGCGATGAGCAGCACGTCGTACTTGGCGAGCACGGCCTGAATCTTCTCGAAGTAGGTGCGCGGTGGCACCAGCACGCCACCGGCGGCCATCACCGGCTCGGCGATGAACGCCGCAACCGTCTCCGGACCCTCGCGCAGAATGAGCTGCTCAAGGTTGTGCGCAAGCCGCGTGGCGAAATCCTCTTCTGATTCACCCTTCTCGGCAAACCGGAAGTGATGCGGGCAATCCGTGTGGATGAACCGACCATCGAGTGGCACGTCCCACTGGTTGTGCATGGGCGGCAGGCCGGTGAGGCTTGCGGCTGCCAGTGTGATTCCGTGGTAACCCTTCACGCGCCCGATGATCTTCTTCTTCTTCGGTCGACCGAGGGCATTGTTGTAGAACCAGATGAGCTTGACCTGGGTGTCATTGGCATCCGAGCCGGAACAGCCGAAGAACACCTTGGAGGCTTGCATCGGCACCATGGACTTCAATTTCTCCGCCAGCAGCATGCCGGGTTCATGGCTCTTGCCATTGAACAGATGCTGAAAGGAGAGCGTCTTGATTTGGTCGAAGGCGGCCTGGGCCAGCTCCTCGTTGCCATAGCCGAGTGCGGTGGACCACAGGCCGGCGAGGCCTTCGATGTACTGCTTGCCATCGTGATCCCACACGTAGGCGCCTTCACCGCGCGCAATCATCAAGGCGCCGCGTTCCTCTATGACGCCCAGATTGACCATGGGGTGGAGCAGGGCCGCGGCATCGCGGGCTTCAATCGAACCGGGTTTCAGGCTCATGCGTGTCTCCTGTCGAAGCCGCCGGGCCTGGCGGCACTTGAATGCTGGACGGACTCTCCGGCTGCTATTCTAGCCATGGCCGTGCACAGCGGCCACCGTGCCAGCCAGGGGAGAGGGGCAATGTCGCCATCACGCAACGTTCCCGTCATTGCCTACCTGCAGATCCTCGCGGGTGCGGTGCTGCTGTCCACGGGGTCGAGCGTCATCAAGGCGGTCAGCTTCAATGCCCCGGAGCTTGCCGGCTGGCGTGCGCTGGTCATCGCCCTCTTTCTCGCAGCAGTCATCCGACCACCGCGTGCCTGCTGGGACCGCGCCCTCATCCCTGCTGCACTTGCACATGCAATCACCACGCTGCTTTTCATGTGGGGCAACAAGCTGACGACCGCGGCCATTGCCATCTTCCTGCAATACACCGCACCCCTCTATCTGCTGCTGCTCGGGCCCTGGCTTTTGAAGGAGCCGGTGAAAAAGTCGGATGTCGGCTTCGTGGTGCTCATCGCCTGCGGCATGGTGCTGTTGCTGCTGCAGCCGACGGCAAGCTCCGGCACAGCCAGCAACCCCGGCCTGGGGGCCATCGTGGCGGGTCTGTGCGGTGTCGCCTGGGCATTCACGACCCTGACCATGCGGGACCTCTCGCGCCGGGTACCGGATGGCTTCCAGCGTGCAATCGCGGCCGTAGTCCTGGCCAATGTCGGTCTTGCCGCGCTGCTTTTGCCGCTGGTGGGAGTGCCGGATTCAGCGACCCTCACGGACTGGACGCTGGTCTCCTACATGGGGGTTTTCCAGCTCGGTTGCGCCTTCATTCTGGTCTCGCTGGGACTGCGTCGGGTGACTGCACTGGAGGGCGCCCTGCTCCTCTTGCTGGAGCCGCTGCTGAATCCGGTCTGGACTTTCTTTGCCCATGGGGAGATGCCGGGCGGACTCGTCCTCGTGGGTGGTGGAGTGATCCTCGCGGCGTCGGCGGCCCGGGTCGTGGCGAGTACCCGGCGTGCCGTGACCTAGTCCCTGCCCTGGCGCAACTGCTCACGGATACTGTTCAGCACCTTGCGTCCCTCGAGCAGGATGCGCGGCGTGAGGTGATTTTCCATCATCTCTTTCTTGCTCACCGCGCGTGACAGGCCTTGTGCGGCAGCGAGGGCAAGCCACGCGTAGGCTTTGGCCTGGTTGCGAATCACCCCCACACCGTTGGCATGACACAGGCTCACCGCATACTGGGCGCGTGCGTCACCCTGCAACGCCGCGCGCTCCAGCATCGCGACAGCGTCCTCGGGCAGCATGTCCGGCACCTTGCCGAACAGACCGCGGCGACCGATCTCGTATTGCGCGTGTGCACTGCCAAGCTCCGCGGCGTGCCGCATCCAGGTCATCGCACGCGGCTTGCTCGGCTCCACGCCAAGACCGCGCTCATAGGCCAGCGCCAAGCGGTAGCAGGCCTTGATGTGACCCTGTTCCGCAGCCTTGCGCAGCCACTCGAAAGCCAGCGCGACATCCGGCTGGGCGGCGAGTCCGCGCTGATGAAAGCGCCCCAGCGCGTACTGTGCCTGCGGCAGGCCGGCGCGCGCGGCGCGCTGCAGCCAGCGCTCGGCTTCTTCCGCATCACGCAGGTCGTGCGGCGCGCTTACATGCAGCAATCCGAGATTGTGCTGGGCATCCAGATCTCCCGCTTCGCCAGCCTTGCGGCACCAGCGGATGGCCTCGGCATGATTGCGCTCGACACCCAGCCCATGCGCGAGCGCCAATGCCAGGTTGCGCTGGGCCTGTGCGTTGCCGAGCTCCGCAGCGCGCGACCAGTGACGCACTGCGACTTCCGGATCGCGCGCCACACCCTCTCCCCTGCTGTAGAGCTCACCCAGCCTGAAGTGCCCGACCGGATCATCGAACGCGGCAGCCGCGGCATACCAGCGCAACGCCCGTTCGAAATGTCGCTCGAGGCAGGTGCCGCTCTCGAAACACCAGCCAAGCAGAGCCTGCGCCTCGGGAAGCCCCG
>VGUA01000154.1 GCA_016874535.1 Gammaproteobacteria bacterium
AAGCCGTAGCGCAGGAACATTCGGGAGATCCCCTCCCCCGCCGGTTCCAGGGTGACTCGCTCGGCCTCGGCAACATAGGGCACCCTCGCGCTCTCAACCGTCAGCAGGATCACCTGCTGATGGAGCACACGGTTGTGCTTCATGTTGTGGAGCAAGGCCCGAGGCACGCCTTCCTTCTGTCCGGTGAGGAAAACCGCCGTGCCCGGTACGCGCAGCGGCGCCTCGGCTGCCAGGCTCATGATGAAGAGGTCGAGACCGAGGTTCTCTTCGCTGAGTGAAGTGTTCAATGCATCACGACCCTGCTTCCAGGTGGTCATCAGCAGATAGATTGCGATCGCGGCCACCGTTGGAAGCCAGCCTCCGGCGGGAATCTTGGTCAGGTTGGCACTGAAGAAAAGGGTGTCGATGCACAGGAACGGAACCACCAGCAGCAGGGCCAGCGGACGCCGCAACATCCACACATGGCGCGCCACGAAATACAGCAAAAGCGTCGTCCCCAGCATGGTCATGGACACGGCCACGCCGTAGGCGCCAGCCAATCGCCCGGACTCCTGCAACCAGACCACCAGCCCCACCGTGCCGGCCATGAGGGTCCAGTTCACTGCCGGCAGATAGACCTGTCCGATGGCGTCCGAAGAGGTTTGCCGAATCTCGAAGCGCGGCATGAAGCCCAGCTGGACAGCCGAAGTTGCCACCGAAAACGCGCCGGAGATGACGGCCTGCGAGGCGGTGGTACTGGCACAGGTGGCGAGGACCACCATGGGCAGCAGCAAAGGCTCGGGCACTGTCGCGAAAAACAGATGATCCACCGCGGAGGGGTCACGCAGCAGCAATGCACCCTGCCCGAAATAGGTCAACAGGAGACCCGGCATGGCGACGAAGAACCAGGCGTTGCGGATGGGCAAACGGCCGAAATGCCCCATGTCTGCATACAGCGCCTCACCGCCGGTGACCACCAGGAATACCGAGCCCATCACCAGGAAGGCCAGCAGGCCGTTGTTAAGAAAAAAATTCACCGCGTAGATGGGGTTGATCGCAGCAAGTACTTCAGGTGTTTGCCACAACGAGTTAAGTCCGAGCAGGCCGAGCACCGCGAACCACAACAGCATCAGCGGGCCGAACACGGTCCCGATGCGAGCGGTACCAAAACGCTGGGCCGCGAAGAGCGCGACCAGAATTCCCAGTGCCACCGGCACGACATAGGGAGCGAGTGCAGGTGTTTGGGCTTCCAGCCCCTCGACGGCACTGATCACGGAAATCGCGGGTGTGATCATGGCATCGGCAAAGATGAGGGCTGCGCCGAACAGGCCGATCGCCACGAAGTAGCGACGCCAGCGTGTCTGGCCTTTCGATTTGGTGACCAGCAAGGCCATCAATGACAGGATGCCCCCTTCCCCGTCGTTGTCGGCGCGCAAGACAAAGGTCACGTACTCGATGGAGATGATGACGATCAACACCCAGAACATCACGGAGAGCACCCCAAGAATGTTATCTGGTTGCAAAGCGAGTGCCCGGCCATTGGAGAGGAAACACTCACGCAGGGCATAGAGCGGACTGGTGCCGATATCACCGAACACCACGCCCAGTGCACCAAGCATCAACATGGACCGGGGATTGGCGTGGGCGGGGCTGGGTGTCACGAGTGTCGGCCGGTAATGGAAGGAGCACCACCTGCATTGGCGCGTCGCAGCATTCTACGCTTCGAGGTGGGGTTTTCCATCCCCGTGCCGAGGCTCTCGTCGGTCAAGCCGCGTGCGGCAAATCGGCCGGGCCTGCTAGACTCCGCGCCCTCATGCTATCCCGCCTCACCCGTTTCCTGCCCGCCTGCGCGCTGGCGCTGCTCTCTCTCTGCTGGGGTTACAGCTGGGTCTGGAACAAGCAGGCCTTGATGGATGCGGGGCCGTTCACTTTCTCCGCGTACCGCATGCTGTTGGCCTCCACATGCTTGCTGCTCGCGTTGCCCCTGACCCGCCGCACCCTGCGACCGCAAGGCGTTCCGCATCTGGTACTTCTGGGGATCCTGCAGACCACCGGCTTCGTGGGCCTGAGCATGTGGGCTCTGGTGGAGGGAGGCGTGGGAGCCACCTCGATTCTGGTGTTCACCATGCCGTTCTGGACGATGCTCATGGCGTGGCCCGTGCTCGGAGAGCGGGTGCGCGGCCTGCAGTGGGTGGCCGTGGCACTGGCAGGTGCTGGCTTGCTGGTCATCCTGCACCCCTGGGACAGTCAAGGCTCCCTGCTGAGCAAGCTGCTGGGCGCAGCCTCCGGCATGTTGTGGGCGGCGGGCTCCGTGCTCGTGAAGTACATGCAGCTGAAGCAACCACGCGATCTGCTCTCACTCACTGCGTGGCAGATGACATTCGGTGCCATTCCCTTGTTGCTGATCGCAAGCCTCATCGGCGAACCACCAGCGGTGTGGAGCGGGCGCTTCATCTACATCCTGCTGGCGACCTCGCTGGTCTCGACCGCGTTCTGCTGGTGGTTGTGGACGTATGTGCTGAAGCACGTGGATGCCGGTATTGCGGGACTCAGCATGCTGGCCGTGCCGGTGATCGCGATCGCGTCTTCCGCCTGGCGGTTTGGCGAACGCCCACATGCGGAGGAGATGTTCGGGATGAGCCTCATCCTGCTGGGCCTGCTCATCACAGGCGGTCGTGCCCTGCATCGTCGAGGCCGCGCAGCACAGCTTCGTAGCTGATCTTCAGGTGATGGTGCCCGGGACCGGGATCGAACCGGTACGGGGTTACCCCCGAGGGATTTTAAGTCGGGCCTCCATCAATAATCGGCAACACTCAGCAACACGCAAACGCAGCCCCGGCGCGGCTTTTCGGGTAGTCGCATTGTTTCCCGTTGTTGTGGATAACTGGCATTTTTTCGCAGCAAGCGTCCCACCAGTGTCCCACAGACTCTCCGTCCCGCCAGCCCTAAGCCCGCACCAACGCATGGGCCGTGCCTGAAAAGCGCCTTCGTAGAGAAGAAGTATCGGCCCCTGTGTTACCGTGAAGTAAAAACATCCAGCGGCGAAACGCGCCGCCTGACAGCGACTCAGGTAAGTGCCTAACATGGCGCAAACCTCGCTCCCTTCGGTCGCTGGACGCTACGCGGTTTTATCGCGCAGCGCCGGTTAGCTGTACGTTAGGTGCTACATTTTCTTTTTAAGGAGTAAGAGCAGATGCAATACGCAATTGGAATCCTCGTTCTCGTCTTTTCGGTTACGTCAGCGTTTGCGAATGATGTCTGCAACTGCAAAGGCTATGCGGGCGTTGGCGGTCCGTGTTACGCCGGCGTTGGTGGCCCTGCTTATGCTGGCGTAGGAGGCCCAGCTTACGCCGGTATCGGGGGGGCTTGCTACAAGGGTGTCGGTGGACCGCAATATGATGGCGTCGGCGGTCCCGCATATAGGGGAGTAGGTGGACCTAGTTACGATGGTGTTGGCGGTCCGGCCTACAGCGGCGTCGGGGGCCCCGCCTACGATGGTGTTGGCGGTCCTTGTTATGCGGGTGTAGGCGGTCCGTGCTACTCGGGCGTCGGCGGCGGGAATAGGTGCCCGAGCGTCTGCAAATAGCTGAATTCCATTGTGCGCATAATGCGAGTGGCAACGCCTAACAGGGTGATGCAAAAGTTTGGCTCACGAGTACTGGAGAGGCGAACGGCAATGGTCGGTGAATCGCTTGCACGTTCTGAATGACCGTTGCTTTCATGATGATCCCTTACACCATCGCCAATCGGCTGATTCGCAATAGATTGTAGGCGGCGCC
>VGUA01000155.1 GCA_016874535.1 Gammaproteobacteria bacterium
ACAGGCAACGGCTGCGTGGGAGCAAATTGGTTCGGCTTGGCTGCAACGGGTGCAGGCGCCTGCGGCGCCGCCGGCGCACCGAACGCAGCCGGAGCCTCCCGCTACGGCGATGTGCCCTTCAATATGTTCAACACCCGCGCGGAAATCGAAGTGCAGGCTAAGTTCAACGAAAACGTTGCAGCCTATGCTCGTGTGCGCGCCTACTTCGATGGCACCTCCACCTTCACGGACGACAACGTGCAGATGGAAAAGCATTTCCTCACCGACACAGGCTGGGGTGACGGCCGCGGCAACCTGCTGGAAGTCCAGAACAATGACTTCATGCTCGACATCCCGTCACTGTACGCGGACATCAATCTGGGCAGCGCCTGGTTCCGTATCGGTCAGCAGCAGATTGCCTGGGGTGAAGCGCTCTTCTTCCGCGTCTTCGACGTGGCCAACGGCCTCGACCTTCGCCGCCACCTGTTCCTGGACGTGGCTGCGGAAGAGTTCGCCGACGAACGCGTCGCCTCCCCGGGTGTGCGCGCCAGCTACACCTTCAGCAATGGCTGGGAAGTGGACGCGTTCATGCAGATGTTCAGCCCCACTCTGTATCCGAACACCAATACGCCCTACTCGGTGATAGGCCAGGATTTCACGGTGCAGGAATCTCAAGTGGGTCCAGGCTTCGATGAGGCGGAGAACAGCCTCAACTACGGTGCCCGGCTGATCATGCCCGACCTCTTCATTCGCGACTTGACTGTGTCCGTGATGGCAGTCAACCGTCGCAACCCGGATGGCGTGTTCAAGTGGGATTCGGCGACCACCGACGGCACCAACAATGTGACCGCCCTTACCGGCAATAACGTATTCTGCAACGTTTCCGCCTTGTTCGGTCTTGGGACTGCCGGAGCTCCCTTGTACGGCTCTCTCGGTGGGGCAATAGGCCCGAATGGACAGCCCTTCACTACTGGGGGCGGGGACGGAAATTGCGCCCAGCCTTTCGAGCAGGATGCCTACGGCACCATGTCCGTTAAAGACTGGTGGACTCAGGCGGCTCGCTCGCGCTTCGATCCAGTTACCGGTGCCACGGCGGCGATTGGCGAATGGGCGGGCTCCAACGGCTTCACCCAATTTATCGGGCCAGATGGCTTCGCGCTTCTGGGTGGCGAGACAATTGGACTCCCTAACTTTGTCGGTATTGGCAAGCGTTCGGACGGCAAGTGGGATCTAGTGACAGTGGAGAACATGGCGGGGATCAACGCCGGCTCCGACCACGCTGCGCAGTTGTTGGCTCTCCAGAGCTGTACCGCCAGCAACAGTTGTACGCCGGTCACCGGAAACCTGCGCAAGACGGCCGCTATCGGCTTGGTCAATGGCTTCTTCACCAACTACGGCTCGCTGCGCGGTCACATTTCCCGCGAATTCAAGCGTGAAAACATCTTTGGTGCGAGCTTCAACTACATCATCACGGCCGACCCCGGCTCCTTGCTGGACCAGCTGATCGTCCGCGGTGAAATGAGCTACACCCCCGATAAGGTGTTCACGTCCATCGACGCCAGCACCCTGTTCACCACCTCGGATGAAATCCTGGCCTCGGTGATCCTCGAGAAGTACCAGTCGGTCTTCGAGAGCCTGCCCGCCACCTACATGGTGTTCGAGTGGATGCACAGGACGGATACCGACTTGGGTGGTCGTCTGCTTGAGGGCTACAGCGACGGTGCTGACCTCTGGTACGAAGATGAAGATGGCTCGCCGGACGGCGTGGGCAGTGCCAACTACCTGGTATTTGCCTTCCAGCAGCCCTTCCCGAATCTCATCTGGCGCGCGGACTTCGCGGTGCTGGCTGATGTTCGCGGTGGTCTCTTCTTCCAGCCGGGTGTGCGCTACAAGCCCTCTGGCGAATGGCAGTTCGACATGTATGCCAACATCGCAGCCGACGTGGGCGGCGAGGCGGACGACATGCTCGAGACCCTCGACGACATGGACGAAGTCTTCGTCCGCGCGACCTACTACTTCTAAGCGTAGTCAGGTTCGCTCCGAGAGAGGCCGGCTTTGCTGGCCTTTCTTTTTTGAGCTTCCCTTTCAGGCTTTCCTTTTTGGCTGCGCTCTGCTTTCATTC
The DNA here is from genome assembly GCA_016874535.1 of Gammaproteobacteria bacterium. Lineage (GTDB taxonomy): Bacteria > Pseudomonadota > Gammaproteobacteria > CAIKBL01. The sequence goes on from VGUA01000155.1 coordinate 2,102, forward strand.
GGATTATTCCTGCACTCCTGAGTGCCCCGTCTCACTGAGAAGTTCCGCGAACTGAACTGAACCACACCGCCTTCCTGCAGCCCCAAACCCGAGAATTCCCCCGCATGGAAATCAATTCCTTATCAGACCTCGTGCGCTTCACCTGGACCTCGGCCGCCACGCTCGTCGAGCTTGGGGGCTCCGTGGTCGCCGTGCAGCTCTTCATTTCCATCATCGGCCTCGCCATGGTGTTCTACAAAGTGCTGCAATTCTGGCCCTTGCGTGCGGTGCGCTTCGACGGGATGCGCAACGCCATCGACCGCTGGAACGCGGGAGAGTCGGAACCAGCCGCCCAGGCACTGGCAAAGAATCCACTCTCGATTGCGAAGGACGTGGCCTTCGGTCTCAACCAGCTGGCCACCGCGGACCGAGAAGTGCTGCGCGATGAGCTCGCCCGCCGTGGCATGCAGTTCCTGCGGCCGTACGGTAAGCTGCTGCGCACCTTGGAAATCGTCTATTACCTCTCGCCGGTGCTGGGGTTGCTTGGCACTGTGCTCGGCATGATCGACGCCTTCCGTCATCTGGCTGCGGTTGCCGGCTCGGAGAAAGGCTCCAGCGCGCTTGCCAACGGTATCTGGCAGGCCTTGGTGTGTACGGCAGTGGGCTTGGTGATTGCCATTCTCTTCACCACCTTCCACGCCGCCCTGCAGACGCGCCTGGAGCGCATTTCCGAAGAAGTGTCTGATGTACTCACCCGTGTGCTGACCACGAAGCCCGGCCGTGTCTGAAATCGGGCGTATCTCGCTATCCTCGGGGCGCAAAAAGAAGCACCCCATCAAGATCACCTTCGTGCCCTTGGTGGACTGCTTCATCATTCTGCTCATCTTCTTCATGCTCCAGAGCAGCTTTGTGGTGCCCCATGGAATCGAGCTCAGCCACTCCAAGAAAGATGAGCGCAAGCAGCAGTTGGGTGACACTTCCGGGGAGTCGACCCTCGTCTATATCGAATTGCACAAGAATGGCGATGTGTGGCTGGATGGTGAAAAGATAGCGCTGGGCAAGCTGTCCTCGCAGCTCCCGCGCGTCGGCAAAGATGGCAAGCCCGTGATCATTGCGAGCGACCCCGGGGTGAAGCTGCAGCGTGCGGTGGATGTGATCGACACCGTCAACGCACTCGGCTACTACAAGGTTTCGCTGCGCGAAGCGCAGCAGTTCAAGTAGGCCGCCACCATGCTGGACCAGAACCGCTCCCTGTCCTCGCTGGCGAACCGCAACAGTGCCGAGGAAGCGCGCGAGCGCCGGTGGGAAAACACGTTCTTCATGCTGAACGTGATCTTTCTGCTCATTCTGTTCTTCATCGTGGCCGCCAATTTCGATGTGCAGCTGCAGATTTACCCGCCGCGTTCGGATGCCGCCAACAGCCTTCCGGAAGACGCCATGCAGCTCACCGTGAACCAGAAGGGCGAGCTGTTCCTGAACGGCGAGACGGTCACTCGCCAGCAATTGACCGCGGAGGTGCGCAAGTTGGGTGAGGGCGCACAACTCAAGATTGCGGCGGATGCCAATCTGGAAGCGGTGCAGGTGGCACAGCTCATTTCCGAGCTTTC
>VGUA01000156.1 GCA_016874535.1 Gammaproteobacteria bacterium
GCAGAGGTCGACGAGGCCAGACGGCAATCCACCCGCCTCAACCATTCGGCCACACACCTCCTGCACGCGGCCCTGCGCGAGGTGCTGGGTACGCATGTGGAGCAGAAAGGGTCTTTGGTCGAGCCGGAGCGTCTGCGCTTTGATTTCTCCCACGGTGGAGCCGTGAGCGCGGAGGAGCTGCAAACCATCGAACGCCTCGTCAATGCGCAGATCCGCGCCAACCACGCGGTAGAAACCGAGGTCTGCGGATACCAGCAGGCTCTGGAGCGAGGCGCGGTGGCGCTGTTCGGTGAGAAGTATGGAGACGAGGTGCGCGTTCTGCGCATGAGCGATTTTTCGGTCGAGCTGTGCGGAGGAACCCACGCCGGGCGCACCGGGGACATCGGCTTTTTCCGCATTCTCAGCGAGGCCGGCGTGGCGGCGGGTGTGCGGCGTATCGAAGCCGTGACCGGCGCGACGGCGGTGGAGGAGGGCTTGCGCAACGCGGAGACTTTGCGAAAGATCGCGGGCCTCCTGAAAGGCGGCGCTGATGAAGCCTTGGCGCGCGTCGGCCAGCTCCAGGAGCGCAGCAAGGCCCAGGACAAGGAAATCCAGCAGCTCAAGGCCAAGCTTGCCGGCCAGTCCGGGCGGGACATCGCGGCCGGCGCCATCGAAATTGGCGAAGCGAAACTGGTCCGCGAAGTGCTCGAAGGGGCTGACGCCGCCAGCCTCCGGGACACCATGGACAAACTCAAGGACAAGCTCGCCAAGGCGGTCATCGTGCTGGCCACGGTGGAGGACGACAAGGTGCGGCTGGTGGCCGGTGTGACCAAGGATCTCGTCGGCAAGGTGCATGCGGGCGAGCTCGCCAACTTCGTGGCCGGCAAGCTGGGCGGCAAGGGCGGTGGTCGCCCGGATCTCGCGCAGGCGGGCGGAACCGACATCGCCCAGCTGCACCCCGCGCTGGATGAGGTGAAGGACTGGTTGGAAGCTCGTCTGGCCTGAGCGCAATCCGCGCAGTTCCCGGTTGATTGACGAGTCGCGCGCCGCGCGGGCGGACGCAGTCCTGCGTCGTGTGGCGGTTTTTACCTGAAGGAATGAACGGACATGAGCTTGATCGTCCAGAAATATGGCGGGACCTCCGTAGGCACGGTGGAGCGCATCCAGGCCGTGGCGGAACGGGCCGGCAAGGCCGTGCAGGAAGGGCATCAGCTGGTGGTGGTGGTGTCAGCCATGTCGGGCGAGACCGATCGCCTGCTGAATCTTGCCAAGGCCATCCAGAATCCCCCGGCCCCGCGCGAGCTGGATGCCATGCTGTCCACGGGTGAGCAGGTCACCATCGGCCTGCTCGCCATGGCGCTGCAGGCGCGGGGAATCGACGCCGTCTCCTTCACGGGTGGGCAGATCCCCATCACCACCGATTCCGCCTACAACAAGGCCCGCATCGTTGATATCGACGCTACGCGGGTCCGGCAGGAACTCGAGCGCGGCAAGGTTGCAGTCGTTGCCGGCTTTCAGGGTATCGATGCCGGCGGCAGCATCACCACCTTGGGCCGCGGTGGCTCTGACACCACGGCGGTTGCCCTCGCGGCGGCCCTCAAGGCGGACGAATGTCAGATCTACACCGATGTGGATGGGGTTTACACCACAGACCCCCGCATCGTCCCCGAAGCGCGCAGGCTCGACCGCATCACCTATGAAGAGATGCTCGAGATGGCCAGTCTGGGCGCCAAGGTCCTCCAGATCCGTTCGGTCGAGTTCGCGAGCAAGTACCAGGTCACCCTGCGGGTGCTGTCCTCCTTCATGGATGGGCCGGGCACCCTGATCACCACTGAGGAGAACATCATGGAAGCCGCGCTGATTTCCGGCGTTACGCTCAATCGCGACGAAGCCAAGCTCACCATCGTGGGCGTTCCCGACCGGCCGGGCATTGCCAGTCACATCCTCGGGCCGGTGGCTGATGCGAATATCGAGGTGGACATGATCGTGCAGAACTCGGGCGCGGACGGGTCGGCCGACTTCACCTTCACCGTGCACCGCAATGATTACGAGAGAGCGCTCGGTATCTGCCAGGCTACCAGTGCGGAGCTCAAGGCGCGCAAGGTCGAGGGCGACCGCAAGATCGTGAAGGTCTCCATCGTGGGGGTGGGCATGCGCTCCCACGCCGGCATCGCCAGCCGCATGTTCCGGGCGCTCGCCGCAGAAGGGGTCAACCTCCAGATGATCTCCACCTCGGAAATCAAGATTTCGGTGGTGGTGGATGAGAAATACGGCGAGCTGGCGGTGCGCATCCTGCACTCCGAGTTTGGGCTGGCGGGCGCCAGCACCGCCGCCTGACGTCCCTGCGGCGCACCATTTTGGGCTCGGTAAAATCCGGCCCCGAGATTGAGACTTTTTCCCGAAGCTTGGATACACTTCCGCGCGCCAGGAAGGCAGTACAAATTACATGGCGCGATTCAATGCCCACGTGGAGGGGGCCTGCGCCGGACCTACAAAGCAAGACGCAGGCATGGAGAACATATGCTCATTCTGACCAGACGGGTCGGCGAGTCACTCATGATCGGCGATGAAGTCAACGTGACAGTGCTTGGAATCAAAGGCAACCAGGTACGGATTGGGGTCAACGCCCCCAAGGACGTATCCGTCCATCGCGAAGAGATCTACCAGCGGATTCAGCAGGAGAGTTCGGACAACATCGGCAACGTCGCCGACTGATCCCCGCGTCCGGCTTTACGGGGCACACCGCCCCCGTTATCCTGCCCGCATCCGGAGAGATGGCCGAGTGGCTGAAGGCGCTCCCCTGCTAAGGGAGTATGGGAACAAAACTCCCATCGAGGGTTCGAATCCCTCTCTCTCCGCCATCTCCATGAAAAAAGCCCCCTCGCGGGGCTTCTTTCATGGGCGAATCGGTGCCGCAAAATTAGTGGGAAATTAGTGACAGTTACCCTATTTCCGGAACGGGAGCGACAGGCTTCGAATAGACAGAAATAGGGTAACTGTCACCGATGTCCCCAAGGGCACACGAATCAGCCCCTCTCACTCTCTGTTCCACCCGCTATCGCATGAGCGTCATTCCCGCGTGCCTGGCAGCGTTCACGTCGAAGGCCAGGGTTTGTTCGCAGCCTGCCGAAGCGGCCGTGCATTCGATCAGGCAGTCGGCGAAGTCGGCTTTCCCGGTCTCGAACACCTTCAATGCGCGAAGCACCTGCTCGGCGCGGTCGACAACGATCTGTCTGGCTCGCAGCAGGATGTCCATCACCTGCGTGACCTGATCGTTTCTCAACCCATAGCACGAGGTCAGAATCCAATAGAGTTCGATGATGGAGATGACGGTGATGAACCCGGGGCGGTCCACGTCCAACGAATCGATGAGTGTAGTGGCATTGCCCGACTGCACCGGATCATCCTGCATGATGTAACGCACGAGGATGTTGGTGTGGAGACCGGTCACCCTGAGAAGGGGTGTAATGACCCAGCCGAATCTGCTCACCTCAAGCCGCTAAGGCGTAAGCCTCAGCGGGTGTTTTCATGCCGAGCGCCTGGTGCGGTCGGCGGCTGTTGTAAAACCCGATCCAGTCACCAGGTACCCGGCGCGCGTGCTGCAAGGTCTCGAACCGGCGGCGATGGACGCATTGCTCCTTGAGAGTCCGGATGAGCCGCTCCACCATGCCGTTCTGCTGCG
>VGUA01000157.1 GCA_016874535.1 Gammaproteobacteria bacterium
TGGACTATCAGGAACTCACCTATGCGGCCGGCAAGATCCCCGGTGGCTTCTTCAAGCGCGAGGGTCGTCCCACCGAGAAGGAAACCCTCACCTCGCGGCTGATTGATCGCCCCATTCGCCCGCTGTTCCCGGAAGGATTCACCAACGAAGTGCAGATCATCTGCACGGTGCTCTCGCTGGACCCCAAAGTGGATCCGGATATCGCTGCGCTGATCGGTGCCTCGGCCGCTCTCTCGCTTTCCGGCATGCCCTTCCAGGGTCCGATCGGCGCGGCCCGTGTCGGGTACCGCAACGGCGAGTACCTGCTCAATCCCAGCTTCTCCGAGCTCGATGACTCGGAGCTCGACCTTGTGGTCGCCGGCACGGCAAGTTCCGTGTTGATGGTGGAATCCGAGGCCCGCCAGCTTTCCGAAGAGGTCATGCTCGGTGCCGTGGTGTTCGGGCACACCCAGTCACAGGCCGCCATCAACGCCATTCACGAGCTGGTGGCCAAGGAGCAGCCGAAATCCTGGAACTGGCAGCCGCCGGCTGACAATACCGAACTGAACGCCGCGCTCAAGAACGGGTTCGGCGCGGCCTTCGCCGAGGCCTACCTCATCATCGACAAGCTGAAGCGTCGGGACCGGCTCTCGGCGCTCCGCCAGGAAGCCCTCGCCGCCCTCACCGCAGGCGAGACTCCGGCCTGGACAGCGCAGCAAGTGAGTGCCGCCATCGGCGGACTCGAATATGACACCGTTCGCGGCAACATCTTGGCCGGCAAGCCACGCATCGATGGACGCGGCAAGGCCGACGTGCGGGCGATCAACGTGGAAGTGGGCCTGCTCCCCCGCACCCACGGCTCCGCCCTGTTCACCCGCGGTGAAACGCAGGCTCTCGTTGTGACCGCCCTCGGCACGGAGCGCGACTCTCAGATCATCGATGCCATCGAAGGCGAGCGCCGCGAACCTTTCATGCTGCACTACAACTTCCCCCCCTTCTCCGTGGGTGAGGTGGGTCGCGTGGGTTCGCCCAAGCGCCGTGAAATCGGTCATGGCCGTCTGGCCAAGCGCGGCATCCAGGCCGTGATGCCGGACATGAGCCGTTTCCCGTACGCGGTGCGCGTGGTGTCCGAGATCACCGAATCCAACGGCTCCAGCTCCATGGCTTCGGTCTGTGGTACCAGCCTCGCACTCATGGATGCCGGCGTGCCGCTCACCGCGCCTGTGGCGGGCATCGCGATGGGCCTCATCATGGCGGATCGCGACTATGTCGTGCTGTCCGACATCCTGGGCGACGAAGATCACCTCGGTGACATGGATTTCAAGGTGGCGGGCACGGCCAATGGTGTCACCGCGCTGCAGATGGACATCAAGATCAACGGCATTACGCGCGAGATCATGGAAACCGCCCTGGCCCAGGCCAAGCATGGTCGCCTGCATATCCTCGACTGCATGAACCAGGTGCTGGCAACGCCCCGCACCGAGATGTCGGAATACGCCCCTCGCATCATCACCATCAAGATAGATCCGGACAAAATTCGCGATGTCATCGGCAAAGGTGGCAGCACCATCCGCCAGATCACGGAGGAGACCGGCACCACCATCGACATCACGGACGATGGCACGGTCAAGATCGCCTCCGTCGACTTTGCGGCCGGCCAGGAAGCCAAGCGCCGGGTGGAAGCGATCACCGCCGATGTGCAGGTGGGTGCCATCTATGAGGGCCGGGTCCAGAAGTTGATGGATTTCGGTGCTTTCGTGAATATCCTGCCCGGCAAGGATGGCCTGGTGCACATCTCCCAGATCTCCCATGAACGGGTCGAGAACGTCAGCGACAAGCTGCGCGAAGGCGACACGGTCAGGGTCAAGGTGCTGGAAGTGGACAAGCAGGGCAGAATCCGCCTCAGCATGAAGGCCGTGGACGAGCAGTGAGCGCCGTGTTCGGCCCTGGGCAGGGTCGGGCAGCACGACGTTGAAGCGACGTCATTTTCAGCAGACAAACGCAACGAAGGTTAGACACGATGGTCACGATCAGACTCTCACGCGGCGGTGCCAAGGCTCGACCGTTCTATCACGTGGTGGTGACGGACAGCCGCAGCAAGCGCGATGGCCGTTTCATTGAACGAATCGGGTTCTTCAACCCCATTGCGGTCAAGCAGGACGTTCCCTTCCAGATCGCCCGTGAACGCTACGACTACTGGATTGGCACCGGCGCGCAGCCGTCCGATCGCGTCGCCCGCCTGGTCAAGCAGTTCGCAGCGACCGCCGCCTGAGCGTGTGCTGACCCCGCGCGACCACTCAGGTGTCGCGCAAGGACGGGGAGCTCTCCCCGTCCTTGACCTTGAATCCGCTCTGCCGGCTCTGTCTTGATGCCTCCAATCCAACCTCCAGAGCAGTCCGAGCTGGCCAAAACCACCGACGGTAATTCACCGGAGCCCTTGATCATGGGGCAGGTGGCAGGCGTGTTCGGCGTTCACGGCTGGCTCAAGATCCATTCCCACACCCGGCCCCGCGCCAATCTACTCGGCTACAAGACTTGGCTACTCGGTGAACCTGGCGACTGGAGGTCGGTCAAGGTCACGGGCAGCCGCGCGCAGGGACCAAACCTGCTGGCCAGGCTCGAGGGCGTGGATACGCGCGAAGCCGCCGAGGCGCTGCTCAGGCAGCAGATCGCGGTGGCTCGTTCCGCCCTGCCGAGGCTCGCGCGAAACGAATACTACTGGGCCGACCTGATCGGCATGTCCGTGCGTGACAGCCAGCAACGCGACCTCGGCCGTGTGGTGCGGCTGGTGGAGGCGGGCGATCACGATGTGCTCGTGATTCGGGGAGAGTCTGGTGAGACGCTGATCCCTTTCGTGCAGGGCGTGTATGTGATGCACGTCGATCGGGCGGGCGGCCTCATCGAAGTCGACTGGCAGGAACCGGAGTGACTCCGCGCACCTTCTGTGTGCTCACCCTGTTCCCGGAACTCATTGCCACTTTTGCCGGCATCGGTCTCGCCCGCAAGGCAGTCAACCAGTCACAACTCGTCATCGAAGCCAGCCAGCTGCGGGACTACACCTCTGATTCCCGCCGCACCGTGGATGACGTGCCCTATGGCGGTGGTCCCGGCATGGTCATGCAGGTCGCGCCCTTGCGGGCAGCGATCCGCGAGGCGCGCGCGCGATTGCCGGGTGCCATGTCATCCATCTCAGCCCCCAGGGACGCAGGCTGGAACAGCACCATCTGCCAGCGCTGCTCGAGTTCCCGCATCTCGTGTTCGTGGCGGGACGATATGAGGGCATAGACGAGCGCCTGGTGGAACGGGATATCGATTCCGAATGGTCGATAGGCGACTACGTGCTGTCCGGCGGCGAATTGCCGGCGTTGGTGCTCATGGACGCCCTGATTCGCCTGATTCCAGGTGTCATGGGCGATCCAGAGTCCGCGCGCTGTGATTCCTTCATGGACGGTCTGCTCGATTTCCCGCACTACACCCGGCCCGAGGTGATCGACGGACAAGCCGTTCCTCCGGTGCTGTTGAGTGGCAACCACGCGGAAATCGCCCGCTGGCGCCTGCACGAGGCCGTGCGGCGCACCGCAGC
>VGUA01000158.1 GCA_016874535.1 Gammaproteobacteria bacterium
ATTTCAGATCTTCCATGATGTGGCGACAGGCCTCGAAGGCCTCGGCGCGATGGGCGGACCAGACCGCAACCAGCACGATAGCCTCACCCGGTTCGATGGCTCCCACGCGATGCACGACCAGTGTTTCCAGCAAGGTCCACTGCGCGGCCGCCTGCGCGCAGATGTGTTCCAGGTGTCGCTCGGTCATGCCGGGGTAGTGCTCCAGCACCATGCCGCGTACTTCGTCGCCCTCGTTGAAATCGCGCATGGTGCCGACAAAGCTTGCGGTGGCACCAAAGGCCCCGGCGCTCGCGAATGTCGCGCGCTCGTAGGCGCGCAATTCCGCGTATGGGTCGAAGGCTTCGGGCTTGATGAGGACGCGCATCTCAGCCTCCGGTCACAGGAGGGAAATAGGCCACTTCATCTCCACTGCCCAGAACCGTCTCGAGCGGACGGTATTCCATGTTGATCGCGCACAGCATGCGCGGCGGAAGCTGCGAATGCCCGGTGACGATGGTCCACAACGCGGCTGCGGTCACGCCGTTTCCCACCTCGCAGATACGCTCGCGCCACCCTTCCGTCTCGGCAAGGCTCGCGAACAGTTTGACGGTGACCTTGTTCATGCTGGGGCTCTGTATTGCGTGGAGGAAGCAATTGATACTTCAGACAGATTCAAACAGGTTCCGCCAGCAGGCTCTCGTAGGGGATGTCCAGGCCTTCATGCAGCCGCTTGATCATGCGCAAGCTCAGGGGACGTTTCCGGTTCAGTATTTCGGAGACACGCCCACTGGGCCCGATGTAGCGTTCCAGATCGCCGGGAGTCAGCCCCTCCTGCTCCATCCGGAACTTGATGGCCTCCACGGGATCGAGAGGGCCGAAATCGTGATGCTGCCGTTCATAGGCCTCGATGAGCGTAACCAGCACTTCGCGCTCATCCGCCTGTGGCGTGTTCTCCGGCGCCTGGAACAGGTTCGCAAGCCGACGAAAAGCCTTCCTGAGATCTTCTTCACAGCGTATGGGTTTAACAGGCATTCACTGTCTCCACGTCGATGCGATCGTATTCCTCGTGGGTACCCACGAACTTGATCCACACTATTCCAGCCCGGTATTGCACTTCCACGACCAGGCGGTATTTGTTGCCGCCCACGTTGAAAACCACCCGGTTGTTCCCGCAGATACTCGCATGAGGGTAGCGTCGTTTGATGTCCTGAGGGCTGCGCCACTGCGCCTTGGTCGCCTCTTCATACCAGCTGTGCAACGGTCCTCTCGCGTCCCCGCATCCTGGCCGGCTCCAGAAGCGCTGCAGACTGCCGCGAGCGGTCACCCTCATGATTCGCACTTTCTCCCATTTTGGGAGTGTAATCAAGCTTTCGAGTTGGCAGGAGTCTGCCAGAGCCGAGTCAGTTCACCGCCCCGATCAATGCCCTGGCCTTCGCCCGGACCGCGGACAGAACCTCTGGGCTTGCGCGACCCTTGCGCATAGCCTTGCGCACCCGCCAGTCCAGACTCTTGATCTGGTCCGCCAGCACGACACCGGCGCGGGCGCCCGCCAGCGGCACCTCGAAGGGATACCCCTTGATTTGGGTCGTGATGGGACAGCAGAGCATCAATCCGGTCTTCCCGTTGTAAGGCGCCGGACTGAGCACCAGGGCCGGTCTGTGCCCCGCCTGTTCATGTCCCGCCTGCGGATTGAACTGCAGCCAGACCACATCTCCTTCGTCCGGCACATAGCGCGAAGCCATCAGAGCGCTTCCCGACCCACGGGCGGTCCGCTGTCTGTCTCCCCATGCAGATTCTCGGGGGCGATGGCTTCCAGCAGATCCTCGAGCAAGACTTCCTCCCGGTGCAGGATGGGCGTGATGACGATGCGCCCATCTTCCTCCCGCATGTCCACCGCATCGTCGAGTTTCAGATGAACGGACTCCATCAGACTCGCCGGGATGCGCACCGAGGCGCTGTTGCCCCATTTCCTGACCCTGATTTGCATCTCCGTCTCTGTATAAACAATGTTTCTACACACGTTACTGCAAGTCGCCATGCCCGCCAAGCGTCATGACAGCCGCGCGGCCACCCGCGACAATGGCAGCCCTCTGGTGACGTGCGCCCCTCGGTGCCCGCACCGACGACGCAGAACACAGGGGACGCCCGCACATGTCCGGATTCACGCATTTCGACGAACACGGCCAAGCCCACATGGTGGACGTGGGGAACAAGGAGATCACATCCAGACAGGCCATCGCCGAGGGCCGCATCACCATGGAGGCGGAAACGCTGGCCATGATCGCCGCCGGCACCCATCGCAAGGGGGATGTGCTCGGCATCGCACGCATTGCGGGCATCATGGCCGCCAAGAAAACCAGCGAGCTCATTCCGCTGTGTCATCCACTGGCGCTGACTCGCGTGGCGCTGGATTTTGAACTGCAGACCGCAGCCTCGGCCGTGCACTGCACCGCTACGGTCGAAACCCGCGGACAGACCGGCGTGGAGATGGAAGCGCTGACGGCGGTACAGATTGCACTGCTGACGATTTACGACATGTGCAAGGCGGTCGATCGCGGCATGTGCATGGAGGGGATCCGGCTCATGGAGAAGCACGGCGGCAAATCCGGCAGCTGGATCCGGCACCCATTGGGCCACCCGATGGGTGACTCGTCGGGTCCCACATCCGAGGACTGATCAGGCCAGGGCACCAACGCCCGCTCGTGCCAAGGTGGCACTCAGTGAGCGGGCGACTGCCGGATTACCGCAAAGACGGAAGCTCCGCCTCTCAGTCGTACTTCAGATATTTGAAGCGCGGATCCTCAGGGGTGCCTTCCAACGCACCGGCCTCATCGAGCGCTGGCTGCCACGTCACGACTTCTTCGATCTTGTGCGCCAGTTCGAAATCCTTGTCGGTGATGCCCTTGGCGGCATGGTTCTGCAGCTTCACGGTGACGAAGGCATAGGAGACCGTGAGATCCGGGTGATGCCAGGCGGCCTCGGCAAGATGGCCGACGGTGTTGACCACCATCAAGGTGCCCTTCCAGCCCGTGGTCTTGTAGGTGCGCCGGATCCAGCCTTCCTTGTAGCTCCACTTCGGCAAGCTGGCTGCCAGCTTCTCCTCGATTTCGGGCTCGCTGTAGACCTTTTCCGATTTGCGTTCACGCCAGGCCATGAGAGTTCTCCTCTTGAATGGAAGCGGGATGGGTTGCAGATGGCGGAGCAAGCAGATTCTTGATTGCCCGCACCCGCGCCTCACTGAGTGCGGACGCGCGTCCTTCTTCACACAGGGCGCCACGAAAGCCGAGGTAGTCGGGTGCGTGCGCCACGAGCGGAGCAACATCGTCGGCAGACAGGCTGCCGGCCAGCCCCACGAGCAAACCGTGCCGGCGCGCAGCGGTCACGAAAGCGGCGATTTGCATCGGCGAGAGGCGCTGCCTCAAGCCACCACCGGTCTTCTGTGCGGTATCGAGCATCACGCCCCTGAAACCCCATGAGGCAAGCAGCGCCACCGCGTCTTCCGAGGTTGGATCCTCCGCAAAGCACACCGCAATGAGGCCCCTCGCCTCTCCC
>VGUA01000159.1 GCA_016874535.1 Gammaproteobacteria bacterium
GCTGAAGGCACTGGAGCAGAAGGAGATCACCAAGGGCGACGTGGTGGTGATTCGCTACGAAGGCCCCCAGGGCGGACCCGGGATGCCGGAGATGCTCACCCCGACCTCGGCCTTGATGGGGGCAGGACTGGGCGACGCCGTCGCACTGATTACCGACGGTCGCTTCTCGGGCGGCTCGCACGGCTTCATTGTGGGCCACGTGGTACCCGAAGCCCAGCTTGGCGGGCCCATCGCACTCATCCGCAGTGGTGATGTCATCACCATCGATGCAGCCCAGGGCCGTCTCGATGTGGCACTGCCTGAGGCCGAGATGGCCGCTCGCCGTGCGGCCTGGTCAATGCCGCCCTACAAGGTCACCCGCGGTACGCTCTACAAATTCATCAAGACGGTGAAGTCCGCTTCCGAAGGGTGCGTGACGGACGAATAGGTCGGGCGCCGGGCCAACCTACAACGACATCTTCTTGTAGTCGTCGTAGAACTTCAGCACCCGCTTGACGTAGGTCTGGGTCTCTTCATGGGGCGGAATTTTCCGCCCGTGTTTGAGGACCGCACCCTCCCCCGCGTTGTAGGCGGCAATGGCGAGCACGAGGTCGTTGTTGAACATGCCGAGCAAATCCTTGAGGTATTCCGTTCCGCCGGCGATGTTCGCAACCGGGTCCCGCCGGTTGCGCACGCCATAGCGCTCGGCGGTGGCCGGCATCAGCTGCATCAGGCCAACCGCTCCGGCGGTGGAAATGGCGTCCGGGTCATAGGCCGACTCGGCCGTGATCACCGCATGCACCAGCGCCGTCGGCAGGGCGCGCTCCAGCGCCGCCTGTGCAATGGTGCGACTGAAACGCTTGCGGTTGGCCGCGAGCAGGCGGTAATTGACGGACGCCGCTCCCCGCGACTGCGACCACCCCTTCCAGGTCCGCACCAGGCGCTTGTAGCCTGCGTGCTCGGGGCGATCGGTGAGATAGACCCGGCCGTACTTGTCAACGTACTTGTAGATATCCGCGTGGACCGGGCGCACATCCCCCCACCAGAGCACCGGGAGCACGACACAGGCGGCGAGAATCTGCTGCGGCTTGAAGGTCATGGGCTGCTGAAAAATCTTCCTGGATCCAGCTGCATCAGCACGAGTCCGGCCACCACGCCGGCAGCCAGATCATCGGCCATCACACCCCACCCGCCGCCCAGACGGCGTTCGAGCAGGCCTATGGGCCAAGGCTTCGTGATGTCGAGAATACGGAACAGCACGAAGGCGGCCAACAGGGTTAGCGGCGTCATCCCGCCCGAACCTGAGCCCGCGGGCAGGCCTGTGCCAGCGGCCAAGCCCACCGCAACCATCACGCCCACGACTTCATCCCAGACGATGGCGCCATGGTCCACCTGCCCCAGGACACGCCCGGTGCGATCGCAAAGCGGGATTCCGACAATCGCCATGAACCCGACCACCCCCCAGAACATTACCGCTGGAACGCCTCCAAGGCCCCAGGCAAGGAGCACGCCGAGCACGCTGCCCCAGGTGCCGGGGGCGAAGGGCATGAGGCCGCTCCCCCCTCCCAGACTGAGGAAGTGCCCCGGATCCTTGAGCAGCCGGGGCGGAGGGGGAAGGTTGACCTTTCGGCTCACTGGTCCTGCTTTGGCGGCAGTGTGAAGCCGGACAGGCCCGCGAGTTGCTCGGGCGTCAGCGCCCCCGGCCGCTTGCTGCCACGGATGACCCAGGTCGGATAGGTCCTGATCTCGGCCATGAGGCAGTCCGTACTCTGCGGCGTGCCCGGACCATGGGGCGAGCATTCGACGTAGGGCAACGCCTCACCCGCGCTGCCGAAGACGGCTTTCTGACCCGCGCAGGCGCCGCACCAGGAGGCGCCGTAGAAACGGGCGCCTGAATCCCGGAGATGGTCGGCCAATTCCTGCAGTACCCGAGGCGTGAGGCCGGAGGTCGTGCGGATGCCTCCGCCTTGGGCCTGATGGACGAGGGTGATGGCGCCAGCCGATACCAGTATGGCAAGGATCCCCAGCCACGGGCGCAACAGGGCTTCACTCCGCAGCCAGCCACGTACGGACAGAACGGTGATGAGAGCCAGAGAGGCCAGGCACCACGGGCACCAGGCCTTGAGCTCGTGCCAAGTGATCGAGGTGAGATAGGCGCTGATGGCGAAGCCGATCGTGGCCACCACGGGCAGCGCCGCTACGCCCGCTCGACGCTTGGGCCACACCGCCAGCCCCAGCAGCAAGAGATAGGTTGCCGCCCCCCAAGCTGCCACGGGATAGCCCCAGAGCATGGACCAAGGGCTCTGCTGCACCCGATCGCAACCACCCCCGGCGGCGCATCCGGGCAGGCCATCGATCTGGTGATTGGCCAGCAGATAGAGCGAGAGCAGCAAGCCCAGACTGGCCAGGATGAGGGAAATCCGGTCCGCGCCGGGGCTGGTGACTTTCGCGGAGGCCGCGACCGTGCCCGCTGCCGTATCCCGGCTTCTGGTCTTGGACGATGTGGTGGTCGAGCGTTTCTTTGCGTTTGACACTGTCTCTCCCGTTACTCGATAGTGCGGCCGGGTTCAGGCCTGCCAGTCGCGGTATCGCCACTGACGGGGGCTATTCTTACCCATCGACAGGCAACAGGGGGAGAGCGCGTGCGCAGACTCGGGGACTTGGCGGCGCATGTCGGCGCCACGCTGGCGGGCGATCCGATGTTCGAAATCGGGGGTCTCTGTGGCCTGAGTGATGATCTCCCCGGCACCCTGTCCTTTGTCGGCAAGCCGAGCCAGCGGCGCGCGGCGCTGGCCTCGCGGATCCCCGCTTTCATCACCCGGCCGGAGCATGCACTGGAAGGCAAGCACTGCCTGCTGCATCCCGATCCTGATCTCGCCATCGTGGAGTTGGCCCGGCTCTTCGAGCCCTCGCGCCTTGCCTATGCGGAGGCACGGGCAATCCACCCCAGCGCGGTCATCCATCCCACCGCAGTCATCGGTGAGGGCAGCATCGTGGGCGCGCATGTCGTCATCGGTGAGCAGGTACGCATCGGTGCGCGCTGTGTCATCCAGCCCGGCGTGGTCGTCATGAACCGGGCGACCTTGGGCGACGATTGCATCATTCATCCGAATGCCGTGGTGCGCGAAGACAGCGTGCTCGGCCAGCGTGTGGTGTTGCAACCGGGTGCGGTGGTGGGTGGCGATGGGTATGGTTTCCTCGAACGCGACGGCCGCCACATCAAGATTCCCCAGTTGGGCAATGTCATTCTGGAGGACGATGTCGAGATCGGCGCCAACACCACCATCGACCGCGGGCGCTTCACCGCCACGCGGGTCGGGCGCGGAACGAAGGTGGACAACCTCGTGATGATTGCGCACAACGTCCAGGTGGGAGAGCAATGCCTCATCGTGGCCCAGACCGGGATCTCCGGCAGCACGCATCTCGGTGACCGGGTGACCCTGGCCGGTCAGGTGGGTGTGACCGGTCATCTGGAGATCTGCAACGACGTCACCGTGATGGGCAAGTCGGTGGTCGCCAAGCACGTGCTGCGGCCCG
>VGUA01000160.1 GCA_016874535.1 Gammaproteobacteria bacterium
TCGCCACCATCACGCTCAATCGACCGACCGAGGCCAACGCGCTCAGCCTGCGCATGTCGCAGGATCTGCACACGGTGGCCACGCACTGCGATTCCAACCCCGCCATCCGGGCGGTGATCCTGACCGCCACCGGCAAGATGTTCTGCGCGGGCGGGGATGTGGTCAGCTTCGCGGCCGCCGGCGACGGCGTGAACGAGCTGATGCGCAGCATGACCACTTACCTGCACGCCGCCATCGCGCGCTTCCAGCGCATGAACGCTCCGCTCATCGTCGCCGTAAATGGCACAGCTGCGGGCGCCGGGCTCTCCATCATGTTGACAGGGGATGTGGTGATCGCCGCGAGCTCCGCCAAATTCACCATGGCCTACACGGGCATTGGCGTTTCCCCTGATGGCAGCAGCAGCTTCTTCCTGCCGCGCATCGTGGGCACCCTGAAGGCCAAGGAGATGATGCTGCTCAATCCCCGCTACGATGCGGCGCAGGCACTCGCGCTCGGTCTGGTGACTGAAGTGGTGGCCGACGAGGAAGTGCTGCCGCGCGCGCAGGCGATTGCCCGCAAATTGGCCGATGGCCCAACCCAGGCCTATGGCTCGGTCAAGCGCTTGCTGTTGGACAGCTTCCATTCCGGCCTCGAGACCCAGATGGAATACGAAACCCGCGGCATCGCCAACCTCACTCGCGACACTCACGATGCCCGCGAGGGCATCAGCGCCTTTGCGGAGAAGCGCGCGCCGCGCTTCCAGGGACGCTGATCATGCGCGCCGTGGTGCTCGGAGAACTCGCGGGGCCGCGAGCGGTGCAGGTGCAGGAAGTGCCGATGCCTGAGCCCGCGGCTGGCGAGGTGCGGGTAGCCTTGCAGGCCTCGGCACTCAATCGGCGCGATGTCTGGATCACGGTGGGTGCCTATCCACGCATCAAGCTGCCCTCGATTGGCGGCTCGGACGGTGCGGGCATCATCGATGCGGTGGGCGAGGGCGTGGATGCCGGTCTCGTCGGTCGCGAGGTGGTGATCTATCCCGCGCGCGACTGGGGGACTGATCCGCGCTGTGGCGGGGCGAACTTCCGGGTGCTCGGCATGCCGGATCAAGGCACTTTTGCGGAATTCATCTGCGTTTCCGCCCATGACGTGTTGCCGAAACCCGGGCATTTGTCCTGGGCCCAGGCTGCCACCTTCCCGTTGGCGGGCCTCACGGCCTGGCGCGCACTTGTCACGCACGGTGAAGTGCAGCGCGGTCACAAGGTGCTGGTCACCGGTATCGGCGGGGGCGCAGCCACCTTCGCGCTGCTGTGGGCGCGTTATCACGGCGCGGAGGTCTATGTGACGAGTGGCAGCGCCGAGAAGCTCGCCGCCGCCCAAGGGCTGGGCGCCGCCGGCGGCGCCAATTATCGCGAGGAAGGCTGGGACAAGGCCATCCGCCAGATGAGCGGTGGCATCGACATCATCATCGACAGCGCCGGTGGCCCTGGCATGAACCTCGCACTCAACACGCTCAACAATGGTGGCCGGTACATTTTCTACGGCGCGACCTTGGGCAATCCGCCCGAGGGGCTGGAGATGGCGAAATTGTTCTTCCGCCAGATTCGCATCCAGGGCACGACCATGGGCCGGCCCGAGGAATTCGCGGCGATGGTGGACTTCATCAACCACCACCGGATCGAACCGGTAGTGGACCGCACCTTCCGCCTGGAAGAGGCGGCCGAGGCCCATCAGCGCATGTTTGACGCGGAGCAGATGGGCAAGCTGGTGCTGCTGAACCGCGAGTAGTGCGGCCCGCGGGCAGCTTCGAGGAGGACGCGCGCGGCAGTTACCGCGTGCGTCCGGTGTGTCAGTCGGCGCCCTTCTTCGAGGCTTTCGCCACATCGGCAGCAACCGTCATCTTCACGATGCGATCCGGTTTGGTCGGGGGCCCGCCCTTGGCCACCTTGTCGATGAATTCCATGCCTTCGATGACCTGACCATAGACCGTGTATTGACCGGTCAGGAAGCTGCAGCCTTCATCGGTGAAACAGATGAAGAACTGGGAGTTGGCGGAATCGGGATCCTGGCTCCGTGCGGCACCCAAGGTGCCACGGCGATAGGGATAGTCGCTGAACTCGGCCTTGAGATCCGGCTCCTCGCTGCCGCCGGTTCCGGTGCCCGTGGGGTCACCGGTCTGCGCCATGAAACCCTCGATCACCCGATGGAACACCACGCCATCATAAAAACCTACGCGGCTGAGTTGCTTGGCGCGCGCGACATGCCCCGGCGCCAGATCCGGCAGTAATTCGATCACCACGCGACCGCCACTGGAGACTTCCATGTAGAGGGTGTTCTCGGGCTCCGCCGCGAGGGCGGGTAGGCTCATGGCACAAGCGATGAGTGAAGGCAGGATGAATCTCGACATGGTCTTGCTCTCTCCGTCAGGAATGATGGCGGGGTTACCGCAGGCCGCTGCCAGCCTACACCGGAATCCTCCACACGCAAGCCCGACCAGAAGTCACAGCCGGCGCAAGGCCTGCACCAGCACATGCAGGGAACGGGCATCGAAGGCCGGCAGAAAGTGATCAACGTGCGGCAGCGCGGCTTTCATGCCGGCGGCGCGCACCTGGAAAGTGGAGGCCCCGTACATGGGATTGATCCACACCACCGCGCTCGCGCGCCGGCGCAGGGCGCGCATCTCCTGATCGATGAGCGCGGTCTCGCCGTTGTCGTAGCCGTCGCTGATCACCATCACCACGGTGCTGCTCGCGCCCCCTTCGCGCAGCACGCCACGGTTCAGTGTGGCCAGCGCCCCGCCGATATTCGTGCCCCCGGACCAGTGACGCACAGTATCACCCACTTCACGCAGGGTCTCCTCCACACTGCGCCGACGGAGCAGGGCGGTGATCTCGGTGACATGGGTACTGAAGACCAGGGTTCGTGAGCGGGGCAAAGCCTGCTGCAGTCCAAGCATCAGGCGCAGCAGGAAGGGGTTGAAAGCGTCCATCGAGCCGCTCACATCGCAGAGCATCACGATGCGGGTCTTGCGGGTGCGGCGTGACACCCGCGCCAGTTGCAACAGATCCATGCCATGCCGCGCATTACGACGCAGGCTCCGGCGCAGGTCTATGCGCGCACCACGCCTGGCGAGTTCCACGCGACGCGAGGGGCGATGGGCAAGATGCCGCGCAAGCTCCCGGATGACCTGCTCCAGTGGAGGTGCCCGCTCGTCCCAGCGGGTGGCGAGATCGAGCCCCTGATTCGTCTCATCGGCACTGAAACTTTCCGCCGCGGTGACGACGTCCTGATCGAGCGTCTTGTAGTGATGACCGAGGCTGCCCTGCATGGATTCCCCGCGGATCCGCGAATGCCAAGGGCGGCCACCTTCCGTGCCGTGAAAGAAGCTCGCGAAGAGCTGATCGAAGCGCTGTTCTTCTTCGCG
>VGUA01000161.1 GCA_016874535.1 Gammaproteobacteria bacterium
CTAGTCGATCTGCCGCACAACGCACGATACACAACGACTGGATCGCCAGCCGCGCAGGCTGGACACCCTACGACGGCATGACCGTTACCGGTTGGCCCATCCACACCGTCATTCGCGGCGAGGTCGTCGTGCGCGACGAGCACTTGCTTGGCACACCGCTAGGCCGAACGATCCGCTTCCTCGAGGCATCCGGCGCAAGCGCAGCCGGTATTTGATACCGACATTCAAGGAGAAAACTCATGAGCAATCCAACCGATCAAAGCCCTGTCACTGACGCCCTCAGTTTCGCGCCACGTACATCGGTCGAGCAGGTCGAGGAAGGGCATGATCTAGCCCCAAAGTTTGATGGCGACGGACTCATCGCCTGCGTGACGACCGATGCCAGCAGCGGCGAGGTGCTGATGCTGGGTTACATGAACCGCGACGCTCTGGAAAAAACCATCCTTACCGGGGAGGCCCACTACTGGAGCCGTAGCCGCAAAGTGTTGTGGCACAAGGGTGCCACCAGTGGCTTGGTGCAGCGTGTGGTCGAAATGCGCATCGACGACGACCAGGACGCGGTGTGGCTGCGCGTGTCGTTGTCAGCGGGCAAACATGCCGCGCCCGCCAGCTGCCACGTCGGCTACCGCAGCTGCTTCTACCGCACCGTCGAGCTGCAAACAGGCAGGATTCGCTATGCGGAAGCTGAGAAGACCTTCGATCCCAACCTGGTGTACGGCGATGCGCCGAACCCCACGATCTTATGAGGCGAGTTCAACGTGTCTGACTTGCCCATTCCAACCGGTATTTCCATTCATCAGTTTGTCAGCTTGCAGGACGGCCCGAAGCTGATTGTGCTGGGTGCTGTGCACGGCAACGAGGTCTGCGGCACCTTGGCGATTCGCCGCTTGATCGCCGAAATCGAGCTTGGCAGTATGCGCATCAAGCGCGGCAGTCTGACCTTGGTACCCATCACCAATCCGCTTGCCTACCAACTCAAGCGCCGCCATGGTGATCGCAATCTGAACCGCAGTATGCGGATGACAGATACGCCGCAGGATTTCGAAGACCGCATTTCCAACGTGCTATGCCCATTGCTGCAATCGCACGATGTGTTGCTCGATTTGCATTCCTTCCACACGCCCGGCACGCCGTTCGCGCTGATTGGCCCACGCGACAACCGTGGCGAGATCGAACCTTTCTCCAGAGCGAGTGAGGAAGAGACGCTGGCATTGCGTTTGGGCGTAGGCCGCTTTGTCGAAGGCTGGCTGGAAACTTATGCCCAAGGCGTGAAGGATCGGCAGGCGCGTGGCGCCGAGGCGAGTGTCGATTACGGCGCGGGAACAACAGAAACCATGCGGCGCTGCGGGGGCATTGCGATCACCCTGGAGTGTGGTCAGCACGAAGAAGAACGAGCCCCCCAGATTGCTTACTCGGCCATCCGCAACACGCTGGCGCATCTGGATATGGTGGACGATGTCGCTCCGGTACCTGCGGCCCACCGCGAGATCATCCAGCTTTATCGTGTCATCGACCGCCTGCATGAGGAAGATGCATTTACCCAAGCCTGGCGAAGTTTCGCGCCTGTTCAGCGTGGAGACGTGATCGCCCACCGCCATGACGGTACCGTACTGACCGCCGACCATGATGGTTGGATCGTTTTTCCCAATCCGGCAGCGGTGGTAGATCAAGAGTGGTTTTATCTCGCCAAGGCATCAGATCGGATGTCTTGATTGGTGGCAGACTTTCCCCCGCCTTGTGTTTTCAAGAGCCATTGAAAAGCGATGCCTCTTGTTCCGACCAGTTGATCGGCCATGATCTACGCATGACCTGTTCCATTACGGCGATTGAAGGGGAAGTCAGTCGCTCTATCACATCCGGGGCTAGCACAGTCAGCCTCATGATTCTGCGAACCTGCGTCACGTCGATGCCCTCGGCCGCCGCGATCTCGGTCATGGAACTGAATCGTCCTTCGTCCAACAGGCGCTGCCAGTGGTGTGCGAGGCCGAGCGCCCGCAGCAAAGGGGTGTCCTGCGCCATCTCACGCACCTGCCGCTCACGGAGGGCCTCGTCCAGAAACTCCTGCGGCGCGTCCAGCGGCGTGATGACCTGCTTCTTCAAACCCCGGCGCACCAGCGTCCAGGGCAGGAAGGTCTCCATCTGCACGCCGCCAGCGGGCAGCTGCGTCTGATACGTCACTGGGTCGCCCTTGGCGTGGCCCCGGTGCTTCTTGCTCATACGTCCTCCTCGAAGGTGGCCATGAGCTGGCGCTGGGCTTGCCAATCGACCATCAGGCGGTTTCGCTGAAACCACATCAGCGTCAGCCGCCGTGGCTGCTCGCCCGCCATGAACTGCTCAATGATGTCGGGGGCCAGCAGGGTCAGTCGCAGCAGTTCGTTGACCACCGAGTGGTGCAGTTTCTCGGCGCGGGCGATGGCCGACCCGCTCTGCATCGCGCCGGTGTCCAGCAGGTGCTGCCAGTAGAAGGCCCGTGCCACACCGTCGACCAATGTCACATCGTGGACGCTGCGCTCGTCGGTGACCACGCGCTGGACGCCCCGGCGTCGGAACGTCAGGGGCACAAAGGTTTCCATCGGATCAATCATCAGGCTTCGACCTCCACCAAATAAACAGCAAAGGCCACCTTGTGTGGCCTTTGCTGTTTATACGGCGCGGCACGGATGAGCACCTGCGTTCCGGGTTGGAGGAGCATCGCGGAGCGATGCGACGACGCCGGCCATCCGGCGTTGCTGCGGATGTGGGACAAGCACCAGCGTGGCTACCGGGCGATGGGGTACAGGGTGGGTTCTGACGTGCCTGCGGAATGAAGACGAATTCGCCAGGACCTGAGGCCATCTCCACACCTTATCGTCGGACTATAAAAGGACTATATTCAGTCTTATTCAAGTCCGGAGCACAGCCATGCGCTACTCATCACAAGTCAAGCCCATCAGCTATCTCAAAGCCAACGCTGCCGAGGTTTTGACGCAACTCGCGGCACATCCTGGAACAGGTCCCAGACCTTTTCCCGGCTGCGTGGCACCGTGAAGATGCTGGCAATCTTCATGTGAACAGGACCCCTGTCCGCCGTGGCGGAAACGTTATTCGACGGCAGGCAGGATAAACCATCTGTTCTTTGATTCGCAGCAGTTGGTCCTTGCCCAGTCGATCGGAGGCTCTGTCCTTGGGCGGCCTGTTCCGTGCGCCAGCGCGCAGCAGGAATGTCCGCTGCGCCCGCTGGTTCCAGGCATGTTTGCAGCTCGCACATCGAAATCCGTGACGACAGCCACTACGATGGGGCCCCCACTTGGAGGACACCCATGCCGGTCTGGTTGCTGAAGCTCGACGAGCGCCTCCCGCTCCGCTACTCCTTTTGGCTCGCCAGCGCAGCGGGCTTGGTGCTCGGCCTGTTC
>VGUA01000162.1 GCA_016874535.1 Gammaproteobacteria bacterium
CTTCGATATCACCAATCCCAACAAGGTGCGGGCGCTCATCGGGGCGTTCTGCCAAGGCAATCACGCCCGCTTCCATGCTGCCGATGGCAGTGGCTATCGCTTCGCGGCCGAGCAGATCAGGATGCTTGACCCGCTCAATCCCCAGATTGCAGCGCGCCTCGCACGCTCCTTCGACCGCTGGCGCAAGTTCGATACCGGGCGACAGGCACACGCCCGGGAGGCACTGCGCCTCATCCAATCCCTCCCCGGGCTCTCCCGCGACACCACCGAGGTGGTGGTGAAGGCCCTGGCCTGAGCGCCCTCAGCCAAGAGACTGCATACGATGTTCAAAGGTGTTTTTTTCGATCTCGGCGGTACCCTCGTGAGCTATCACCAGGTCAACCGTACTCACGGCCCTCTGCTGCTGGAGGCGGCGGCACGCATCGCACCGGACCAGTCACCGCATGCCATCAAGCAGGCGTATCTCGAAGCGGTGAAGGACACCACCGAGCATTACGCGACGCGGGAATACTATCTGCATCGGGATTTCTTTCTGGATACGTTCACGCGCTGTTTCGAGCGCCTGTCGGCTCCCGTGCCGGGAGTGGTGCGTGACTGGTACCAACAGGAACATCTGGTGCGCCTGAGGGACTGCCTGGAGATCAAGCCCGACTGTCATCCCACCTTGGCCGGACTCAAATCCCGCGGGCTTTACCTCTCGGTGGTCTCGAACATCGACGACGACATGCTGGAGCCCATCGTCGCGCGTGAGGGCCTGCATGAATATCTGGACCACTGGACCAGCTCGGAGGCGGCGCAATCCTGCAAGCCGCATCGCCGCTTCTTCGAGATCTGTCTGGAGAAGTCCGGGCTCTCGGCCCACGAAGTGCTGTTCGTGGGCGACTCACCGGAACATGACATAGATGGTGCCGCCCGGGTCGGCATGAAGACCGCGCTCATCGTGAACCCCGGCAGCGAACCGCCACTGCAAAGCGGGCGGGCGCGTCATGCGCCGGACTACGTGATTGAGGATTTGGGGGCGCTGCTCGGGATTGTGGGCCAGGGCACTTAAGCCTTCAGCACAAGGCCGCATATCACTGCGACCTTGTGCATGCCTCTTTTCAGACTGCGTTCAGATGGACGCGCCTTCGCGCTGGATTGCCGCCCAAGCGGTAATCTTTCGTCCCGTTTTGATCGGCAGTACGCGCCAGTACATGATGAAAGGCGTGCCGTCCTTCTTGTAGTTGATGGCGCGTCCCTCGAACTTTCCGCCTGCTTTCAGCGCACTCGACAGTCGCGCTATCACTTTCGCGTCGGTGCCCGGACCCTGCAAGATTCGCGGGGTCTTGCCGATGAAGGCGGCGGGATCGTGTCCCGTCAATTTCTTGAACGCCTTGTTGGCGTAGATGACCCGGCCCTCAGACGAGGCATCCGTGATCAGCACTGAATCGAAGCTGTTGTCTGCCAGAACCTGCAGCAGCGCCACGCTGCCGGCTTCTCCGCCCATGACCTTGTTGAGAGCACCCGCCATTTTCATTCTCCTGAAGTTGATGCAGGACCAATCGCCTGCTTCTGATACTCGAACATACCCTGTTGCTGACTGTCGCGTCGCGCGACGTTTCCCCGATATCGGTCTTGCCGACTTCCCTCAGGCGTAACGTACCTGCCGGGTGAGCTGGCATTCTTCCAGAATCTCCGCCGCCAGCTCGAAGCTCCGCAAGCGCGCCCTGTGGTCGTGGATCTGGGCCGTGAGCATGATTTCATCCGCTTCTGTCGCCGCAATGAAGTCCCACAGCTGGCGGCCCGCAGTCTCGCGGCTCCCCACGCAGGCATAGTGCAGCATGCGCTCCACCCCCGCACGCTCGCCCGGGGTCCAGTAGCTGTCCATGTCATCGCGCGGTGGCTGCAGTTTGCCGGGTGCCCCGCGAAACAGGTTGGTGAACTGCTGCTGCGCGGTGCTGAAAAGGCGCTGCGCCTCGGCATCCGTCTGCGCGATGAACACGCCGACGCAGGGCATCACATGCGGCTTGGCGAGGAAGGGCGATGGGGTGAAGTAGCGTCGATAGAGCGCCACCGCATCCAGCAGGGCCTCGGGCGCAAAGTGGGACGCAAAGGCATACGGCAAACCGAGGGCTGCGGCGAGCTGGGCACCGAACAGGCTGGACCCGAGAATCCACACCGGCACACCAAGACCGCCACCCGGCACCGCCTGCACCCGTTGGCCGGGCTGCACGGGCGCAAACAGGGCGAGCAATTCCTGCACATCGTCGGGAAATCTTTCGGCCGCCTGCATCGGATCCCGTCGCAGCGCACGCGCCGTGATCTGATCGGACCCCGGCGCGCGTCCCACCGCGAGATCGATACGTCCCGGAAACAGGGTTTCCAATGTTCCGAACTGCTCTGCAATCGCGAGCGGTGAGTGATTGGGCAGCATGATGCCCCCTGCGCCCACCCTGATCGTCGAGGTGCCGGCAGCCACATGCCCCACCACCACAGAAGTGGCCGCACTCGCGATGCCCGGCATGTTGTGATGCTCCGCCAGCCAGTAACGGCGATAGCCCCAGCGCTCTGCATGCTGGGCGAGATCGCGCGCGTTGCGGAAGGCATCAGCAGGCGTCTGGCCCTCTGCGACAGGCGCCAGATCGAGCAGGGACCACGGTATCGACTTCATCTTCTGTTCTTTCTCCGGGAATCGGCGTGTCTGCTTTCATCCTTTGCCGGGGCACAACACGTGCTCAACCCGGCAGCTCCGCCACCGGATCGAGGAAGGTGAACTCCGGCTTGCCGATGGTACCGCTGGACGCCATCACGGCCTTCACCTCAGGGTCCGCCAGGAAGCCCTCGAAATCCTCGCGACTGCGCCACTGGAACAGCAGCACGACTTCTTCTTCCTCCGCACAGACCTTGAAGACCTGCGCACCACAGGAGCCATGCTTGCGCCGCATGGCTGCACCACCGGTGGAGAACATGCCCATGAATTTGGGTAAGGCCTCGATGCGGGCTCGCCCCAGAATCGAAATCATGTGCCTGCTCCCTGACGGTTGGAAACGGTTTGTCGTCGCAGCAGTCGCTGGCCGGTGATGATCATGGAGGTCCGAAGGCCAGGAACACATTGCCGGGCATGCCCCACAGGCCATACCCGGATCCAAAATACACCCAGCCATCCGCCACGGTCACGCCCGCGCCCTTGATCGCACCACCATGGGCCGGCACGCCATTGACTGTCGTGTAGTCACGCAGGGTGTCGTAATCCCAGATCACGCGGCCGGTTGCAGGGTCGTATACCCGCATGTGCCCGTCCATGGAGCCGGAGAACAAGGCACCGGGAATGAGTGTGGCCGCTGCCGGCTGGCCGGCATTGCACCCGGGCTTGCCTTCGCAGGCGGGCGTGGCGGCCCGGGTATTCCA
>VGUA01000163.1 GCA_016874535.1 Gammaproteobacteria bacterium
GTATCGGCGGACGGGGAGCGCTGGGTATTGTTCAATGCCTCGCCCGACCTGCGCCAGCAGCTCAACGACAACGCGGTACTGCATCCCCGTGATGCGCTGCGCGCGAGTCCCATCAAGGCGGTGGTATTGACCAATGCCGATGTGGACCACGTCACCGGCTTGCTCACGCTGCGCGAGTCGCAGGCGTTCAATCTCTATGCCACGCCTCGCGTGCATGGCGTGCTCGCCGGGAACTCCATCTTCAACGTGCTCAATCCGCGGTTCGTGCAACGCCTGCCGATGGTGCTCGAGACGCCGCTGGCCCTGAGGGATCCACAGGGCGATGCGCTCGGTTTCGAGGTCATTCCCTTTGCCGTACCGGGCAAGGTCGCCCTGTGGCTGGAGAATGTGTTCAAGGGTGACAACTTCGGCAGCGTGGATGAGGACACGGTGGCGCTGGAGGTCCGCGTAAAAGGGCAGACCAAATTCTTCTATGTACCGGGTTGCGCGGCCATGACACCGCCCCTGGCAGCACGCTTGAAGGGCGCTCCGCTGGTCTTCTTCGATGGCACGCTGTTCGTGGACGACGAGATGATTCGCGATGGTGTAGGCGTGAAGACTGGTCAGCGCATGGGCCACATGAGCGTTTCGGGACCTGAAGGTACGCTGGCGGCCTTCGCCGCACTCGACGTGAAACGCAAGGTCTTCATCCACATCAACACCACCAATCCCATTCTCATTGCAGATACACCGGAGCGGGCCGTGGTGGAGGCTGCGGGCTGGGAAGTCGCGCGCGACGGGATGCACCTTGAAGTTTGAACGTTCGATGGTGGGCAGCAGGTTCTGCAGGGGTCGTGATCGATGAGTGACCTGCTGCCACTTCAGTGTGACGATCGCCTGCGTGCGCTCATCGAGGCGCGGCTCGCGCGTTTCCCGCGCCTGCTGCCCGGGGCTGCCGGCAGGGCGGCTGCGGTGGCTGTCGCGATCACGGACGAGGGCCATGGTGCTGACTTGTCCGGCATGCCCCGGCACCCGGAGTGGCAGGCCGATGCGGCCTTGTTGCTCACGCGGCGCTCGGCGCGACTGCGCAATCACGCGGGCCAGTGGGCCTTTCCCGGTGGACGGATAGATCCCGGCGAATCTCCGGAGGAGACGGCCTTGCGCGAGATGCGCGAGGAGATTGGTCTCGCTCTGCCGGACTCAGCGGTGATTGGGCGCCTGGACGATTTCGTCACCCGCTCGGGCTATGTGATGACGCCGGTCGTGGTCTGGGCCGGAGCGCGGCCCGCGCTGGTGCTGAACGAGGATGAAGTAGCTTCCGTGCATCGCATCCCCGTGCGCGAGCTCCTGCGGGGTGATGCGCCCCTGCTCGATCCGGGCCCGGAGCCGGATCGCCCGGTGCTGCGCATGCCGGTGGGCGATGACTGGATCGCGGCACCCACGGCCGCGATCCTCTACCAGTTCCGCGAAGTCTGCGTGCTCGATCAGGAGACTCGCGTGGCGCACTACGACCAACCGGCCTTCGCCTGGCGATAAGCGCGGCGCTTGCGCCCGCCATCGGCAGAAGTCCGCATTTGGATGCGGACCAACCCTGCGTTCAGCCGCTGCGGTGGCCCAGGGTCTTCTTTACCGCTTTGACCACGTCTTCCGGCTGCGGCAGATAGGCTTGCTCCAGCGCAGGGCTGAACGGCACGGGCACCGGCGGCGGGTTCACTTTGACCACCGGCGCTTTCAGCACGTGCGGGCAGTGGGTCGCCACCAGCGATGCAATCTCGGAGGCCATGCTGCAGACCGGGCTGGCTTCATCCACCACCACCAGCCGCCCACAGGTTTCCACGCCCTCGAGAATGGTGTCCGTATCCAGAGGCACCAGGGTGCGCGGGTCGAGCAGCGTGACATGGATGCCCTCTGCCGCCAGTGCATCGGCAGCCTTGGCCGCGATGTTGACCATGTGACCAAAGGCGACCACGCAACAGTCCTTACCCTCGCGCAGCACCGCGGCCTCGCCAAAGGGCAGGGTGTAGCTTTCATCCGGCACTTCGCCCTGCAGGTCGTAAAGACTCTTGTGCTCGAAGAAGAGCACCGGGTCTTCATCGCGGATGGCTGTGATGAGCAGGCCCTTGGCGTCGTAGGCATTGGAGGGCAGGGCCACCTTGATGCCGGGGACATGGGCGAAAATTGGATAGAGCGCCTGGCTGTGCTGGGCAGCAGCGCCATAGCCCGCGCCATAGGTGGTGCGCACGGTGATGGGCGTGGCGGCCTTGCCGCCGTACATGTAGCGGAACTTGGACATGTTGTTCAGCACCTGATCGAAGCAGACGCCGAAAAAGTCCACGAACATGATCTCCACCACCGGACGCAGGCCCGCATTGGCGGCGCCCACGCCAAGGCCCAGAAACCCGGTTTCGCTGATCGGCGTGTCGACCACGCGCTGCCGACCAAACTCTGCCAGCAAGCCTTTGGTCACGCCGAACACGCCACCCCAGGCATCCTGCTCCCCCGGTGCGCCCATGCCACCGGCGATATCCTCGCCCATGATGAACACGCGCGGATCTCGCCGCATTTCACTGGCCAATGCTTCACGAATCGCCTCTCGGGCGGTCTTGATGGACATGCTTCAACTCTCCTGGCTGCGCGCGAGCACATGGGTGGTGAGGGTCGCGAGTGCGGGGAAGGGCGCGTCGGCGGCCTTGGCAATGGCGGCTGCGGCGGCATTCGCGCACTCCGCATCAATGGCATCGAGCGCCGAAGCTTCAGCTCCACCCGCATCCAGCACCTTCTGACGGAACTTGCGCAGGCAGTCGGCATTCTCGCGTAGATCCTTCACTTCACCCGGTGCGCGATAGGTTTCCGGGTCGCCCTCATAGTGACCGTGGAAGATAGGCACCCGGACGTGGAAGAACATGGGTCCCTTGCCGGCCCGTGCATGCGCGACACCCGCGCCGAACTTGGTCCACACATCCACCACATCGGTGCCGTCGACTTCCACGCCGGGAATGCCGAAGCCCGCGGCACGCGCCACCGGGTTGCCGGCGCAGGCCCAGCTTGCCGCGGTGGTTTCCGCATACCCGTTGTCTTCCAGAACGAAAAGCACCGGCAGATTGAGGATCTTCGCAAGGTTCATGCTTTCGAAACCGGCGCCCTGGTTGGAGGCCCCATCCCCTCCGAAGCTCACCGCCACGCCGTCCTCGCCGCGGTACTGGAAGGCGAAGCCCGCTCCAACGGCATGCGGTACGCTGGCGCCGATGATGGCGTTCGCGCCCCACATCCCGCGGGACCAGTCGGCCACGTGCATGGATCCACCCTTGCCGCCCGAGCAGCCGCCCTGCTT
>VGUA01000164.1 GCA_016874535.1 Gammaproteobacteria bacterium
CGGCCGGATTGGCATGCCATGGTCCGTTTGCTGGGATTGGGCTGGCCGATTGGCCTTTCTCTGCTGTTGCAGGCGGGGCTGTTCACAACGCTCGCCTTGCTGATGGGGCGGCTCGGCGCGGATTACGCAGCGGCGCATCAGATCACGCTCAACTATGCCGGGCTCGTGTTCATGGTTCCGCTGGGTCTGGCCTTTGCCACGGCAGTGTTGGTCGGGCAAGCCACAGGTCGCGGGGCACCGCGCGATGCCCGACGTACCGGGATAGTCGGCATCGGCCTCTGTTTCGGCATCGCCGGCACGATCGCTATTGTTACTCTGGCCTGTGCCCCGTTGATCGCGGGCCTCTACACCCGCGATCCGGCGGTCGTGGCACTGGCCACTTCACTGCTCGCTGTCTCGGCTTTCCTGCAATTGGGCGACGGGACCCAGAGTGCGGCAGCAGGCGCCTTGCGCGGTCTGAAAGACACGCGCGTCCCCATGCTCATCAATGGCGCAATCTACTGGGGCGTGGGCTTCGTGGCGGCTTGGGGCCTGGGCCTTGGATTGGGCTGGCAGGGCCGCGGTATCTGGACCGGTCTCGCGCTCGCGTTGTGTACCGCCGCCGTGGTGCTCAGCCTGCGCTTCCGTTACATCGTGGGCCGGCACATCGCCGGCCAAGTCTGAGCCGCCAATCCGGGTGCTCGAATCAGGTACGCGTGGGTTCCCTCATGGTCACGAACTCCTCGGCAGCCGAAGGATGGATGCCGATGGTGGTGTCGAATTGCTGTTTGGTGGCCCCGGCGCGCATGGCGACTGCAAATCCCTGCATGATTTCTCCGGCTTCCTCGCCGCACATGTGCATGCCGACGACCCGATCATCTGATGCAGACACGATCATCTTCATGAACGAGCGTTCCTTTTCTGCGCTGACCGTGTAGCGCAGGGGCGTGAAAGTCGAGGTGAACACCTTGATGGCACCGAAGCGCTCGCGGGCCTCCTCCTCGCTGTAGCCCACCGTGCCCACGGGAGGCTGGCTGAAGATGGCCGTCGGGATGTAGTCGTAATCGACCTGTGTTTCCTTTCCGCCGAAAAGCCGCCGCGCAACCGCCATGCCCTCGGCCAGGGCCACGGGTGTCAGGTTCACCCGGTTGGTGACATCCCCTACCGCAAAGATGGAGGGGACGTTGGTACGGTAGGTGTCGTCGACGACTATCGCACCGGTCTTGTCACATTGCACACCGCACTGCTCGAGACCCAGGTCCGCCGTGTTGGGGCGCCTGCCTGTGGCATAGAGCACCACGTCACAGGCCAGCGTGCTGCCATCCCGCAAGGTCAGATGCAGTCCGTCCGCTCGTTTCTCGATACGCGCGATGTCCTGTCCAAAACGCAGATCCACGCCCTTGTGGCGCATCTGGCCCGCGAGGAATTCGCGGGTCTCCTGATCGAAACCGCGCAGGAAGAGGTCACCACGGTAGATCTGACTCACTTCAGCCCCGAGGCCCTGCAGAATCCCGGCAAACTCCACCGCGATGTAACCCCCTCCCACCACCACGGCACGCCGCGGCAGCTCCGGCAGGAAGAAGGCTTCGTTGGAAGTGATTGCGTGCTCTTTGCCCGGAATGTCCGGCACAAAAGGCCAGCCGCCCGTCGCCACGAGCAAGTGACGGGCGGTGTAGTGACGCCCCGCCACGGCCACAGTATGAGCATCCACCAGCACCGCCCGGTCCTCGAGGATGGTGCAGCCGGCACCTTCGAGCAGGCGGCGATACACGCCATTGAGCCTCGAGATCTCGGTGTTCTTGTTAGCTATCAGGGTGGGCCAGTCTAGGCTGGGCGCAGGACCTTGCCAGCCGTAGCCTTCCGCCACGCGGTGGTCGTGCGGCACGCGGGAGCCGTAGACAAAAAGCTTTTTGGGAATGCAGCCCACATTCACGCAGGTGCCGCCGAAGTAGCGTTCCTCTGCAATCCCGACCTTGGCGCCGAAACCCGCGGCCATGCGCGCGGCGCGCACACCACCGGAACCTGCACGGATCACGAAGAAATCAAAATCAAAGGGGGCGGGAGAGTTCATCGGCCTTGTTCCATTGTGGCTGCGTGGAGAGAGGCCTTGCATGATTTCGCGCCCACGCCGGTATGACAAGTCCTGCTGTGGTCGCGGTGTCACTGCCCAAGCCTCGATGCTCTGGATTAAGATGCCTCGGAGTCCTTCTCCAATGAGCAACATGCACGCAAAAGCCCCAGCCCCCGTCGAAATCGTGGAAGTCGGCCCCCGCGATGGCCTGCAAAGCCAGCCCACGCTCATCGACACCGCCACCAAGCTCGCCTTCATCGAACGGCTGATCGCCGCCGGTGTGAAACGCATGGAAGTGGTGAGTTTCGTCAATCCCAAACGCGTACCGCAGATGGCTGATGCGGATGAAGTGCTTCGAAGCCTGCCCCAGCGGCCGGATCTCCGTTACATCGGGCTGGTGCTGAATGCCCGCGGCTTTGAACGGGCGGTCGAGGCTGGCTTGCGCGAAATCAATACCGTCGTGGTGGCGACGGAAACCTTCTCCCAGCGCAATCAGGGCATGCCGGTTTCCGCCATCATGGACAGTGTGGCCGTGATCGCCCGCGAGGCGCGCAGCGCCGGTATCACCTGTGGTGTCACCTTGTCAGCCGCGTTTGGTTGCCCCTATGAGGGCCGCGTCGCGCCGGCTCATGTGGTCGAACTCGCCGGGCGATTGCTGGATCTAGGCATCGATGAGATCGGGCTGGCCGACACCATCGGCGTGGCCGTCCCGAGCCACGTGGATCACCTGGTGGGCGAGATCAACCGGATTCGCGGCGAGGTGCCGCTGCGCCTGCACTTCCACAACACGCGCAACACGGCGGTCGCGAATGTCTATGCCGCGCTGCTGGCGGGCGTGCGGATCTTTGATGCCAGCTGCGGTGGCGTTGGCGGTTGTCCTTTTGCGCCCGGCGCCACGGGCAATGTGGCCACCGAGGATCTCCTCTACCTGTTCGCGAACATGGGCTACGACAGTGGCGTGTCCATGGAGGGGATCATCGAGACCACACATTGGCTGGAGGGTCCTCTTGGGGCCAGCCTGCCGGCGGCGCTCAGTCGCGCCAGCCGTTTCCCGCCCGCAGCCTGAGCGGGGTTTCCCCGGACTGCGCCCGGGTTGACCCGCATCATCAAGCCTCGTC
>VGUA01000165.1 GCA_016874535.1 Gammaproteobacteria bacterium
TGCAGGAACACCTTGATCCCCGCCGCATGCAGTTGGGGAATCCACGGCGAGGGGTCGCCCCAGAAGAACACCACGAAGGGCACTTTGGCCTCGAGCGCCACTTCGACCTGGCCCGGCTGCAGCATGGGCAAGATGATATTCACGCCGAACGGCTTGCTCGTGAGCGCTCGCAGCGTGGAGATCTGGGCGCGCATGGCCTCTGCGGGCAGCCCACCGCTGCCGAGGACTCCGCAGCCCCCCGCATTGCTCACTGCAGCGGTGAGCTCGGGACCTGCGATGTTGACGCCCATTCCGGCAAGCAGGATGGGGTATTCGATGCCGAGCAGTTCGCAGAGCGGGGTTTTCAGCATGAACTGGCTCCTGTGAGGGTTGATGGCCCGGCTACCCGCTCAGCGGGCACAGGGTCGACTTGGAATCTCCAGGCGGTCACCCCGCACCGCGATGTGCGGCTCCACGCCGTGGCGTGCGCGCAGATGCGCGGCAAACAAACGTTGTGCCTCCGGTTCGCCATGGACCAGCACCACCCGTGGCGGGCGACCGCCGTGCGCGGGTTCACCCGGCACGCGCATGTGTCCCAGCCAGTCACTCAGTGCGCGCTGGTCAGCATGCGCGGAAAACCCACCCAGGGTATGAATGCGGGCATTGACCTGGATAGTCTCACCCCAGAGGCGGATATGTCGCGCGCCATCCACCAGCTGGCGACCCAGTGTACCCTGGGCCTGGTAACCGACAATCACGACATGGCAATCGCGTCGCCAGACATTGTGTTTGAGGTGCTGCTTGATGCGCCCGCCGGTACACATGCCACTGCCGGCAATGATGATGGCACCGCTGTGGATGCGGTTGAGTGCCATGGACTGGGCCGGTGTGCGGGAGAGATGCAGGTTGGGCAGTATCGGGAGCTTGCGATCACGGGCAAACATCGCGCGTGCCTTGGCGTCAAAAAGATCGCTGTGCCTGAGATAGATCTCGGTGGCCTCGATGGCGAGCGGGCTGTCCAGAAAAATCTGCCAGCGGCGCAGCCCCCACTGCTCGAAAAATTCACCGAACAGATGCAGCAACTCCTGGGTGCGACCCACCGCGAAGGCCGGAATCAACACATTGCCGCGCCCGCTCAGTGCCAGATCGAGCACCTCGTGCATTTCATCGAGCGTGTCCTCGCGCGAGCGATGCAGACGATCCCCGTAGGTACTCTCCAGCAAGAGCATGTCGGCAGCGCTCACTACTGCCGGATCATGCAGGATGTCCGCTCCGGCCTGACCCAGATCGCCCGAGAACACCAGCACCGCCTCGCGATCCTGCTCGCGTAAACGCAGCTCCACGATGGCCGAGCCGAGGATATGGCCGGCATCGTGCAGACGGATCTGCACGCCGGGCAGAATCTCTCGTACCTCGCCATAGGCGATCCCATCGAAACTGCGCATGGCGCGCTGCGCATCCGCACGAGTGTAGACAGGCTCCAGTGGCTTCAAGCCTTTGCGCTCACGCTTGCGGTTGACCCATTCGACTTCTTTCTCGTGGATGAAGGCCGCATCGCGCAGCATCACAGAACAGAGATCCCGTGAGGCGTGATGGGTGTGCACAGTCCCCTTGAAACCGCTCTTGATCAGCAGCGGCAGGCGCCCGGAGTGATCGATATGCGCGTGGCTCAGGACCACCGCATCGAGACTCTTCGGATCAAACGGGAAAGGCGCCAGATTGCGCGCTTCATCCTCGCGTCCACCCTGGAAGAGACCACAGTCGAGCAGGATGCGCCGTCCGCCGACGGTCAGGAGATGGCAGGAACCGGTGACTTCACCCGTGGCGCCAAAACACTGGAGTTCCATCACAAAAACCTGCAGTTATGTCTCACCGGGGATGGGCTGCGGCCTCGGCAACCACCACCGGGCCACCGCGTCCCAGGCCCAGGGTCTCGGCGGCGTGCTGCTCAGCGCAGGCCACCTCCAGCACCTCAAAGGAATTGATCAGCGCGAGCAGGGCACCGGGGGCCACATCACCGTAAGTGCGCAGGAAGGGGATGTCGTGGCCGGCGGCCCGAACCACGGGCCGCGCGAAACGCGCAAGGTCCGCGCGTTCGATGTTGGTGATGAGGTTGCCGAAATGATCAGTCGTGATCACCACCCCATGCAGTTCCCCGCTGCGCCAGGAGGGAGGCTCGATGAGGGAAGGAATGTAGTCGGTGGTGGGTGCTCCCAGCGCTGCCGGCGGGATACGCCCGGCTGCAAGTTCGGCCGCCAGTGGTGCGAAGAGATCGCGCCCATGAAAAGTGGCGCTGAGTCTGTCTATCCCCAAGCCGGTGAGGCGCGCATGATCGACCGCCAGCGCCACACCCCGCGTGCGATCGATGACCCCCGCGAGCAGGCCATTGTCCGGCGCGAGGAAGACATGCCCGTAGCCCTCCACCAACAGCACTTCCCGCGAGGTGCCCACGCCCGGGTCGACCACCGCGAGATGGACGGAGCCGCGCGGAAAATACTGGTAAGACCGCTCCAGCCAGAAGCCGGCCTCGGCAGGCCAGTGCACATGTGCTTCATGAGTCAGGTCGACCAGCTTCGCATTGGGATGGCGCGAGAGCATCACGCCTTTCATGGTTCCGACGAAAGGACCCCGATGCCCGAAATCCGTGGTGATGGTGATCACACCGCAGGGATCAAATGCCGCCATCCGAAATCCCCCGTGCTGCCAGCTGCTGGAAGGGTTGGCCCGTGGGGCTCCCCCACGGTGATTCAGATGATATCGAGACTCTGCGGGGCGGACCATCCTGCGCCGGGCACTGCGGCAAGATTGCGCCAGCGCGCGAGCTCCCGTTGCAGAAGTGCGTTTTCCTGACGTAGTTCGAGCAGCTGCTGCTGCCGCTTGCGAAGCTCGGCCAGCAGCCGACGTTCAGTGGTTTCCACGGCCTCCGCCACGCGCGCATCGGCCTCGGCCTGCAGGCGCTCCAACGTCTTGCGCAGATGGCGCTGGTGGCGCTGACGCTCATAGGCCCGGACGGCTTCAAGCCCGATGCGTATGGACACGTCTTCGTCCACATCCGGGACCGTGCCGGTGGGCTCTGCGGCTGG
>VGUA01000166.1 GCA_016874535.1 Gammaproteobacteria bacterium
GTTGGGGGTGGGCTGGTTGCTGAGGCCCATGCTCGACATGCCGGTGGAGGCCATTGCCGCGTTTGCCCGGGAACATCGGCTTGTCTGGATGGAGGACCCCATGAACACGGATCAGGCGCGTGCCAGAAGCTTCCTGCGCGCCGAGATCATGCCCCGGCTGCGTGAGCAGTGGCCCGCCGCGGCCGCCGTGCTCGCGCGCACCGCGCATTGGCAGGGCGAGGCCCAGGCCGCACTGGAAGACGCTGCACGGCCGCACCTGCAAGAACTCGCGAGGCCCGATGGGAGCCTGTCGGTGGCCGGTCTGGAAAGCCTGCCCTGGTCGCTGCGCCCCGTGGTGCTGAGACTCTGGATTAGCGAACGCGGATACCCGCTGCCGGATTCGCGCCGCCTCATGGAAATCCTCCGCAGCGTGAGCGCGGCTGCGCCCGATCGCGTGCCCGAGGTGTCCTGGGCCGGCGTCTGCCTGCGCAGATGGCATGGGGCACTGCACCTCGCCACGCACCTGCGCCCGGGACACTTCGAGAGGGCCTGGGATCCGACGGTGCCGTTGTCACTGCCGGGGGGCACGTTGTCGGCCGTGCCTGTCACCGGTGCCGGGCTCAAGCGCACCTTGGCGGCGCAGGGCTTGAGCGTGCGCAGTCGACGCGGTGGCGAGCGGTGCCGTTTGCCGGGGCGGGTTCATCACACCCCGGTCAAGCATGTGCTGCAAGCCTTGGGTGTGCCGCCCTGGCAACGCCTGGCGCTGCCATTCATTTATGCGGGTGAGGCGTTGGTGGCGGTGGGAGATTTGTTCGTCTGTGCGGAGGCGGTCGCAGGGCCGGGTGAGGCGGGCTGGCAGCTGCAGTGGCAAGAGGAGGGGGCGATGGGTATCGTGAGCGGTGACTCACGAGAAAGCTGCAGCCCCGCGCATGACTGATACCCGCGACCTTCGACACCAGAACATCGCCTGGGCCTTGTTTGGAATCGGGCTCATCTGGTTGCTGCACCTGGGCCTGCTGCCCGCGATGCTTGCCGGCTTGCTGGTGTACTCATTGGTCAATGCGCTGGTCCGCCCATTGCGCATCCCTGCCCTGGGGCGCGGCGGGCCACGCCTGCTGGCGGTTACCCTCATCGCGGCCGCGGTACTCAGCCTCTTCACCCTCGCCGTACTGTGGCTGGTCGGTTTTTTGCGTGGCAGTGAAGAAAACATTCCCGCCCTCATCCAGCGCATGGCGGAAATCATCGACTCCTCGCGTGCCCGCCTGCCGCCCTGGCTGCTCGAGCACGTGCCGGCCGATACCCAGCAGTTGCGCGTGACCGTCGTCGACTGGCTGCGCGAGCACGCCAGCGCCTTCCAGAATGCAGGCGCAGGATTGGGGCGGGGCTTTGCCCATATCCTGCTCGGCATGGTGATTGGGGCACTGCTGTCGCTGGAGTCCACCATCCCCCGACGCGCCAAGGGCCCGTTGACCGCGGCTTTTGCCCACCGCGCGCTGCGGCTGGGCCTCGCCTTCAGGCGGGTGGTGTTCGCGCAGTTCTGGATCTCCGCCATCAACAGCCTCTTCACAGGCATCTATCTGGCCTTCGTGCTGCCGGCCTTCGGGGTGGATCTGCCATTCACCAAGACGCTCATCATCATCACCTTCATTGCCGGCCTGCTGCCGATCATCGGCAATCTCATCTCCAACACGGTGATAGTGACGGTGAGTTTCAGCGAATCCCTGCTGGTGGCGCTCGGTTCTCTGACCTTTCTGGTGGTCATCCACAAGCTCGAATATTTCTTGAATGCGCGCATCATCGGCAGTCATATCCGGGCCCGCGCCTGGGAATTGCTCATTGCCATGCTGATTATGGAGGCGGCATTCGGGATCACCGGCCTCATCGCCGCACCCATCTACTACGCCTATTTGAAGGATGAACTACGCGCCCGCGGTCTGATCTGAGGAACTGCATGGCGCGCGCTGGCGAGACGCTGCGGACTGTGGCAGTCTCGACTCAATGTTGCGTCTCTCAGTGCTGCTCATCCTGCTGGCTGCCTCGGTTCTCGGCGCGAGACATGCGCGCGATCACCTGCGCTGGCAAGACTGGGAGGCGCTGCATACCGGAACTTTTGCTGCCGATGATTGCGCGCTCTACCATGTGATGCGCGGCATGGAGCAGGATCCCGCGGCGGATCCCGCGAATGCGGCGCTCATGCGCAAATGCGGCCCCGATTTCATTCCGTGGTCGCTGTCCCAGACCGGAGATCCCCTGCGTTTCGATCGACCTGCCCGCGTGCGCTTGCGCTTCGATCCCATCGACATGCATCGCTACTCCAATTACCCGCCCATGGTGGTGGATTTCGTCTATCCGCGTGTTCCCTTGCCGAAAAAGTTCCGAGTGCGCGAGTGGGGCAGCGTGCTGTCGTCCTCCGACCCACGTCACACCGAAGCGCTGCGCGCGCACTGGAATGCCCCGTGGGCCGAACTGTTTGCGTTGTGGTCGCTGGGGCGGGGCAATCACGAAGTATGGCTGGGGGGGGCCAGCATCGAGGATCCGGCGGTGTGCGAAGCGGTCGAACACGACAAGCAACGGAACGAGGATTTCTGCCGCATGACGCTCATCGAGGCCGCCACCGGACAGCCGATCAGCATCAAGTTGCCACTGCATCGGCGCATGGAGATTCGTCTCGAGGTGCTGGACATCTGTCGCTTTGGTGGCGTGGTCCGGAGATGGCAACACCCCTGGCTGCAAAAGTTGTTCGGCGCCGAAGAATACAGTGACAAGG
The DNA here is from genome assembly GCA_016874535.1 of Gammaproteobacteria bacterium. Classification (GTDB taxonomy): domain Bacteria; phylum Pseudomonadota; class Gammaproteobacteria; genus CAIKBL01. The sequence goes on from VGUA01000166.1 coordinate 2,747, forward strand.
GTTGCAGTCCGTTCTGAAGCCGGGATTCGGATTGCTGCACCGCATCTTTCGACCTGCCGCGAAATGCAGCAGAAAGCCCGGCTGAAAGGCGTTTTTCGTGCTGGCCGAGGCACGCGAGTTCTGGCAACCTAGGGGTTGACCCTGACGACAGCGGAGGCAAAGCCGGACGTGACCACCTTTCTTGCTGGCCTCGCCGTTTTCCTCGGTGTGCATTCGATTTCCGTCTTCAATCGCCAATGGCGCGATGCCATGGTCAGGAACCTCGGCGAACTGCCGTGGAAGGGACTCTACTCAGTGGCGAGCCTCGCAGGC
>VGUA01000167.1 GCA_016874535.1 Gammaproteobacteria bacterium
GATGTTATTGCCCTTATCGTCGACGATCACCATCGGCGTCGCCGAGACGCCGTGCATGGTCCAGGTCACCATCTGGATCTCGGGATAGGCGCGACCCATACCGTCGGCGTCGACCACCGGAATTCCGGTCATGGCGCCGATGACGAAGGGGATGGTCGAGTTGAGGCCGCCGGCCTCGGCACAGAGGATGGCGTTGATCTTCCGCCCGAGAAACTTTTCGAGCTTGCGGAAGGCTACGAGGATTTCGTCGCCCTGTGGGATCTTCTCGACCATCACTGTCGGCGCGCCCATCATAGCGCAGGGAACGACGAGGTCGTCGTCCTTGAGCTCGGAGACGTCGATCATACGCACCGGGCCGTGGCGGCGGATCGCCTGTTGCGCCATCAGCTTGCCGATATAAGGGTCGCCGCCGCCGCCGGTACCGAGGATGGCGCCGCCGACTGCGATGTCCTCGAGCGCGGCGGCGTCGATCAACTTCGCGGATACCGACGGCTTCGGCGGCTTTGCCGTGGCCGAGGACTTCACAACTGGCGTGTGGGCAACCGCCGGGCGGGTCGCGCTTTTTGCGGTCGTGCTTCCGGCCAGGGTCTTGCTTGTGAGGGGCTTCTTGCTCATCGGTTTTGCTTCGCGTCGGTCCTGGTTGGGCTCAGAGGGCGAGTTCGCCGACCGCTTTCACCCGCACTCGGGTAGCGTTGCCGGGTATGTAGGCGATTGGTACGTCCTCGATGTCGACGATTGTCACGCTGTCGGCGCGGGCGCCAGCGGCGATCGCCGCTTGGGTTGCCCGCTCCCTGGCATCGGCGACCGCCTCCTCGCGGCTCGAATTACTGAGCCTGTACACGCGATCGACCTCGCCGCTAATCTGGGCGATAGCGGCGCCGACGGCGTTGGCGCAGGAGAAGTGCTTAGGCTTGATAACGTCGAGATTGCCGATCTTGGTATCGACGAGAACGCTGCCGCCGCCGACCGCGATCACCGGTAGCGGATCGGGCGACAGGCGCGTCCGCTCGACGGCGTTGGCGACCATCTCCATGATCCGCGCCCTGGTCTTTGTGATCAGGGCCGGCGGCAGATGCTTGACCTTGCTCCGATCGCCAAAGTCGGCTCGGCCGGCTGCGACGATGATGTCGCTTGTCGTCAAGGTCTTGCCGCCGAAGATATGGGCGTCCTTCGTCAGCCGGTAGCCGACCGACCGCGGGCCGACCGTGACCCCGTCGTCGCCGTCAACCACCAGCGAGCCGCCGCCAAGCCCGATCGAGAACACATCGGGCATGCGGAAGTTCGTTCTGACGCCACCGATCTCGACGGCCACACTCGCTTCCCGCGGGAACCCGGACTTCAGCGAGCCGACATCGGTCGTGGTGCCGCCGATATCGATGACGATGCCGTCTTTGACACCCGAGAGGAACGTGGCGCCCCGCATCGAGTTGGTCGGCCCGCTAGCGAAGGTGAGCACGGGGAAGCGCTCGGCGAGCGCCGCATCCATCAGCGTACCGTCGTTCTGGGTCAGGAAGAAGCGCCCGGTGATGCCGTTTTTTTCGAGCGAATTGCGAAAGGCCTCTATCACCCCGCGCGACAGATCCATGAGGCAGGCATTCATGATCGCCGCATTCTCGCGCTCCAGCAGGCCGATCCGGCCGATGTCGCTCGACAGAGTGATGTGAACGCCGGGAAGCGCCGCCGCCAGCACCTCGCCCGCCTTGCGCTCAACCTCGGAGTTGACCGGGCTGAACACCGAGCTAACGGCGACGGTGCGGATCTTCTTCTTGGTGATATCCCTGGCGATCTTCCGCAATTCATCCGGATCGAGCGGTGTGATCGGGCGGCCGTCGAACTCGTGGCCGCCGTGGGCGAAATAGAAGTGCCCGCCGATGGCATCTCGGAGATCGGGCGACCAGTCGACCATCGGCGGCAGCGCCTGGGTGGCCGGCAGCCCGAGCCGCACCGCCGCCGTCGGGATGAGGTCGCGCCGTTGCACCACGGCGTTGGTGAAGTGGGTCGTTCCGAGCGCCACCACGTCGATAAGATTTGCTGGTACACCCGACTGCTTCAGCGCGCCGGCCAAGGCCTCGCTGACGCCGCTGGTGACATCGGCCGATGTCGAAGCCTTATAGCTGGCGAGCACACGCTCGCCCTCCATCACCACAGCGTCGGTGTTGGTGCCGCCGACGTCGATGCCGATCCGGATCATTGCAGGAAACTCCTTGATCTGCCTCTGTTCATGCCAGCTGTTCGATCGGCGTATAGGGTTCGTCGATCTGGAAGCCCTTGGGGCCGAAGACTTCGAGCGCTTTCGGCGTGCGCATTATCGGCGGCACCGCGACGGAGACAACGACGACGCGCTGGCCGTAGCGCAGATACTCGGTGGTGATCGGTTCGGCTGTTTCGGCTTCCATTATGCAGATGAGGTCGGGCACAATGGCGCGCACCTTGCCGTCGACGCGGGCGATCAGATTTTCGTTCTGGACCTGGATCTCCATTACCCCCTTCCATCCGTCGAACCCCTCGATCTTGGCGTTGCCGAGCACCCAGCCCATCTTGGTCTCTCGCTGGACGTCGACGACCTTGCCACGCCAGATCACCCGCCCGTAGGAGTAGAGCGTTTGAGGCAGCATCTTGAGCAGCGCGTCGATTGGGTTCTCGTGGTTTGTCTTGGCTTCGCGCAGGCAACGGCCGATGCGGATGCCCAGTGAGATCGTGTTCGGCACCGCCGTGCGCTTCACATCAGCGCCGCTCATAGCGTATTCAGCAATGTAGGCGGCGCCGCCCATACGGATGGTTACGCCGCGCGAGATCCACTCCATGAACTTGTCGTCACGCGCTTCAATGATAGCGCAGTCGCCGTATTCGTTGGTCACCACCATCGGCGTGCCGCGAACGCCAAGGACGCTGAACGTCTCCATGTGCAGTTCGGGGAAGGCGCGTCCCATGCCATCAGCGTCGACCACCGGAAGGCCAGTCATCGCCCCGACCAGCAACGGAATGGTCGAGTTGATGCCGCCGCATTCGATCGG
>VGUA01000168.1 GCA_016874535.1 Gammaproteobacteria bacterium
GGCAAGGCAGCGGTCGTGTGTGCGAGCACAAAACCACTGACGACCAGGAAGATTTCGACTGAATAGGTGCCGATCTCCGGCCAGCTTGCAGCGGTGGGTTTGAAGTAATGCCGGGCGTGAACCAGCACCACCACCAGGGCGGCGAGCCCGCGCAGATACTGTATGCCGTGGAAGAAATTTTTGGCCTGCGCCATGGTCGTTCCGGAAGCCTGCGCCCAGCCGTAGGCGCCTGCTACGGTTAACGGCAGGCAGGAGCGATTCCTGAAGTCCGGCAATAGCCGATGACTAGCCGCGGCGCCAGGTGTGGTAGCGCGCGAGCCAGCGCAGCACCCCCTGCGGGGCATGCGCACGCTGCCAGGCTCCCGCGGCCTGCTTAGCCGCCTCGCCGAAGGTCGGATAGGCATGAATGGTCGCGAGAATCTTGCGCAGGCCGAGGCCGTGGCGCATGGCAAGTGCAAATTCGCCGAGCATCTCGCCGGCATGGCGGCCCACGATCGTCACCCCCAGCAGGCGATCGCGGCCCGGCGGGGTCAGTACCTTCACGAAACCCCGCGTCTCTCCCTCGGTAATCGCCCGGTCCAGATCGGCCAGAGGAAAGCGGGTGATCTCGAATTCGAGCCCCGCCGCACGCGCGGTGTCTTCGGTATGGCCCACGCTCGCAACTTCGGGATCGGTGAAGAGCGTACGCGGCAGCACCCGGTAGTCGGGCCGAGTCTGGTAGAGCCCCCCGAAGAGCGCATTGACCGTGGCGTGCCAGGCTTGATGGGCAGCCACCGGGGTGAACCGCCAAGGCCCTGCGGCATCGCCTGCCACGAAGATGTTGGGATAGCGGGTGGCGAGGAAGGCGTCTGTCTCTATGCTGTCTCCTGCTTCAATACCCAAGGTTTCGAGGCCGGTATCCATGGTGCGCGCACGCCGCCCCAACGCACACAGGATTTCATCGAAGGCGATTTCGATGACGGCCTCCGGCCCCTCGGCCACGAGCACCTTGCGCGCGTCCCGCAGCGTGCACTCCAGTGCCTGATGCCCGGTGAGCACCGTCACCCCCTCGCGTTCCAGCACCTCGCGCACCAGCGCGGCAGCCTCGGCATCCTCACGGGGTAGCAGCCGTGGCGCACGTTCCAGCAGCACGACCTGGCTGCCCAGTCGCGCAAAACACTGCGCAAGCTCGCAGCCCATCGGGCCGCCCCCCAACACCACCAGGCGAAGGGGCAATCGGGTCAGGTTCCACAGGCTGTCGCTGGTCAGTGGCTGCATCGCGGCGAGGCCCGGGAGTTCCGGCACCACCGGCTCGGAGCCTGTGGCCAGCACGACGCTGCGGGTGGTGAGAACCTGCGTCTCGCCGTTGGCGGCGGTGATCTCCACCTCCCAGGGGCTTAACAAGCGCGCGTTTCCAGCGAGACATTCCACCCCCAGCGCCGCATAACGCTCGGGTGAATCATGGGGCGCGATCGCCGCCACCACCGCATGCACGCGGGCCATGACCTGCGCGAAATCGAACTCCGCATGCACGCTGGCGATGCCGAATTGGCTCGCCTCGCGCATCTCGTGCAGCAGACGGCTGGTGCGAATGAGGGCCTTGCTCGGCACGCAGCCGTAATTGAGACACTCGCCGCCCATCCGATCCCGCTCCACCAGGGTGACCTTGGCCTTGAGCGCTGCCGCGAGATAGCTTGTCACCAGACCGGCTGCGCCGGCCCCGATCACAATGAGGTTGCGGTCATAACGGCGCGGTCGATGCCCACGCCACGTACCCAGCGTGCGGCGGGAACGCAGCCAGGACAGGCTGTGCGCAGCCAGCAGGGGCAGCAGTCCCAGTCCGGTGAGGGTGGCGAGCAGGGAAGGACCCAGGATGCCGGCCGGGGACTCGAGGGCGGCGAGCTCTGTTCCCGCATGCACGATGAGCACCGTGGCGGGCAACATGCCGAGCTGGCTCACCAAGTAATAGGTATGGGTAGGCATGCGGGTGAGGCCGAGCAGCAGATTGATCATGAAGAAGGGAAACAGCGGCACCAGTCGCAGGGACAGGAGATAGAAAGCGCCCTCGCGGGCAAGGCCTTCGTCGATCCGGGTGAGAAGGTGACCGTAGCGGGCGCTCACATTTTCGCGCAGGAGATGGCGCGCACAGAGAAAGGCGAGGGTGGCGCCCACCGAGGAGGCGAAAGACACCATCAGGGTCCCGACCAAGGTGCCGAAGAGGGCGCCTCCCGCCAGTGAGAACACCACCGCACCGGGTACCGACAGCGCTGTGGCCAGCACATACAGCAGGAAATAGCCGGCGATTGTCACCCCGGGCCGGGTGGCGTAGAGCTCGAGCAGTGTCTCGTGCTGGCCGCGCAGCCAGACAAGTGACAGGTACTGCTGGAGATCGAGGAGTATGAAAAGGCCAAAGGCTGTGGCCAGCGCAAGAACCAGCCACAGCCGTGAGTGCTTCATGCAGGCGATGTCATGCAGTGCTCAGAACCGGAACACGCCATAGCCCGGCGCTTCCAGAGGAGCGTTGAGCGAGGCACTGAGGGCTATGCCGAGGGCATTGCGGGTATCCACCGGGTCCAGAATTCCATCGTCCCAGAGATTCGACGTGGAGTAATACGCCGAGAGCTGTTCCTGATAGGCCTTGAGCGTGTCGTGATAGACCGCATCGATGATGCCTTGATCGAGAGGTTGGCCGTTGCGTTCGAGTTGGCGCATCTTAACTTCGGCGAGGGTGCGCGCTGCCTGCTCGCCCCCCATCACGCCAATCTGGTGATTGGGCCAGGCAAACAGCAGGCGCGCATCATAGGAACGACCGCACATCCCGTAATTGCCGGCGCCAAAGGAACCGTGACACATCACGGTGAATTTCGGCACCACACTGCAGGATTGGGCCATGATCATCTTGGCACCGTCCTTGGTGATCCCCCGCGCCTCGTATTCGCGCCCAACCATGTAGCCGGTGATGTTCTGCAGAAACACCAGCGGCGTCGAGTTCTGGTTGCAGAG
>VGUA01000169.1 GCA_016874535.1 Gammaproteobacteria bacterium
GATCCTCGCGACCGAGGCAGTGAACATGGGTCTCTTCAATCGCGCGGTGCCGCGCGCGCAGCTGATGGATGAAGCGCTGGAAATTGCGAAGGGCCTGGCTGCCAAGTCCCCTGCCCTCATGGCGCTTGCCCGTCAGAGCTGGATGCGCGCCAACGATCTGGATTACCGTCGCAATGTGGAAAACCAGATCGAGACCTTGTGCAATGTCTTCAATACCCCTGACGGCCGGGAGGGTCTTGCCGCATTCGTGGAGAAACGGGCGCCGCGCTGGAGCCGCTGAGGCTCAGACGAACCGTTGACTGATTCAGTCCACGATCTCCTCGTAAAACCGCTTGTCGGTGCCGCACACCGGGCAAATCCAGTCATCCGGCAGATCCGCGAAACGGGTCCCGGGTGGAATACCTTCCTCAGGCCATCCCTTGGCCTCGTCGTACTCGGTGCCGCAGGTTGTGCAGCGGTAGCGCTTGTATTCAGCCACGGCCCTCACACTCCCCGTTCGCGCTCATTGCAGGCGAAAGCGGATGGGTACGGATTTGGGGCCGCTCACGAACTCTGACTCCGTATGTTTGCGCGGTCCTGCCATCTCCACCGCAGCGAGACGCGGGATCAACTCTTCCCACAAGGTCTTCATCTCAAGGCGCGCGAGATGCTGGCCGAGGCAGATGTGCGCGCCATAGCCAAAGCCGATATGGCGGTTGGGCGAGCGCGTCGGGTCGAACACATAGGGATTCTCGAAAACCTCTTCGTCCCGATTGGCCGAGGTGTAGGACAGATACACCAGATCACCTTTGCGAATGGTCTGGCCACGCAATTCGTAATCTTCCACCGCGGAGCGCACGAACTGCTGCACGGGTGAGGCCCAGCGGATGGTTTCCTCCACAAAGCCCGGGATCAGGGCCGGCTCCGCCTTGAGCCGCGCCAGAAGATCCGGGTTTTCGGCCAGCACCCACATGCCTGAGGCGGTCGTCGCGGAAGTCGTGTCGTGGCCTGCCGTGGAGATGATCACGAAATACGAAATCATGGCCCGCTCTTCCATTTCGTGACCAAACACCTTGCCGTTGGCCACGAGCGAGGCGATGTCACTGGTCGGATTGGCGCGACGCGCCGCGATGATGGGTTCGTAGTACTCCTTGAACTCGTTGAACACGATGTTCCATGTCTTGGTGATTTCTTCAGGGTCGGCCGGGTTGCTGCCTGGCCGTTTCAGATCCGGATCGGCGTAACTGAAGAGCCAGTGCGTGAGGTCCAGCATCTTTTCGTGATCGGCACGCGGCACGCCTACGAGATCCAGGATGATCTGAGCGGGATAGCGGAAGGCGATATCGGTGGCGAAATCGCAGCTGCCACCAAAGGCCGCCAGACGCTCCACATAATCGCGCGCCACCGTGCGGATGTTGTCCTTGAAGGCCAGCATCTTGTCCGGCATGAAACTGGGCGCCAGCACCGAGCGATAAGCCCCATGTTCCGGGGGGTCGAGCTGCACCAGCGAGCGAAAGATATTCGACTGGCCACCTGTGAACTGCTTTACCAGCGCCTCACCCGCCTGGGAGATCAGCGTTTTGGAACGGTCCCCACCGTGGAAGAGATTGTCCTGGCGCGTAATCTCGCGCAGATCCGCATAACGGGTGACGATCCAGTGCGGGTCATAGCCCGGCACTTCGGCAACGGCAAGCGGATAGTCGCGGCGAAGCGTGCGGAAGATGTCGTGCACCCGATCCGGATTGCTGAAGGTCGCCGGATTGAAAATGGGGGCGACGAGTTCGGTGGGAATCCTGGGCTCACTCATTATTATCCGCTCCATCAGGGATCGCTGGAATCTTCGAGGATGCCACAGAACTGCGCGGTGGTGTGGGCTCGAAAGGAATGAGAGGGGCTCGGGTTGGGTCCCAGTCCAGCACTTTGGCGAAGGCTGCTGCAGTCTGTTTGTAACCCGCCGGCGTGAGATGGATCAGGTCGCGAGCCGCCAGTGGCGGGGTTGCCAAGGCCCAGCGATATGCACCGCCCAAGCCGCCCATATGGGCCTGCCAGTCCCAGTGGGCACAGCCATGCTTGGCGGCCGCATCGCGCTGGATGGCCACGATGGACTGGTGGATTCGGGAGTGGTGCAGGAGCTGTTCTGAGCGCGCTTCGCGCGAGAGGGTGCCACGGCTCACCGGCAGCAGTCGGCCTCGGTCCGTGGGCCCCATGAGCACACAGGATGCGCTGGGCAACACCTGCCGGAGAGTTACCAATGCCGCCTCCAGAGTGCCGGCATAGCGCTCGGCATCAAAGGGCTCGACGTTGCCCTCATTGGTCCCGAATTCGAGCACAACCGCATCGTAAGTCGATCCGGCGAAGCTGTCCCGCAGGTATCTGGCGTCCGGCATGGCCCAGCCGCGAACGGTGGCCGAGGGAAAGGCAAAGAGATCCATCTCCACCTGTGGTCTTTGCTCACGCAGGAGCTGAAGGCCTTGCAACTGGAACACGCCGCCCATCACCTGAATCTTGAGCGTGGAAACGTGCTGGCTTGCGGTGATCTGGATGCTCTCTGCCAAAGCAGCCTTCCGCGCCGGCGGGATGCGAATGCGGTACGCACGTCCGCCATCCATGCTCACCGTCACTGCCGCTCCACGGCTGCTGGGCAGATGGAAAATTCGCACGCCCTGCACTGTGGTGCGCTTGCGATGATCGCGGAGATCGAGCCACAGGTATTCACCCTTCGCGCTGGCTTGCAAGGTCGCGAGGGCGGGTCCAACCCGCTCTCCGGGGGCGGCAGCGAGATACGCCGGCTGGAATTCCCAGTGTGGGGAAACGCAATGCTTGCGCAGCGGCAGCCGCACACCAGGCCTGCCGATCGTGGGCGGAAGATAGCTTGTGGCAACCTCCAGCTTGCGCGCGGTGAGAATGCGTGTGAGCTCCTCGTTGAAAAATGCCGCAGC
>VGUA01000170.1 GCA_016874535.1 Gammaproteobacteria bacterium
TCACACTCTCGCTGGATGATGTCGTGATTGCGAGCTTCACCAGCGGCCCCGGCGGCAGCACCTTGCCTCTGCTCATCTGGTCCAAGGTGAGGCTGGGGCTCTCGCCCGAGATCAATGCCCTCGCCAGCCTGCTGATGCTGGTGGTGATGCTCTCACTGCTGCTGAGCGCGTGGCTGTTCAGTCGCTTCCGCCGCGACTGAAGCCCGGTCCTCTCAGACCAGCAGGCCGCCGCCATCCACCGTCAAGGTGGTGCCGTTGACGTACTCGTTCTTCATGAGAAACAGCACTGCATCGGCAATCTCCTCCGCGCGCCCCACGCGGCCCACCGGCAGCTTGGCGCCCGCCGCCGCGAGCACGGCATCGCGCTGCTCGCCGAGCAGTGCATCGAACAAGGGCGTGTCCACATAGCCGGGAGCAATCACGTTCACCCGCACAGGCGCGAGATCCAGTGCCATGGCCCGGGCAAAGGATTCCACCGCGCCACAGGAAGCCGAGGCGACGGCGGCACCGGCGAGGGGGCGTCGCGCGGCCGCACGCAGACGCGGCGCGCCGTACTTGCAGGCATAGAGTGCAGCCCAGAAGCGCACGCCCATGGCGGGCCGCAGCTGTCCGCGCGCGGGTGTCAGCCCGGCATCATTCACAAGTGTGCCGGCGGTGGAGAAGATGTGATCGATGACAGGCAATGACTCCATGAATTCGCGCATGGGGGTTTCATGGGCAGCATCGAACTGCCCGGTCCTGATTTGCCCGCCGAGCACCGCCTTTGCCTTGGCGAGCCGCGCTGCATCGCGCCCGGTGATCACCACCTCGGCGCCTTCGGCCTGCGCCGCGCGCGCGGTGGCGAGGCCTATGCCTGAACTGCCGCCGAGCACCACCACTGTCCGACCTTGCAAGCTTCCCATCCCGTGTTCCTCTCTTGTTGGCAGCGCCTCAGCGCGCGGTGATCCCTTTCAGCAGCTCGGTCGCAATGATGATGCGCCGGATCTCGCGGGTCCCTGCACCGATCTCGGAGATCTTCGCATTGCGGTAATGCCGGTTCACTTCCGTCTCCCACATGAAACCCATGCCGCCGTGAATCTGTACCGCCATCTCCGTGCATTCCGCATGCAGGCGTCCGGCCTTGAGCAGGGCCGCGGCGCACAGCTTGTGCAGATCTCCGCGACCGCCCCCACCCTGCTCCAGCGCATTGCAGGCGAGCAATGCCCTATAGGACAGCAGGCGCGCCGCCTCGATCTCTGTGTACATGTCGGCAAGCTGGGCCTGCACCATCTGGAATTCTCCGATGGCCTTGCCGAACTGCCGTCGCTGCGCGGCGTATTCCAGTGACAGATCCAGCACGCGCTGCGCCCCGCCGATGATCCCGACCGCGAAAAAGGCGCGCTCTATATCCAGCCCGCTCATGACCACTGCCACGCCGTGGTTCTCCTCCATCACGCGATTGGCGGCCGGTACGCGGCAGTTCTCGAACACCAGCTCGCCGGTCGGGCAGCCGCGCCAGCCCATCTTCTTCAGCTGCTGGGCCACGCCGAAGCCCGGCATGTCTTTCTCCACGATGAAGGCGGAAATCCCCTTGGCACCACGCTCTGGCGCGGTCTTCGCGTAGACCAGCAGCACATCGGCGATGGGACCGTTGGAGATGAAGAGCTTGCGCCCGTTGAGCACGTAGTGATCGCCCTCGCGGCGGGCGGTGGTGCGCATGCCCTCCAGGGCATCCGAGCCCGCCTCGGGCTCGGTGAGCGCCAAGGCGCCGATCAGATCCGCGCGACAGAGCCCCGGAACGTAGCGCTGCTGCTGCTCTGGATTGCCATTGCGCAGCAGGTTGTTGAGACAGAGGTTCTCGTGCGGTCCCCAGATGGCATTGGCGTTGAGATTCCAGTAGCACATGGCCTCGCCCACCATGCCCGAGGCGAAAAGATCGAGGCCGGCGCCGCCCAGCTCGGGGGGCGCGGTAATCCCGAGATAGCCGGCTTCCGCAAGATCACGCATCAGATGCGGGGGATACCAGTCCTCATCGTCCATGCGCGCCAGCAGGGGATGCAGGCGTTCGCGCGAGTAGCGGAAGGCCTGATCATGGATTTCCTGGTACTCGCCGCGCGGATTGAGCAGGTCTGGTGTCGTCATGGAAGGATTCTCCTGTGTCTGGCTCACACTACCCGCACCCGGCAGGGGGCGGCAATCGAGGCGCAAGTCCCGGCGCTTGGCAGCTCTGTTCGCGCGCGCATCCGTCAGTCAGGGCGCGACCACTGCGGCCAACCTGCGCGCTAGATCCGCGTGGAACGCGGCCGTTTCCCCGCCCACCACGGCGAGCAGAGACACCGTGATGTGCCCGGCACGAAACCTGGCGATGTCACGGTCAGCCTCGCCCTTGGAGACAGGTGTCTCATCCGCGCCGAAACGGAGTTTCAAGGTGCCGGGGGCCTCCCCGGGCACGTGACTGACGGCGTATCCCCATCCGGTACCGGGTTCGGCCCACACTGCGGGCCGTATGCCTGTTGCCGGCAAGGCGGGGTGGTTGACGTTGAGCAACATCCTGGGAGGAAGCAGCGGTCCCGACCCGGCGGAGCTTGCCAGTGCGTCGATGAGCCGCGTCACGAAGCGCGCGGTCGGTGGATACGCCGCCATCGTCGACGGGAAACCGTCTGCGTGCTCTGAAAACTCGAGCCCGGTGGAGACCGCAATCGCGGGGACCCCGTTCAGGGTGGCCATCACGGCGGCGCCCACGGTCCCTGAGAGATGCGTGATGGCCCCGAGATTCTGGCCGCGGTTGGCACCGGAGATGACGAGGTCGGGCCGGTCGTCGTTCAACAACACCCCGAG
>VGUA01000171.1 GCA_016874535.1 Gammaproteobacteria bacterium
CTCTATGGAACGCTGCGCCACCACTTCGCGCTGAGCGCGCGCCTCGACGCCAACCTGCAGCGCCCGTTGAAGGACAAGGACCTGGTGCTGCGCGCGCTGATCCTCACCGGCATGAACGAGATTCTGCACATGGCCACGCCCGCCCATGCCACGGTGCATGAAACGGTGGAGGCTTGCGTGCAGCTGGATCGAGCCTGGGCCAAGGGGCTGGTCAATGCGCTCTTGCGCAAGGTGCAGCGCCTGCCCGTCGACCCGGTGCTGCCGGCGACGGAGGAGATCCGTCATGAGCATCCTCGCTGGCTGATCGAGGCACTGCGCCACGACTGGCCGGATCACTGGCCGGACATCCTGAAAGCCAACAGCGCCCGTCCCCCTTCGACCCTGCGCGTCAATCAGTCGGTCGTGTCGCGTGATGAATACCTGCAGGCGCTTGCAAGTCACGGCATCGCCGCGGATCCCGTGCACTGGTCGCCTCATGGGGTGGTGATTCGCGATGCAAGACCGGTGCGCGCCCTGCCCGGGTATGCCGAAGGCTGGTTCGTGGTTCAGGACGAGGCCGCGCAGCTTTCGAGCCCGCTGCTCGAATGCTCGACGGAAGATCATGTGCTCGATGCCTGCGCGGCACCGGGTGGCAAGACCACCCACCTGCTCGAGGCCACACCCGGGCTCCGGGTGGTGGCGGTGGACGTCAATGCACGCCGCATGCGCGAACTGGACGACAACCTGAAGCGCCTCAAGCTCACCTGTATGGTCAGGGTGGAAGATGTGAAGGCGTATGCCGCGGCCGCACTTGCAAGCGGTGAATCCTTCACGCGCATCATGCTGGATGCCCCGTGTTCGGCCCTGGGTGTCATCCGCCGACATCCGGACATCCGCCTGCGCCGCTCAGCGGAGGATGTGGCCGTGGCGATGGCCCGGCAACAGCAGCTCTTGCAGGCACTGTGGCCGCTCCTGGCGCCCGGTGGGCTTCTGCTCTATGTGACCTGTTCGGTGCTAAAGGCGGAGAACGATGGCGTGACCGGCGAATTCCTTGCCACAAGAAGCGATGCCCGCATCGAGCCCATCGCGGCAGACTGGGGCTTGGCAACCGCCTGCGGTCGGCAGATTCTGCCAGGCATGGACGATATGGATGGCTTCTACTTCTGCCGGCTGCGCAAGCTGCCGCAGGTCTCATGAGCATGGCCATGAGTCCGTTCATGCGCGCAACCGTGAGCCTCCTTCAGCGCGCCGCATGGGCGTTACTGGCCTGCGCCTGCCTGTGCCTCCCGGCGCAAGCCGCGGATATCGAGATTCTCGACGTGCGGGGGCAGTCGCGCGACGGCTTCTATTTCATGGATCTGGATGCGCGCATCCCGCTCACGCCCGACATGCAGGATGCGGTGGAGAGTGGCGTGCCCTTGCGCTTCGTGTTCGATGTGCAGCTGCTGCGCACCCGACGTTATGTCTGGGATGCGCGATTGCTGGTCCTGCGCAGGGCGATGCGTCTTGAGCGCCATGCGCTTGCCGGCAAATACGTGGTCCATGATGAAGTCTCCCAGCAGCGCCAGGTGCTTGCCTCCCTGCCGGACGCGCTCGAGGCGCTCGGGCAGTTGCGCGAGGTGACACTGGCCGAGCTGGACGCCCTGCCGACCGATCTGCCCCTGCGCGGACGGGTGCGCGCGAAGCTGGATATCGAGGGGCTACCCGCACCCATGCGCCCGGTCGCCTATCTGTCGCCGAGCTGGTATCTGGGCAGCGGCTGGTACACCTGGGAGGTCACGCCGTGAAACGCCGCACCTACGCCGCGCTCGGCGTTGCCCTGCTGGCCTTGTCGCTGCTGGGATCACTGGTGCTCATCGGGGCCGCGCTACAAAACTCCGAGCGCTTCGGCTCCCTGTTCTCCTTACTGCTGCTGACCAATGGTCTGGGCTTGGCCGGGTTTGTGATTCTACTGGTCAGCAATGTGCGGCAGTTGGTGGGTCAGTTGCGCAGCCGCCAGGCCGGCGCGCGTCTCACGCTGCGCATGGTGCTGATGTTTGTCGCCTTGTCCGTGACGCCCTTGCTGGTGCTCTACGGATTCTCACTCGATTTCCTCAAGCGCGGCGTGGACAGCTGGTTCGATGCGCGCATCGACAGCGCGCTGCAGGATGCGCTGGAATTGAGTCGCAGCGCGCTCGATCTACGCATGCGCGAATTGCACAGCCAAACCGAGCAGCTGGCAGCCGAGCTGGGCCGAGGTCAGTCCGGCAGCGGGACCAGCAGTGGAGTTCTGGACCTGAGTGCCTTGCGCAACCCGGACAGCATGGTGGTGGCAAGCACCTGGGACGACGGGGACGCCGATCTCGAGCTGCTGCGCCAGCGCGCCAAGGCTGATGAACTCAGCATCCTGAGCCAGGACGGTGGCTTGCTCGAGACCAGCAGTCTGGGGCCGGATCTGGTGCCGACACTGCCCACCTCCGCCATGCTGCTGCAGCTTCGACAGGGACGCAGCTACATCGGCCTCGAACCGCCCTCCACCGGCGGTTTCATGGTTCGTATCGCGGTGAATATTCCCAATCAGGGCCTCGCCTCCGAGCGCCGAATCCTGCATGCGTTGTATGCGCTTTCGCCGCGCATGAACACGCTGGCCGGCAACGTCGAGCATGCCTATGCCCGTTACAACGAACTCGACTATCTGCGCGACAAGCTCAAGCTGAGCTTCGTGCTCACCCTCACCCTCGTGCTCCTGTCCAGTATCGCGGTGGCGACCTGGGCGGCGTTTGTCTCCGCACGCAGGCTGTCCGCCCCCATCAGCGCACTGGCGGCAGGCACCCATGCGGTGACGGC
>VGUA01000172.1 GCA_016874535.1 Gammaproteobacteria bacterium
CCCCAAGCCTTCGATGCGCTCGCCGCGCGTGCCGTGACGGGGCGCATCGTGCTGGAAACCGCGCGCCGCGCCTGATTGCTGGCACGCGGGGGCTTCAGCTCTCCCGCGCGATCAGCACCCCTTGGTCTGTCAATGCCTGTACGCGATCCGGGGCGTAGCCCAGTACGCGCCCCAGCACTGCCGCGTTGTGCTCGCCGAGCAGCGGCGCCTGCAAATCGGGCAGCGATGGCTGGGCGGAGAAGCGGAAGGGGTAGCCGGGGATGTCCACCGATCCCAGCAACCGATCCTCGACCGTCCGCACCGTGCCTCGAGCCTTGAAGTAGGGGTGGTCGCGCGCCTCGGCCGGGCTCATGACGGCAGTCGCCGGGACGCGGTGACGGTCCAGCGCTTCCAGCACTGCCTCATTGGTGCCGAGGCTCGCCATCCAGTTCTCCACCACCGGAATGAGTTCGTCCCGATGCTGGGCTCGTTTCAGCCCATCGTCATAACGCGGGTCTTCGACGAGATCCGATCTGCCCATGCATTCGCAGAGATTCTTCCATTGCAGTTGAAGTGCCGCCACGCAGAGGTAGCCGGTAGGACCCTTGAAGACGCCGAAGGGAAAGATCAGCTCGTGATGGCTGCCCATGCGATGGGGCTTGAAGTTGGGATCCACCGACGGCCCGGCCACGTTGAGATCGTGCATGTGGAAGGCGGCATCCACCATCGACAGATCGATGTACTGGCCCTCGCCGGTCCGCGCGCGATGAAACAAGGCCATGCCGACCGCGGCAAACCCGTGCACCGAGGCGTTCACATCCAGCAGGGCGAGGCCGATGGGATGCGGCGGGCCGTCGCGCGGCCCTGTCATGTGCATGAAGCCCGCGAAAGCCTGGATGATCCAGTCATATCCGGTCTTGTGGGAGAGTGGACTCTCGCGGCCATAGGCCGATACCGAGAGCATGATCAGGCGCTCATTCAGCTGTCGCAGATGCGGGTAATCGAGCTGGCGTTTCTCGAGTACGCCGGGGCCGAAGTTCTCCACCACCACGTCGCAGTGGGGGACGAGTTCGCGCAGCAGATCCAGAGTCTCGGGCTTGCCAAAATCCACGCACAGGCTCTGTTTGCCGCGATTCTGCTGCACGAAATAGGCACTGCGGCCATTCTTGATGAGCGGAATGAGACGCGCTGGATCTCCCACCGGCGCGATCTCGACCTTGATGATTTCGGCTCCAAGTTCCGCCATGAGGCGCGTGACACCCGAACCCGCCACATATTGGGTGAAGTCGAGCACGCGTATGCCTTCGAGCATCATGGGCATGGTGAGTTTCCTCGCTTGCTGGATGGATCCTGCGCGCCCGCAGGGTTCGTGTGACTGCCGACGATACCCCGCGCGCGCAGCAGGGGCAGTATTTCGCGGGCAAAACGCAGCGTGTCGCGATGATAGGCCTGGAAGACCATGAGCACACCGTCCAGCCCTGCCGAATGGATCTCACCGAGCTGATCCGCGACTTCCTCTGCCGTCCCGATGACAGGGTAGGCGCCTGCACCCAAGGTCAGCATGTCCAGGGTGAACCGGTCGAAGGAACCGCTCTCCAGATTCAGGCCGCGCAGCCAGTTGCCGCTGGCAACCTCGTCCTTGTGGGCGATGATGCGAGCCACCTCATCTTCCGCCTCTGTGCGCGTGTCCCGCCACAGCACGAAGGGAAAGCAGGCGGCCTGCACCCGGCGCCCGCGCGCCGTCGCGCGTCCTTTGATATCCGCCACCGTGGCGCGCGCACTGTCCAGACCCGCCATGCTCATGAAGGCCCAGTCGCAGTGATCGGCAATCACCTCGCGCGCATCCTCGGAGTTGCCGGCGTTCACGATGGGCGGGTGCGGCGACTGCACCGGCTGGGGAAGGGAGTAGCCTCCAGTGACGCGATACCACGGCGACTCGTGATTGAAGCTCCCGGGCGGCAGCGTCCACAGTCCCTTGAGGATCTCGATGAACGAGCGCGTGCGCTGATACCGCTCGGCATGGGGCAGGATGTCGAGCCCCATCATCCCGAATTCTTCCTTGCTCCATCCGGAGACGAGATTGATACCCCAGCGGCCTTTGCCGATGTGATCGAGCGTCGCGCCCATCTTGGCCACGACCACAGGATTGAACGCGGGCACGTGCACGGTGGAATAAACGCGAATCCGCGAAGTGACGGCGAGCAATGCCGAGGCCCAGGTCATCGTCTCCAGCGAGGTGCCGAGATAATCGGTCTCGCCACCAAAGCCACGCCAGCGACTTACCGGGAAGAGGAAGTCGAAGCCGGCGGCTTCGGCCGCCAGTGCGATGCGCTTGTTGGATTCGTAATCCCACTCATCCTCCGTGATGCGATGGGTACTGATGGCGGACATGTTGCTGCAGTTGGGCATGAAAAGCCCAAGCTGCAAGCCCAGGGAAGAAACCGGCATCCGCGACTCTCCTACGATTGAGACGTCAGGATTCTGGCCCACCCGCACTGCGACAAGAAAGCTGGAGGGCGCGCCGTGGAAGGGGGGGGCACACCCACTGTGCACTCACCACCGAGGCGCGGACGGGTAGTGCCGTCGGCGCCGGCGGCTGTAGAAGCCTCAGAGTGGCCGCAGGGCGAGCACTGTGGAGCGGTTGAGATGCAGCAC
>VGUA01000173.1 GCA_016874535.1 Gammaproteobacteria bacterium
TCCTGCCCCACCCACGCCACCGTAACGCTGCGTGAATTCCGCCTCCGTCATCGATTCCTGAAGTCCGTCCGGCGCCGGCATCCAGTCCGCTTCGCGGATGGTCGCAGCCGTCCGTTGCTGAAGCTCACGCGCCATCACGCGCGATTCGGTGACACGCTTGCCGAGGCGCGTACCCGCTTCGTCCGCCAACAGATCGATGAAGCTGAAGCCGCTGCCCCCGCGCGAATCATCGAGCTCCTTGGAGAGCCCGATGGCCTGGGAGATGAGCTCGCCGCCGGTCGCGGCAAGCACCGCCGAATTGATGAAATGCTTGGCGAGATCCACCCGGCCATGCAGGCGCACGGAGACTCGTCTTGCGGCCGGCCAATCCGCCGCCTCCGGCACCAGGGTCTGCAGCGAACGTCCGCCCACGTAGGCGGAGAGCACCATGAGTGCCGCGCGATTGTCGGCCACGGGGTCCCCCGCCGCTGCGCGGGTCACGGCGAGTTCGAACAGTGGGGCCGCCACCTCCGGCAGGCTCACAGCACCTTGCCGCCCCACAAGTGTGGCCACGAGGTGCTGATGGAACTCGCGCAGGCGCGCCACATCCTCCAGCGGGATCAACTGGCCGCGGACGGCCTCCACGAAGCGGGTATCCCACTGGTAGGTCAGGTTGAGGCTGGTGGGAGAAAAACTCACCTGCTTCAGCACGGCATCGGCACCCGGCAGTCCCAAAGCGCGGCTACCTGCACCGAGGAGAGCCGAGAAGACCGAGCGCGCCATGATCTGCGGCACGGCCAAGGGCCCGATGCGCAGGGCGTCGATCAAGGGACGATCTTCGGTCTCGAACAGCGACAGTTCGAGGTTGAGATACCGGGGGATGGGGAGGAACGGCAGGCGCATGGACACCTGTGCCTGAAAGTAGCGGTCGTCCATCGCCATACGCGCGCCACCCCCGCCCAGTTGCTGGAGGGCGTAGTTGAGGGCGAGTTCGATTTCTTCTGGGCGGAAATCAATCTGCCTGACTTCCCCCTCGTCCAGATTGCGTGGCAGGGATTGCAGCAGGGCGCGTGCCCGCTTGGCCTCCACCTGATCAAAAGCGAGGCTGGCCTCAACCAGCGGCTTCGGTTGCAGGAGCACGAAGGGCGCTGCCACCAGCGCGAGCAACGCCGCAAGCAGGGTGAGTTTCACCATCCAGCCGATCAGGCGCATGACATCCCCCTCGGATTGATTCCCCGGTTCCCGGCCGGGCGTTCAGCAGGCTTCGAACAACCCCGCCGCGCCCATACCCTTGCCGATGCACATGGACACCAGGCCGAGCTTCTTGCCGCGACGCTTGAGCTCCCTCAACACCACGCCGGTCAGGCGCGCACCCGTCATGCCGAACGGATGACCAATGGCGATGGAACCGCCATTGACGTTGTAAATCTCGTTGTCGATGCCGAGCGCATCCCGCGAATAGAGGCACTGTGAGGCGAAGGCCTCGTTCAGCTCCACCAGATCGATGTCGGACAGCGAGAGGCCCTTGTACTTGAGCAGTTTGGGGATCGCGAACACCGGGCCGATACCCATCTCGTCCGGCTCGCAGCCGGCCACGGCAAAGCCCCGGAAGTAGCCGAGGGGCTGGAGTCCCAGCTGGGCCGCACGACGTTCGGACATCAGCAAGGTCATGGACGCGCCATCCGACAGCTGCGAGGCGTTGCCTGCGGTCACACTGCCGCCCTCCTCGAACGCCGGTGGCAAGGTGGAGAGGCCGGCCAGGGTGGTGTCCGCCCGGTTGCATTCATCGCGATCAACGAGGCCATCGACGATTGCCGTTTCCTTGGTCTCCTTGTTCACCACCTTGCGCCACTTCACCTGCATGGGTGCGATTTCTTCGGCTATCCAGCCGGCCGCAGAGGCTGCGGCGTAGCGTTGCTGGCTCTGCAAGGCATATTCGTCCTGGGCTTCGCGCGACACCTTGTAGCGTCGGGCCACCACTTCGGCAGTGTTGCCCATGGCCATGTAGATTTCGGGTTTTTCCGCGAGCAGGCGTGGGTTCTCGTCAAACTTGGCCGGCGTCCCGCGGTCGAGCCCGGTGATGGATTCCACGCCACCCGCCATCGCCACTTCCGCACAGCCGGTCATGATCTGATTGGCGGCTACCGCAATGGCATTGAGGCCGGAAGAACAGGCGCGGCTCAGGGTGGTGCCGGAGACCGTCACCGGCAAGTTGGACAGCACCACGGAATGGCGGGCCAGGTTGCCGGACTGTTCACCGATCTGCCGGCCCACGCCCACGACCACATCGTCCACCTCCGCCGGGTCGAGCGTGGGATAGCGGGCAAGCAGTGCATTGATGCAGTGCGCCACGAGATCGTCCGCGCGGGTGAGGTTAAAGGTTCCGCGATGGGCCTTGGCGAGACCGGTGCGGAGACTGTCGACGATGACGACCTGATTCATGGATTGCCTTGCTCGAGGTGACAATGGGTGGCGCATTCTGACATGAATGCCCGCTATGCAGGCAGTACTCGCGCCCCTCGGCCGAGCCCCGGAACGAACCGCGAGCAAGCCCGTTCGGCGACAGCATTGCAGGTGGCAGCCATTGCCCCTGCGGTAGGCGCATCAGGGATGGTTTGCTAGGATTACGACCGGATTTTGCAGGTTT
>VGUA01000174.1 GCA_016874535.1 Gammaproteobacteria bacterium
GGTGATGGCCACGGCGTGATCAGGGCTTAGGGTGGCGACATCCATGGTGCCGATGCCGTCATCAAGAACCTGCACCCGCGCGCCGGAGAGTCCGCGAATCACGGGGCGCCCGACCCCCGCGCCGAAATCACTGCTGTTGACGCCGAGTTCGTTGTTGACCGCCTCGCCGATGTTGCGCAGGTTTTCGCGCATCAGGCGTTCCCGTCCAATCACGGTAAAGGGCTGGATGAGATGTTTGTCCGCACGGCGCAGCGGGTCGGCGCTGACGATGACTTCCTCGTCACTGGCTGCCCGCACACTGTGTCCGGCGGCACCCGGTTTATCTGTCGCAGCAAGTGCGGGCAGTGACAGCACGAGGGGAAACAGGCAGGACAGGGTCCTGCGGTTCTGCAAAAACGCTTTCATTGGAGCTTTCCTCACACACGAGCACGGCGGCAACCAGTGCCTACCGGGCAGATGAAACAATGTTCGACCGGTTTTTCAGGCCGGGTGTGAGGGGGGGGCGCGTGCGCGGTGGAAGCCTTTGAGGGCCTCGGGAAGGGTGAAGGAATCGGTATGCGTCGGCGCGGCCTGGGTGAGCCCCACAGCCGGGATTCCCGGCAGCGCGGGCGGCGCGTGTCCCGGAGCGCTGCCGGCCGCACAGAGATGACAGGTCTCCTGGGCTTGATGCTCGGCAAGTGCGTAGTGATGCCAGGTGAGCGCCAGATTGGCGAGCAGCGCAAGCACCAGCAGGGCATGGACCCAGCCCCGATGAGGTGTTGCCTTACGTCGCTGCAGGCTCATTCAATCTGCGCCGTGAAACAGTATCGCCATGGAGATTCCGCTGGCGATGAGGACGAGCTGGCCCAAGGATTCGCGGATGCGGATGCCCCGATGCAGGGCGGGGATGAGATCCGCCACGGCGATATAGATGAAGCTTGCGCTGGTGAAGGCGAGCACATAGGGCATGTAAGTCTGAATCTCGTCCACACGCCACCAGGCGAGCAGTGCACCTGCCACCATGGCGAGACTGGCGAGGCCGTTGAGCGCGAAGGTCAGCAGGCGCGAAAAGCCGCTCTCGATCATGATGGCGAAGTCGCCCAGTTCCTGTGGAATCTCGTGCGCGATCATGGCAAGGCCGGTAAGGATGCCCAGTCGGATATCGCTCACAAATACCGCAGTGAGCAAAACCCCGTCAAGAAAATTGTGGAACGAATCCCCCACCATGATGAGTGCACCCGCGTGGCGACCGTGCCCGTGATGTCCGTGGCCCGCATGCGCTGCATCGTCACCATGGTGGGCATGGCGCCAGATCAGGGCTTTTTCGAGCATGAAGAAGACGAGAATCCCGAGCAGCACCGTCGCGAGGACGCTCTCCGCACCACCGGCATTGGGATGTTCGATGGCATGCGGCAGGAGTTTGAGGAAGGTTACACCGAGCAGAGTCCCGGTGGCAAAGCTGATGAGATGCGCGAGGGTCTTCGAGCGCCAGGTGGACGGCATCAGCAGGTAGGCGGCGCCGCCGGCGAGACTCAGCACGCAGGCAAGCGCGCACAGGATGAGGATCCAGGTGAGCGTGGAGAAGGCGGAAGGATCGGGCACGAGGACGGTCCTGGCTGGCCGGAGAGTGAACGACACTGAATCCTAACGCATGCAGGCAGCCGGCGCGCGCACCTGATGGCTTGCCGGGACCTCGGGGAGATGGAGGGACTCAAGATCCCGCACGGCCGGCCGAAAAAAAATCTGGCGCTCAGGGATAAAACCAATTGACCGGAAACGGCCACGGCCTGAGACTCCGCACCCATCCCGCCCCGCGGGTCCCAGTTACCATTCCTGATACCGGAAAGCCTGCCCCCATGATCCAGCGCTGCGTGCTCGTGCTCACTCTCTGCGGGTTTAGTGGTGCCGCGCTCGCGAATTTCCTGGACGGCAACGAGCTTCGGGAACGCTGTGCGTCAGACCGTCCGGATGCCGTGAATACCTGCCTAGGCTACTTGGCGGGCGTGGCGGATGCGGAAGACGCAGCCCCCTCATGGAAGATGCAGGACAGCCTCTTCTGCATGCCTCGCGGTGTAGGGGCGAGCCAGCTCCGCCGCAGCGTGCTGGACTACCTCAAGGCGCATCCCGAAGAAGAAGATCTCAACGCCGCCATCGTGGTGGGCAATGCCTTTCTGGAGACTTTCCCCTGCGGTGACTAAGGTGTCACCGCGCGCAGGGCTGCCCCGGTTTCCCTGACGAGTTCCGCCACCACCTGCGCCGCCGGGCGGATGACATCGATGAGTCGCACCGACTCCCCCGCATAAAGCGCCGTGCGCTGCAGATCGCCCTCGAAGCCTCTGATGGGCGGGGTGACGGCGTAGCGCGGGAAGGTCACTGAGGTGCCGTACAGCTCGGCCCGCCCGATGACACTCCCCTCTCCCGGCCGCGCGCCCGGAGCAGGCGAGCCCGCTCCCTCCCACTCCGCGGTCTCCGTGTTGCGCAAGACCCGATGGGCCGCATTCTCCCAGCCAACATCAAACAGGCTGGTATAAATTGTGTCTTCAGCCCGCGCTGCCACCAGCATCTGC
>VGUA01000175.1 GCA_016874535.1 Gammaproteobacteria bacterium
GCCTTATCTCGAGTTGCTGGATGAGCGCTGGGGGGATCTCTGCGCGACGCCGGAAGTCGCGTCGCGTTGGGCGGATCGGCTGATGGGTCTCGTGCAGCATGTCCACGCCGATCGGCGTCGCGGGCAGTTCGCCTTCACCCGGGCCGAGTCGGCCTGCTACAGCGCATTGTTCGCCGCGGGCCGACACGACGAGTTGATCGCCCTCATTGGCAGTGATCCGCGCCCCATGTGGCACGACCTGCTGTGGGTCGGTCGGTGCAAGGTGGCGCGGGGCGAGATCGACGAGGCCATCGAGTTCATGACCAAAGCCGTCAATCCGTGGACGCCGAAGGCAGGGCTCGCGCGCTTCGCCGAAGGCGTCCTGCTGCAGGCGGGTCGTCGCACCGAAGCGTATGAGAAGTGTGCGCTGGAGGCGAACCGCGCCACGACCTACCTCGCCACTTACCGTTTGTTGTCGAGAAAGTACCCCGAGATCGACGCGGACCGACTTTTGATCGACCTGATCGCGACCACGCCTGGTGAAGAAGGTAAGTGGTTCGCTACGGCGAAGACGCTCAAGAGATTCGATCTGGCAATGCAACTGGCGTGGAAATCCCCCTGCGACCCGAAGACGCTGGTTCGTGCGGCCAGAGACAATGTCGGAAAAAATCCTGCGTTTGCCGCAGAGACAGCGCTCGCTGCATTGCATTGGATCTGCCAGGGCTCGGGCTATGAGCTGACGTCACTCGATGTGCAGATGGCCTATCGGCTCGCGACCGAGGCTGGTCAGGCGCTCGGGCAGCTGGATCGAGTCTCTCTGCGAATCCAGACGATGCTCAAGCCAACAACCCGTGAGGTTCGATGGGTCAGGGAGATGTTGAATATGCCGGCTTCTTCGGAGCGGGGCTTGTAGTGACCGGGTGCTATCGGCATCCATCGCGCTCTCTCGGTGCCAAGCGACTTTTTGTCACTCGGATTGCTGTCCGCCTTCGCCGCATCCACCAGGTTTCAATACCCGCCGGGTCGATGCCGGGTGTTGCGCCAGTTTCCCCGCGGGCCGTCTCGGGCGGGGGACAAGTTCACCGCCGCAATTCGGACATTTCCCCTGCAGCGTAGTCTCCGCGCACCTTGCGCAAAAAGTGCACTCGAACGAGCAGATGCGGGCGTCGGCTGTGTCTGGTGGCAAGTCCCTGTCACAGCACTCGCAGTTGGGACGAAGTTCAAGCATCCACGCCTCCTGTTTGCTGAAGAAGTCCGACAGAGGGTAGCCGAGCGGCCAGTGTGCCCCGTGGCATACTGCACCGCTCCACCCCGGATCCGGTGCCCGCATGTACTTGCCCTCACAGTTTGACCATCCCAAGCACGCGGCGGCAATCATGCGCGAGCATCCGCTGGCCACCCTCATCAGCACGGATGACAACGATTTTCCCTTTGCAGCGCACCTGCCCCTGCGCCTGATCGAGGAGAACGGGAAACAGCTGCTGCTGGGCCACTGCGCACGCGCCAATCCCTTGGTCGGATATCTGGAACGCCGCCCCGCCGCGTTGGCCTGTTTTCTGGGGCCACATGCCTACATGTCACCCAGGGTGTATGCGGATCAGCAACGAGTCCCCACCTGGAGCTATCTGGCGGTCCATGTCCGTGTAGAGGCACGCCTGCTGGAGGGGGAGGAGGCCAAGGATGCCCTGCTCAAGATGCTGATAGCCGACCACGAACCGGCTTACGCGGCCCAATGGCGCAGCCTGCCCGAGAGCTACACCACGAAGATGCTGCTCGGCATCGCGGCCTTTGAACTGGAGATCCGGGATCTCCAGTGTGCGGTGAAGCTCAACCAGCACCGACCGGAAGCCCATCCCGCCATGCACGCTGCATGGGCTGTGGGCACAGCCCAGGAGCAGGCATTGGCAGGCTGGATGGAAAGACTCGGGCTGGCGTGAACGCCGCTCAGGTCTTCAGTGTGTCCATCAGCGGCTGCACCGTGGCCGCGTCAAAGTAATCGCTCCAACGCACGATCAGGCCATCCCGAACCTCGAAGACACCGGCCACCGGCAGGTCGACATGCACCTCGCCGCGCACCCAGGTTTCCATGCGGGCATTCATCACTGTCACGCCATCGCTCACGGTATGGCTGATGTCCATGCGGCGCTGTGCATTACCCGGGCCGTGCACCAGAGGATCCAAGACCTTCCGCACCTCGGCATGTCCGACCACCGGCGCCCAGGGCATGTTGTGATACACCACCTCGGGGCTGAGATAGGAACAGGTCTTGGCCATGTCCCCCAGCATCAGTGAATTGCAGAACTCGGTGACGAGGCGGGCCGCGTTGTCGGTCATGGTGGTTCCCCTTTTTGCAGACCCTCGGAACGTTACCCCAGCCGCATGGGCAGTGCATCCCTGCACCGCACACCGGTTCCGGCCGCAGAGCCCCCCTGTCACCTTGCCGTCATACGGGGTTTCATGGGATGAATACACCCTGCATTACGCCGAGAGGGGCAAACGATGCCGGTGAGTGATCACGAACTCCGGGCGGCCTGGAAGACGGT
>VGUA01000176.1 GCA_016874535.1 Gammaproteobacteria bacterium
ATCGTGGCGGATACGGATGCCGAAGCCGAGGCGTTGGCGCGTGAGGCCGGCTCCTTCATCTGGAACAACTTCTTCGTGCCCTTCGGCTTCAATGCCGCAGTTGCCGGTCCGGGCGAAGGTCCGTTCGATCCGCCGGGCACCTTCGAGACCTTGGCCGAGCGGGGTCTGGTGATCTTTGGCAGCCCGGACACGGTGAATCGCAAGCTGGAAGAGCTGCTGAAGCGTCTGCCGGTCGATTACTTCTGGATGTTCGTCTACAACCACATGCCGCACAAAGCCTGGATGCGCAGCCTGGAGCTGCTCACCACCAAGGTGTGGCCGAACTTCACGGACAAGGTAGGCGTGCGACCGGCAGGGACGACCAGACGCGCAGTCGCCTGACGCACGGTCAGACCGGACGGGCTTGGATCAATCCCGTCCGGTCTTCATTGACCGTTACGCCGCCCTCGAAACAGGCGCGGCGCTGCTTGCACTCTCCCCGGGATTGGAAAACACCAGCACGCCATCTTCCAGCGGCGCTTCGCGAATCGTCTTGCGGTCCAGCAGGTAATTTTGCGTATTGACCCAAGGCTCATGATCTCCCTGACGCGCCATGCGATCGATCGCCCGCCGGATGTACCCCGGTGAAAAGTCATCGATGAGCGCGCGCTCGGGCATCTGCTGCTCGTTTGCGCGCAGGGTTGGAGTGCACTGGCGCAGGCCTTTGGCATGCAGATGGTTCACCAGACGGCACACGAACTCGGCTACCAGCTCGGAGCGCAGGGTCCATGAGGCATTGATATAGCCCAGGGTGTAAACCAGGTTCGGCACGCCTGAGAACATCATGCCCTTGTAGGAGTAGGTGTTCGGGAAGGAGATCGGGCGGTCATCCACTTCGAAGGCAATATTGCCGAGCACAATCAGATCAAGACCGGTCGCGGTGACGATGATGTCCGCGGGCAGCTTCTGGCCCGAGGCGAGCTCGATGCCATCGGGAGTGATGCGCGCCACCTGATCCGTCACCACGTCGGCCTTACCGCTGCGGATGGCCTTGAAGAGATCCCCGTCCGGCACCAGGCACAGGCGCTGGTCCCAGGGTTTGTAGCTTGGCGTGAAGTGCTTCGCGACCAGCTCAGGACCGAGTGCCTTGCGCAGCATTCCCAGCAGCTTGTTACGAACCTTGTCCGGATTCACGCGTGTCTGTTGATACACATACCGCTGGAACATCACGTTCTTCCAGCGGGTGATGCGGTAGGCGAGTTGCTCCGGCAGCAGCCGGCGCAGCCAGCGCGCGACGATGTCCTGGGAGGGGAGTGAAACCACATAGGTGGGCGAGCGCTGCAGCATCGTGACCTTGGCGGCTTTGGCGGCCATCGAAGGCACGAGGGTCATGGCGGTGGCACCGCTGCCGATGATGACCACCCGCTTGCCCGAATAGTCGAGATCCTCCGGCCAGTGCTGGGGATGGACCACCTTGCCCGCAAAAGTCTCCAGGCCCTCGAAATGTGGTGTGTGTCCGTGGTCGTAGCTGTAGTAGCCGCTGCAGACGAACAGCATGCCGCAGGCGTACTTGCGGGCCTCCCCCTCATGGTCGGCAGTGATTGTCCAGCGGCCCTCGGCACTGGACCATTCAGCCTCGCGGACCTTGTGCCGGAAGCGGATCAGCCGATCGATGCCGCGCTCCGCTGCGGCCTCGCGGACATAGGCGAGAATGGAGGGGCCGTCGGCAATGGCCTTGGGGTTCAGCCAAGGCTTGGAATCGTAGCCCATGGTGTACATGTCGCTGTCCGAGCGGATGCCCGGATAGCGGAACAGATCCCAGGTGCCACCGATGGCTTCCCGTGCCTCCAGAATCAGGAAAGTACGCCCCGGGCATTTGTCCTGGAGCTGGCGCGCTGCGCCGATGCCCGACAGGCCTGCACCGACGATGATGACGTCGTAATGTTCCATGCGAGACTCCGTGATGAATGAAAAAGAGCCTACCCGCCTTGGGGGTAGGAGGCCAGCACCCCGGTCTCCGCCCCAAGGGGTTCTTGATGATCAGAAGCCGACGTTGTTGCGGCCTTTGAGGCGCAGCATCTGGCGGGCCTCGTCCGGCGTCGCCACTTCCAGCGACAGTGCCTCGATGACCGTGCGGATCCGCCGCACCTGGTCGGCGTTGGTCCGGGCGAGCGTGCCGCGTCCATCCCACAGTGAATCCTCCAGACCCACGCGCACCATGCCGCCCGTCGCGGCGGCAAGGGTGGCAGTGGGGATCTGGTTGCGGCCGGCACCCAGCACGGACCACAGGTAGTCATTGCCAAACAGCCGGTCGGCGGTGCGCCGCATGTGCATGACGTCCTCGAAATGGGCACCGATGCCGCCACGCAGGCCGAATACCGATTGGATGAGCAGTGGCGGCTTGATGAGCCCCCGGTCGACGAAATGCGCGGCCGTGTAAAGATGGCCGATGTCATAGCACTCGATTTCGAAGCGGGTGTCGTTTTCGCTGCAGGATTCCAGAATGTAGGCGATGTCACGAAAGGTGTTCTTGAAAAT
>VGUA01000177.1 GCA_016874535.1 Gammaproteobacteria bacterium
GATACTGATCCCGTTGGCCTCTTACCGCGTGCACCACCGCACCTCCCAGCAAATCGATCACGGGCACACATTGCATGCAGGCTTTTCCTCAGCGCTTTCTCGGCCACTCCGGATCCTAGGGAGAGTCTTCTTGCTTTACCACGGCTGGGACATCGGCGGAGCCCATGTGAAGTACGCGCTGGTCGATGGCGAGGGTTGCGTCCTCACGGTACAGCAGCGTACATGCGCCCTGTGGCAGGGGCTGGACGCACTCGTTGCCGTGCTGGTCGAGCTCGCCCCTGCGCCTGACCGCGCCGCCGGTCGTCATGCGGTGACCATGACGGGAGAGCTGTGCGATCTGTTCGCCACACGCGCGGAAGGCGTGGCGGCCATTCTCGGTGTCCTCACACGACACCTGGGGGAGGACCTCGTCGTTTTTTCCTGCCGGGGTTTCCTGTCTCCGGCGGCGGCCGCGGCCGAACCCGAGTCCGTGGGCTCCATGAACTGGCGGGCCACCGCCCTGGACTGCGCGCAGGTTTCAGGGACTGGCGTGCTGATCGACATCGGTAGCACCACCACGGACATCGTCCCCTTCGCGGCAGGTCGGGTGCGCGCGCGCGCGGAGCACGATGGCACGCGGCTCGCCTGCGGGGAGCTCGTCTATACCGGCCTCTGCAGGACCCCCGTGATGGCTGTAGCCGCGCAGGCGGCATTCGCCGGTGTGTGGCGGGGACTCGCCGCGGAGTACTTCGCGAACATGGCAGATGCCTATCGGGTCACCGGCGAGCTGCCGGAGGCAGCCGATGATTTTCCCACCGCAGACCAGCGCCCGGCGGATGCATCGCACAGCCGTGCTCGCCTCGCGCGCATGCTGGGGGAGGACGCATCAGCCCTTAACGATGACGCGCTGTACGGGTTCGCGGAATATCTCATCCAGTGCCAGTTGCGTCAGATTGAGCAGAGTCTGGCCCAGGTGGCCAGCGCCGAGCCGCGGCCACTCCGCGGCACACTTCTGGTCGGTGCAGGCGTGGGCAGCTTCCTCATCCCCCGAATTGCCGCACGCTGCGGTGGGCACGCCACCGATTACGCCACGCTTTGCGGCGCCCCGGCCCGCACGGCGTTGAATGTCAGTGCCCCTGCTGTTGCGGTGGCCAGACTGTGCGGGCGTCACGCAGCATGAAGCCCGCCGCACGTCTGGAGTCCTTGCCGTACAGCCGTGACTCGGGGGCTCTCGCGTCCCGTCTTGCCGACCGCCCCTGGTTCGTGTTCCTCGACAGCTGCCGACAGGCCGGGACCCGCGGTCGCTACGACATCCTCGCCTGCGATCCTCAAGCGGTACTCATCACTCGGGGCGGGCACACGACGATCCAGCGGGGCGACGAGGTCGAGAGCTCCCGGCGTGATCCTTTCCATCTGGTGGATGAGGCGCTGGCGGAACTTGGCCCCGCCGAGGCCGGTGAACTGCCCTTTGCGGGTGGTGCGATCGGCTTTTTTGCCTACGACCTCGGACGGCGACTGGAGCAACTCCCTGCGTTGGCGAATCGCGACCTCGACACACCCGACATGGTCGTCGGTCTCTATGCGCATGCGGTGGTGGTGGATCACAACACGCAGGCCTGCTGGCTGGTGTCGCACCCGTCGGCACGGGAGGAGCCGGCATTCCTGCGTCGTGCCTGCCGGGTGCAGGAACCGCTCACTCCGGCAGCGTTCGGCACCCGCTTCGAAGTGACTTCCCAGGTGCGTCCCGAGATGGACTTCGCGACCTATGCCGCTGCCTGGCAGCGCATCAAGCGTTATCTGTCGGACGGAGACGTCTACCAGGTCAATCTGACCCAGCGTTTTTCCGCCGAGGTTCGCGGTGATGCCTGGGACGCCTACCAGCGCTTGCGGCATGTGAATCCGGCACCTTTCTCGGCCTACCTGAAGCTGCCCAACGGCGCCATTCTCAGCTCCTCGCCGGAGCGCTTCGTGCGCGTGCAAGGCGATGAAGTGGAAACGCGCCCCATCAAGGGCACGCGCCGCCGCAGCGACGATCCCGCGGAAGACGCGCGCCTGGCGGAGGAGCTCGCAGCGAGCTCCAAGGATCGGGCGGAGAACGTGATGATCGTCGATCTCCTGCGCAATGATCTCGGCAAGATCTGCGCGGTGGGTTCGGTGCGGGTGCCTCGCCTGTTTGCCATCGAAACCTACGCCCGGGTGCACCATCTGGTAAGCATCGTGTGCGGCAAGCTGGCCTTCGGTGTATCGGCGGCTCTGGTACTGCGGGCCTGCTTTCCGGGGGGATCGATCACGGGTGCTCCGAAGATCCGTGCCATGGAGATCATCGAGGAACTGGAGCCCAATCGACGGGGCGTGTACTGCGGGGCGATCGGCTATCTCAGTTGCGACGGCGGCATGGACACCAATATCGCCATTCGAACCCTGGTACAGGACGGCACCCGCCTCTACTGCTGGGCCGGGGGCGGTATCGTGATGGATTCGGAGCTGGAAGCCGAATACCAGGAATG
>VGUA01000178.1 GCA_016874535.1 Gammaproteobacteria bacterium
GTGGCTCCGTCAGATCTGGCGCAGCACGGAGATCATCTCAATCGCAGTCGCTGCGGCTTCCCCGCCCTTGTTGCCCGCCTTGGTACCTGCGCGCTCGATGGCCTGTTCGATGGAGTCCACGGTCAGCACACCGAAGATCACGGGTACGCCGCTGTCCGCGGCGGCCGCGGCCAATCCACTCGTGCAGGCTCCCGCCACGTGGTCGAAATGCGGCGTCGAGCCGCGGATCACCGCACCCAGCGCGATCACGGCATCCCAGTTGCCACTGCTGGCAAGCTTGCGCACCGCCACCGGCAACTCGAACGCTCCGGGTACCTTTACCACCGTGACATCACCCGGTTCCACACCGTGACGATGCAGCACATCGAGGCACCCTGCCTGCAGTTGATCGACGATGAAATGATTGAAGCGGCTGCAGACCACTGCAATCCTGACGCTGCCGGTGACGACCAGCTTGCCTTCTATGGTGTTCGGTTGGCTCATGCCTGGCACTCCTCAATCTGATGCGTTGGGCTGGCGTCGGGGAAGTGGGTGGGCGGCACCCTTCAGGTCACGTATTCGACGACTTCGAGTCCGAAGCCGGAAAGTGCATGGTAGCGCCGGGGGTTGCTCATGACACGCATCTTGCGTACCCCGAGATCGCCGAGGATCTGCGCTCCCAGTCCAATCTGGCGAAAGTCGGCGGTCACCGCGCCGGCCTTGGGTGCCTGCCGCTCGGGTGCCTCGTCGCTCGCAAAGCGGAAGATCTGGCGCACGACCTCGTCATCATCGACCTGGTTGCCCAGCACGATGACCACGCCTTCTCCGGCTTCCGCCACTCGGCGCAGGGCATCGCGCAGTGGCCATCCGGCATCCTTGCGCACGCTCGCCGTGAGGTCCTGGATGGGGTTGTAGATATGCACTCGCACCAGGGTCGGCCGTTCGGGCGACACGTCACCTTTCACCATTGCCAGATGCAGATCCCGGTGGATGGCATCCCGATACGCCACCAACCGGAATTCACCGAACTCGGTCGGCATCACCGCCTCCGCCACGCGCTCCACGGTCTTTTCGTTCTCGATGCGGTAGCGGATGAGATCGGCGATGGTGCCGATCTTCATGTTGTGCTGCCGGGCTATCTTCTCCAACTCCGGCCGGCGCGCCATGGTGCCGTCGTCGTTCAGGATCTCGACGATCACCGAAGCCGGTTCCAGTCCTGCCAGCGCCGCGAGATCGCACCCGGCCTCGGTGTGGCCGGCGCGCGTGAGCACTCCGCCTTGCTGGGCCATGAGCGGGAAGATGTGCCCGGGCTGCACGATGTCGCTGGCCTTGGCCTCGGGCGCTACCGCGGCCTGCACGGTGCGGGCGCGATCGGCGGCGGAGATCCCTGTGGTCACACCCTCGGCGGCCTCTATGGATACCGTGAAATTGGTGCGATGGGTGTAATAGGTCTCCTGCACCATCAAGGGCAGGTTGAGGCGGCGGCAACGCGCTTCGGTCATGGTGAGGCAGATGAGGCCCCGTCCATAGCGCGCCATGAAATTGATGTGTTCGGCCGTGCAGTGGGTGGCGGCGATCACGAAGTCCCCTTCGTTCTCGCGGTCCTCGTCGTCCATCATGATGACCATGCGGCCTGCGCGCAGGTCGTCGATGATTTCCTGGGTCGTGTTCAGTGCCATGAAGATTCCATCTGCAAGTGAGGTGGGGACGGAGAGTGCTTGTGCTGGAGAGCGCGGCGCAGAGCCGGTCAAGCGGGTTTGTCGGCCTCGATCCGGGGGAGCATCATGCGTTCGAGGTAGCGCGCGATGAGATCCACTTCGAGGTTGACGGGGCTGCCTGCCACCAGCTCACCGAGCGTGGTCTCGCGCAGCGTGTGGGGTATCAGCAGCAGTTCGAAGCCGCAATCCTCCACCCCATTGACGGTGAGGCTCACGCCTTCCACGCAGATCGAGCCCTTGTGCGCGATGTAACGCGCAATGGAGCGCGGCGCGCGGATGCGGAAGTAGACGTAGTCTTCGCGGGTTTCGCGCACCTGCACTTCACCCACCCCGTCCACGTGTCCGCTGACCAGATGTCCGCCCAGTCGATCTGCGAGCGACAGCGCCTTTTCCAGATTCACCCGCGAGCCAACCGTGAGGCGTCCCAGCGAGGTGTGTGCCAGCGTTTCCGGCGACACATCGACCGTGAAGACCGTGCCGTTGAGTGAGGTCACCGTGAGACAGGGGCCTGACACAGCGATGCTGTCACCGAGCTTGACGTCGGTGAGTGGCAAGGTGCCCGCGTCGATGGAGAGGCGCATCTGCTGTTCGCCCTGTACGAGCGCACTGATGCTGCCCACAGACTTAATGATTCCGGTAAACATCCGGGCACTATCGGGGATGCACCCTGACCCGTCAAGGTGACCCGGGACGGAGTACGAGGCGCTGGTCGTCTCCCACGCGCGCAGCCTCCACAACGGTCAGGCGAGGGG
>VGUA01000179.1 GCA_016874535.1 Gammaproteobacteria bacterium
GGCCCGACATGCCGGCCCCAATGACCGCCACGCGCAGACCGCGGGCGGCGCCCGCAGAGCTCATGTTCATTCAAATCCTTGTTCTCATTGAAGCCTGTGCCGGTGCTTGCGGCCCGGCACAGGCTTGTCGTCATGCCCGCAGCAGGCTCTCCACCCGGGCCAAGGTCTCGGCCGGTTCTGGCCGCACCGTGTAATCCGGATCCGCCTCGATGTGATGCACCACCCCTGCACTGTCCACCACCAACCGTGCCGGCATGGGCAGGGTCCAGCTGTCCTCGCCATTGCTGACGGCGAGATCGATGCCGAAGCTCCGGTAGATGGGCTCCACCTCCGCCGGCACCTTGAAGCGCAAGCCCAGGCTGGCCGCGTAGGCGTTGCCCGGATCACTCAGCAATTCAAAGGCGAGCGGCTTGTTTTCCACCATCGCCTGCCCGCGCTGGGGCAGTTGCGGCGAGATTGCCACCAGGCTCACGCCCAAGGCTTTCAGGGGCTCCGCGATGCCTTGCAAAGCATACAGCTCCGCAATGCAGTAGGGTCACCAGTGGCCGCGAAAGACCGTCAGCACCATCCCACGCGGCCCCATGGCGGCGCTGGAGGCCAGAGTTTCCCCGCGCACGTTGGCCAGCTGGAAAGGCGGCAGGGTGGCCCCCACTTTGATCATGCCCTCCAGGATCCCCGAAGCACGGAGCCTGCGGGTGGCATCAGTCATCACCGCCAACTTGTCGGGCGGAATCATTTTCGCGCTGCCTGCGCGAATGTTGTTCAGTTGTTCCGAGAGCGTCATGGCTGGTCCTCCGTTGTGGCTCATCCAAGAGCGGTTGCCTTGCGAATGGACAAGCTGCGTTACCAGCGCAGATCGTCCGGGATGGGATGTTCGGCGTAGGCGGGGGCGACCGCCTCGGGAGTATCGGACTGCGGATTGGCCACCAGCACGAACTCGGGGGCCTTGGCGGCGATACCGGCCGCAGTGGCCGTGGGCACCACAGCATAACGCGTGCGCAGTCGCACGATGGCGAGTTCCCCCGCGGTGAGTCGCTTCCCGGTCTCGGCGGTGCAATAGATGCGTCCCACCTTGCGCCCATCCACAAAGTTGAAGACTTCGTCTCCATCGTTGTGGGGATGGCGGTTGGCCTTGATAATCCGGACTATCTCGCGCTCGAGTGCGCGTCGCTCCGCCTGCGCGTTTGGCTTGGCCGTGGCATCACTCTGTGTGGTGGTTGCATCCTGGCGCGGCGGGTTGTTTGCGCTGGCCTGCACCGCCCGTGGCTGCGGGCGATTTCGGGAATCGCCCGCAGGCTGTCGCGGTCCGCCGTTGCGCTGCGCGTGTTGAGGCCCACCATGCCCCTGACCTTGACCCTGGCCCTTGCCATGACGGGCACGCCCCTTGCCGCCCTGCGGCTGGCCACCCTGGCGGGGCTG
This sequence comes from Gammaproteobacteria bacterium, assembly GCA_016874535.1. Taxonomy (GTDB): domain Bacteria; phylum Pseudomonadota; class Gammaproteobacteria; genus CAIKBL01. The sequence goes on from VGUA01000179.1 coordinate 1,420, forward strand.
TGCCGGCTGGTCCCTGCGCTTTTTCTCGCGCTCGGACTCTTCCAGACGTTTCTCATCAATCAAGCCAGCCTTGAGCAGTTGCTCATGCAGGGCATTGCGCATCCAGACCCCCGTTGCACCGGAAAAGCCGTTGCCCGGGTCGACGCACGTCGTATCCGGGAGCAGGCAAGGGCCTAGAGTAGCCTGAGGCCGGAGTCCGGTGCCACCTCGAACTGTGGCCGCGAGCAGCGTCGCTCAGGGCCGCATGAAGGCGTAGTCCTCGTCGGGGTCGAGATTGCTGCGCACGAAGTCGAGTTCGCTCTCGATGTCCTTGAGGCTGCGTGTGGCGCGCCACACCCGGATGATTTCGTCCAGCAACAGCCTGCCAACCACATCCTGTGGCACGCCATTGGCTGCCGCCTCGGCAGAGAGTGCCGCAAAGTGGCGCAGCACGAGTTCCCGCGTGTCTCCCATGTCCGTTCTCCAGATCCGCAAGGCCCGATGGTAGTCCCTGGCCGGCGTGCGCAAGCTGATCTGGATCCGGTCACTGCCGAAGGCTTAGCCGCACCAGGAGATTTTCGGGTCCCATCGTGAAGGCGAACGACTCGTTGACGGGGAGGTCGGATCCCGCGAGCGCAAATTCGAAATTCCGGCACACCATGGCGAGGACCAAGCGGATTTCGAGCAGTGCGAGGTTGCGGCCGGGGCAGTAACGTGGTCCGCCCCCAAAGGGTATGAAAGCCCGCGGATTGTGCACCCCCTCGCCGGCATGGGCCGCCAGCCACCGCTCGGGCTGGAATTGATCGGCATGGTGGAAATGCGCCTCGCGTGTGGCGAGACGACGCGCCAGCAAGGCCACGCTGCTGCCGGCGGGCAAGAGGATGTCGCCCAGTACCGTTTCCGACTTGACGCCAAAAATCAGGAGAGGGGCCACGGGCTTCAGCCGCATGGTCTCGTTGGCAAACGCGTCCATGAGAGGAAAGTCGCTGGCCTGCCCGTAGCTCATGGGGATCGTGTCCGAGCCGAGCCGGGCATCGA
>VGUA01000180.1 GCA_016874535.1 Gammaproteobacteria bacterium
GAAAGGCGCAATAGAGGATAAAGACCGGCAGGCGCGTGCGCCGGAAAAAGAGCAGGGGCGCACCCAGCACATGCAGTGCGATCACACCATGGTTGGCGGCCGCGATGACCCAGTCGTACTGCAGGAACTCACGGTAGTAGAGCCTGTCTGCGTCGCCAAGCAACCAAGCCCGCAGGGGCACCAGGTTCAGCCAGTCCGCATTGAGCTTAACGAGACCCGCGTAGATGAGCACGATGTCGGTCTGGACCCGCAGGAGCAGGACATCCAGCGCCGTGGCGGGCCGCTGGACCGACCAGCGCTGCAATGGCGCCCAATATCTCGCAAGCGAAAAGGCACCGTCACACGGCACCACCGCCAGGAGGAAAAGATAGAGCATGAACAGGTAGATGTGGTTGAGATAGTTCTGCGGCACGAGCAGAAAGCCGTAGGCGCAGATCGCGACGGCTGCCAGCGCCGCCAGGCGGGTCGCAACCCCGAACACGAGCAGCACACCGCAGAGCGCCAGCAGTCCCCTGAAGAGCAACGCCTGCCCCGGCATCTCGGGCAACCACGCAAACCAGAGATATCTGAAGTGGAATCCGTGGGTTGCCGACTCGAGGGCAAAGATGTTGTCCCGGTTGAAGATCTCCCAGATGAGAAGCAGGCCGAGGGTAATTCGCAGGAAAGCCAGCGAGGCCCCATCCACGGGTTGCGATTGTCGTGAGGCAAGCATTTCAAGGATTTTCATGGGGATTTTCTTCAGAGGACATTTACGCGCACGCAGGGCGCATGCAGGGCACACGCAGGCCGATGGTATTCCCCATCGCTGCCCGCCAGCGTAAATTACGGTTACAGGGTTTCATCCCATCTGCCCAAACTACGAGAAATCGCCCGCAAGGCCCGGAGGTTCACAGTGGAAGTCGGATTGCAGTTCATTTTCCAGAATACCCATGATGACGGCATCTCGGATGCCGAGATGATGCGCCGTGAGACGGAAGTCGCACTTCTGGCCGAAGAAGTGGGCATGGATTTCTGTCTTCTGCCGGAGCACCACTTCAATCCGGGCTACTCCATCATGCCGGACAACATGCAGTGGCTGTCCTATCTGGCCGGCAAGACCAGCCGCATCAAGCTCGGCACGGGTGCCATCATCCTGCCCTGGCACCTCAACCCGACCCGGGTTGCGGAGAAGATTTCCATGCTTCAGGTCATCCTCGGCGACCGCTTCATCCTCGGCTTTGGCCGTGGTCTTGCGCGCGAGGAATACAAGGCCTTCGGCGTCGATATGGGCACTTCACGCGAGCGTTTCGATCAGGCGGCCGAGATCATCCTCGACATTCTGGAAACCGGCGTGGCGGAGTACGACACACCCTACTTCAAGCAGACCCGCACCCCCGTGACGCCCAAGCCTTCACATGGCTACCGTGACCGTGAGTTCCTGTCGGTCGCGATGACACCGGATTCCGCCATGGCCGCCGCCACCTTGGGTGGCACCATGATGTCTTTCGTGCAGCTGCCTTGGGAGCAGCACCATGCGGCAGTGGAAGCCTGGCGCAAGCGCTTCCGTGAAGTCCATCCCGGCAAGCAGCCCGGTGCGCCGGTCTTCTCCGACTTCACGTTCTGCCATGAAGATGCGGCGACAGCCGAGCGGATCGCCCGTCAGTACCTCACCAAGTACTACCGCAGCGTGATCAGCCATTACGACTTCGATAACTCCCACTGGAAGGACACCAAGGGCTATGGGGCCTATCAGGCGGGTGCGGAAAACATCCAGAAAATCGGACTCGACGCGGCCTGCGAGGGTTTCGTGCAGAGCCAGTGCTGGGGAACGCCCGATCAGATCGTGGACCGCTGGATGAAGCGGGTGGAGATGACCGGCGATCTGCGTCCGGCAATGGCCGTGTCTTATGCCGGCATGCCGCACGATCTCGTCAAGGGCAGCTTGCGCCTGATTGGCGAGAAGGTCGCGCCCCGCCTGCGCGCCCTGACGGCCACCCGCGCGGCGGCCTGAGGAAACTCTGCTTCCGTTCCGCCCCGGGGGCGCACTTTGGCGAACCCGGGGCTTCCTGCCTGCAGCAACGGTCCTGCTTACCGCTTCTCCATCGCCGCCTTGATCTGGGCGAGGGTCACGTAGCCGGTCTTCTCCGCGTCCAGCTTGTCGAAATTGGCCAGTACCTTGGGCATGGCTTCAGCTTCCGTGCGATCGAGGCGGCCGTCGGCATTCTTGTCCGACTCCGCGAAGCGCTTGTCGACGTTCACGCCAAAGGCCTGCGCATGGCTGGCGGCTCCCAGCAACGCGGCGATGAGGATTGGGGATAAAAAGGACTTGGTCATGGCGTCTGCCTCGTGTGGGGTTCAGAGTTTGGGGCCGGCCTGATCGGCCACGAATTCAGCTGCGTCCTTCAGGGCGGGTTCCAGCGCCTCGAAAGTGACTTCGAGGTCGTCGTCCTTGGA
>VGUA01000181.1 GCA_016874535.1 Gammaproteobacteria bacterium
CTGGTTGTCGCCTTCGAAGTGGCCATAGAAGCGATCGAGCTTCACCTCCACCAGCGACGGTCCGTCACCCCGACGGGCTCGCTCGACGGCTTCCTGCATGGCCGCATGGACCGCAAAGAAATCATGGCCATCGACGGTCACGCCCGGCATGCCGAAACCGGCTGCGCGCGTGGACACATCTCCACAGGCTACCGAGAATTTCGCACTGGTTGCTTCGGCATAACCGTTGTTCTCGGCCACGAAAATCGCCGGCAGCTTCCAGGCTGCAGCGAGATTCATGCTCTCGAAGGTCGTGCCCTGGTTGGAGGCACCATCACCGAAGAAGGCCACGGCAACCCCGCCATTGCGCTTCATCTTGGCGGCCAGCGCGGCGCCACAGACCAGCGGCGGTCCGCCTCCCACGATGCCGTTGGCGCCCAGCATGCCGGTGTCCAGATCGGCGATGTGCATGGAGCCGCCCTTGCCGCGGCAGGTTCCGGTCTGCTTGCCGAAGATCTCGGCCATCATGCCTTTGACCTCCACGCCCTTGGCGATGCAGTGGCCATGTCCGCGATGGGTGCTCGCGATCTTGTCCTCATCGGTGAGGTTCATGCAGACGCCTGCCGCTGAAGCCTCCTCACCGGCATAGAGATGCACGAAACCCGGGATACCGCCCTTGGCGAATTCCACATGAACCCTCTCCTCGAATTCACGGATGGTTTTCATCCGCCTGTAGGCTTCCAGGAGATCCTCTCTCGAGAGCGCGCCTGCCATGTTCTCCCCTCCTCTGCTTCTTTGCGTGTGTCGAATGTCCCGCTGGCGCCAGTGAAGGTGGCTTCACCTCCGGTGGCAAGAATGCAGGCCATTTTCGCCAGAGCGTATCACTTCCAACGCAGAATCCACTGCACTTCTGGTGACCCTGTGGATGCTGCACCCGCACATCACAAACCCCGCGGACGAACGTTGCAGAGCGCCCTGCCATCCAGTACGGTCCGGCCCGTTTCACCTGCCAACACTTGGAGAGTTTCCGATGCCTTTGTCCGCTGAATCCATGGCCGTCGTCCAGGCGCTGATTGCCCAGAACATGCCCCCGCTCCACGGCCTGCCGCCCGCCGAAGGCCGCGCGCTGTTCAATGCCGCGTTCGCCACCCAGCCGGCTGATCAAGAACCCGTCGCGCGGGTGGAAGACAAAGTCATTCCGGTGGAAGGTGGCACGATTCGCGCCCGCCTCTACGCCCTGGCCAGCACCCAGCCCTTGCCGGTCATTGTTCACTTCCATGGTGGCGGCTGGGTGATCATGAACATCGAGACCCATGACGGCGGATGCCGCAGTCTCTGCAACAAGACCGGCTTTGCCATCGTGAGCGTGGAGTACCGCAAGGCTCCCGAATTCAAGGCCCCGGTGCCCGCGCAGGACTGCTTTGCCGCGCTCAAGTGGGTGGTGGCGAACGCCGCGTCGCTGGGAGTTGATCCCGCGCGCGTGGCCGTAATGGGTGACAGTGCCGGCGGCAATCTCGCGGCCGTGGTCGCGCAGATGGCGCGCGACCTCGATGGCCCGAAGCTCCGCTGCCAGATCCTCACCTACCCCGCCGTGGATGCAACGATGAGTGCAGCCTCCATCAAGGAAAACGCAACCGCTCCCCTGCTCGGCGAGGCCGAGATGAAGTGGTTCTGGGGCCAGTATCTCGACGGCTCCGGGCTGGACGTGAAGAACCCGGCAGTATCGCCCCTGTTCGCGGCCAGCCTCGCCGGCCTGCCACCCGCGCACATCTGCACTGCGGAGTTCGACCCGCTGCGGGATGAGGGCGAGGCCTATGCGAAGAAGCTGGAAGCGGCCGGTGTGCCAGTACAGTACGAGCGCTACGATGGTGTCTTCCACGGCTTCGCACTGATGGGCAAGTTCATCCCCGAAGGTAACAAGGTGCAGGACTCACAAGCGGCGTTTGCCAAGAAGCACCTCTGAACCTCTGACCTCGATGCGCTGGGCAGGCGACAGCGCCTGCCCAGTATGTTATTGTGCCCTCGCGTTTTATGTGATCAGTCTTCACTTGCCTCGCCGACCACGGTCGTTCCAATTATCCCGTCTGCCTATGACTGACGCCCTCTGACGGGCGACAGGCCGATCTCCAGCTCCAAGGAGCACTATGTCCACTTTTCCTTCAATGGGTCTCCCCGAGATCCTGGTCCGCGCTGTCCATGACTGCGGTTACACCACTCCCACTCCAATCCAACAGCAGGCCATTCCGGTAGTCCTCGAGGGCCGCGATGTACTCGC
>VGUA01000182.1 GCA_016874535.1 Gammaproteobacteria bacterium
GCAGAGGCCGCCATGGAGCGCCTGGCCGCCCAGATCGGCCTGTCGCCGATCGAGACTGCCGACGGCCTCATCCGCATTGCCTGCGAGAACATGGCCCAGGCCGTGAAGAAGGTGCTGGTGTCACGCGGTCGCGATCCGCGTGATTTCATTCTGGCGAGCTTCGGTGGAGCGGGCGCCATGCACGCCTGTTTCGTCGCCGAGTCCATGAATATCCCCAAGGTCATCATGCCCATCCATGCGGGTGTGGCCTCGGCCTTCGGGGCCACGGCCATGGATCTGCGGCAGGATCTGGAAGCCTTCTACTTCTCCCCGGTGGTTGAGGCGGATCTCGCCACCGTCAACAGCTTGTTCGAAACCCTGGAAAATCGGGCGGTCGAGCTGCTGCTGGCCGATGGCATCCCGCGCGAGCGCATCGAACTGTCGCGCAGCGCCCAGATGCGCTACGTCGGCCAGACCTACGAGGTGGACACACCGTTGCCCTCCAAGGTGCTGGAACAGGCTGATATTCCCGGCATCATCGAGACTTTCCACCAGTGCCACGAACGGGAGTACGGGGTGAGCTCGAACGACTTCGCGCCTGCGCTCGTGGCGCTCGGGGTGACCGCCATCGGCAAGATGGCGACCCCGCCCCCGATGCCGGCAGGCGCAAGCGGGGGTGATCCGGTCAAGGGCCAGCGCCAGATCTACTTCAACGGCGCCTGGCACCCGAGCACGGTATATGATGGCCATGCGCTCAAGACCGACGCGAGCGTGGCCGGGCCGTGTATCGTGGAATACGAGCACGCCTGTGCGGTGCTGCCGCCCAATGCGGTGGCCACCGTGGATACCTATGGCAACCTGATCATCGACATCAGCCGCAACCTGAAAACCGGCGATTGAGGAGCAAATCATGGACAAGAAAGTGCAGATAGACGCCGCGGTCATCGAACAGACCAAGGTCGATCCCGTCACCTTCGAAGTACTGCGCAGCATCTTCGAGTACGCCAGCGAGCGCATGGCAACGGTACTCCAGAGATCTTCCTTCTCGCCCATCCTGGCGGACATGGTGGATTTCTCGAACGCTATTTACGACTACGACTGCCAGCTGCTGTCCCAGGCTGCCAACTGCCCCATCCATCTGGCTGCGATGAAATTCTCGGCCGAGGCCATCATCGGCAAGTTCGGCATCGAGAATATCCATCCCGGTGATGTGATCCTGCTGAACGACCCCTATATGGGCGGCACCCATATCAACGACATCACTTTCCTCACCCCGATTTACTTCGAAGATGAGCTGCTCGGATTTGCGGTGAGTCGCGGACACTGGATGGATCTCGGCGGGGGCGCCGCCGGTGGCCAGGCCTTCACGGGCACGCACATTGCGGGCGAGGGCCTCCGCCTGCCGCCGACCAAGGTCTACGACCGTGGTCAGCCGCGCCAGGACATCATCGACATTCTCATGAACAACACCCGCACCCCGCATTTCGTGAAGGGTGATCTGCAGGCTCATGTGGGCTGCCTCAAGGCAGGGGAGCAGGAAATGCAGCGCGCGGCTGCCAAATATGGCGTGACGACGCTGAAGATCGCGATGAAGCAGTTGCAGGGTTACACCGAACGGATCGTGCGCAAGAGCATCAGCGAGATCCCGGATGGCGTTTATGAGGGCGCGGACTATGCGGACACGGACGGCTTCTCCGACAAGCCCATCTGGATCAAGGTCAAGCTGATTGTGGAAGGCTCCGAGATCACGGTCGACTTCTCCGGCACGGACAGCACCGTGAAGGGCGCGATCAATTCCCCCTATGCAAACACCGCTTCGGCCACCCTGTACTCCCTGCAGTTTTTCCTGGCGCCCCACGCGCCGCAGAACCAGGGCATGTTCAACCCCATCAAGATTCGCGTTCCCGAGGAGTCTTGGCTGAATGCGCGCTGGCCCGCGCCAACCATCGGCTGCACCACGCTCACCTCCGCCAAGATCACCAGCGCCATCTGGCAGGCGTTCGCGAAGGCCTGCCCGGACAAGGTCACGGGCTCCACGAGCGCTGACTGCAACTGGTTCGTGTCCTCGGTGGTGGATCCCAATGGCGTGACCGATGTGTTCTCCGACTTGCCAGCCGGCGGCTGGGGCGCCACGCCCTACAACGACGGCATGAACGTGACCGAGGATCCGCTCGGCAACTGCATGAACATGCCTGCGGAAACCGCGGAGCTCCTGTTCCCTA
>VGUA01000183.1 GCA_016874535.1 Gammaproteobacteria bacterium
TGCTCGCGCAGGGCCGGTACCTGCAGTGGCACCACGTTGAGGTGGTAGTACAGGTCGTCGCGGAACCGCCCGGCAGCCACCTCGGCAGCCAGATCCCGCTTGGTCGCCGCAATGACTCGCACATCGATGGCCACCGGCTCGCGGCCCCCGACGCGCAGCATGGTCTGCTGCTCAAGCGCATTCAGCAGCCTTGCCTGGGTGCTGAGATCCATGTCGGCGATGTCCTTGATGAACAGCGTGCCGCCGTTGGCCTGCTCGAGTGAACCGTACACCACGCGCGTGGCGTCCTCGGTACCGAACAGTTCATTGTCGGGATTCTCGCGGGCAAGCCCGGCCACGTTCACCACGATGAAGGGTCCACTCGCGCGTGGGCTGTGCTGGTGGATGTAACGCGCAAAGACTTCCTTGCCCGAGCCCGATTCGCCGGTGATGAAAACCGCGGTCTTGTGTTGTGCAATCCGGCGACAGCTGGCGCGCAGTGCTTCCATCACGCGGCTGCGCCCTATGGGCTCCGGGGCGCCCGCGGCGGCCCGCCGCAGGCCCACGTTCTCGCGCTGCAGGTTCGCGTTCTCCAGCGCCCGCTGCACGGTCAGCATCAGTTTGGCGATGGAAAGTGGCTTCTCGATGAAATCGTAGGCACCGAGGCGGGTTGCCTCGACTGCCGTCTCCACAGTGCCATGCCCGGACATCATGATCACGGGAGATCCCAGCGGGCCCGCCTCGGACCACTCCTTGAGCAACGAGATGCCATCCGTATCCGGCATCCAGATATCGAGCAGGATGAGATCCGGCCGCCGGTTGCGCCGCGCCTCCCGCGCCTGGGTGGCGTTTTCGGCGACGGAGACCACGAAGCCTTCGTCCTCGAGAATCTCCGTCAGGAGCAGGCGAATGTCCGGTTCGTCATCCACCACCAGGATTTGTTGTCCACTCATGGCTGACTCCTGTGCGTGTCCTGGCCACTGGCCGGGACTGCGGGCTGCAGGGGCAGGGTGATGATTGCGCATGCACCTCGCCCGGGGTTGTTCTCCAAGGTCACCATTCCACCATGTTCCTCGACGATCTTCTTCACGATGGCGAGGCCGAGGCCGGTGCCGCGGGTCTTGTTTGTAACATACGGCTCGAACACGCTCCCGACCACATCGTCCCTGATCCCCTCGCCGGCGTCAGCGATGCGGATCTCGAGATGGCGGCCCGCCCCCGCGGAGAGCTCGCGGGTCTGCACCGTGACCTGCACCGGCGTGCCCTGGGCGTGTGCTTCCAGCGCGTTCTTCAGCAGGTTGTTGAATACCTGACGGAAGCGTATCGCGTCCATCGAAACCGACGGCAGATCGGGTGCCAGATCGATGATGAATTCCGCCTCCGGATTGGCCGAGCGGTACAGATCGATGACCCCCGACAGCAACGCGTTGACATCCGCCGCTCCCTGGTTGATGACCGGCGGACGGGCATAGTCGGTAAAGGTGTTGACCATGCCCTTCATCGTCTCCACCTGCTGGACGATGGTGCTGGTCAACCGATCCAGAGTCTCGGCGTCGGCGGGCGCCATTTTGGCCAGATACTTCTGGCGGAGTCTCTCGGCTGAGAGCTGGATGGGCGTCAGCGGATTCTTGATTTCATGGGCAAGCCGGCGCGCCACCTCGGACCACGCCGCATCCCGCTGGCCCTTGGCGAGCGCCGTGATGTCGTCGAAGACGATCACCTGCCCCTGGCGGGCGTCGCTGCCGAAGGACATGGCGGTGCCGCGACACATGAGTGTCCTGCGTCCCTCGCTGTTGAAAATGCGGATCTCGCGCTGCCAGCGCCCATCCTGTGCGGCCACCGATGCGGTCAGTTCATCGACCAGCGGCTGCAGCCAGGCATGACGATTGGTAAGGGCAGAGAGCGGTTGACCCTCGAGCGGCGCATCTTCCATCGCGAGAATCTGGCGCCCGCTGTCATTCAGCGTGGTGATGCGTGAGCGATCATCGAGTGCGATCACGCCCGAGGACAGTTCGCTCAGCAGGGTGTTCATGTAACGGTTCTGCGATTCGACCTCGGCCCGCGCACGAGCGATGTGGCCCGTCATGGCGTTGAAGGAACTGACGAGCAGACCGATCTCGTCGT
>VGUA01000184.1 GCA_016874535.1 Gammaproteobacteria bacterium
GCGCGCCTCATCAATTCCGCTGGAAAAGCCCCATGTTCGAGTCACTGAAGTCACTCCAAGCCGACCCCATTCTTGGCCTGATGGCCGCCTTCCGGCAGGACGGCAACCCGCGGAAAGTCGACCTCGGCGTGGGCGTGTACAAGGATGAGGCTGGCCACACTCCCATCATGCAGGCCGTGCTGAAGGCTGACGCCAGTCACCGCGCGGAGGAAAACAGCAAGACCTATGTCGGCCCCACCGGGGATCCCCAGTTCAACCAGCAGATCCAGCAACTCATTCTGGGAGAAGACTGTGTGCCGGCGCGTGACAACCGGGCACGCACGGTGCAGGCGCCCGGCGGATGCGGCGCGCTGCGCGTGGCCGCCGAGCTGATCAACCGGGCCAAGCCCGGCGCTGCCATCTGGGTGAGCGATCCGACCTGGGCCAATCACGTGCCCCTGCTCGGCAACGCGGGTCTCGAGATTCGCACTTACCCCTACTACGACGCCGCCAGCCAGGGCATGAAGTTCGATGCCATGTGCGAGGCTTTCAAGAAGATTGGCGCCGGTGATCTGGTGCTGCTGCACGGTTGCTGCCACAACCCCTGCGGTGTGGATCTCTCTCCCGCCCAGTGGGACGAAGTGGCGACCATCGCGCTGAAGCAGGGTTTCACGCCGTTCATCGATCTCGCCTATCTGGGTCTTGGTCTCGGCCTCACCGAAGATGCCTATGGCGTGCGCAAGATGGCGGCCACCGTGCCAGAGCTCGTGGTGGCAAGTTCCTGTTCCAAGAACTTTGGCCTGTATCGCGAACGGGTGGGCGCGCTCACCGTCATTTCGCCGAATGTGACCGAAGCGGATATGGCCCATGTGCACATCCAGAACGTTGCCCGCGGCATCTACTCCATGCCTCCGAACTATGGCGCAGCTTTGACCGGCCGCATTCTTGCTGGCGCCAACCTGCGCCGGGAGTGGGATACGGAACTCACCGCCATGCGCAATCGCATCAACGGTCTGCGCATGCAACTGGCGGAGAAGTTCCGGGCACGACTGGGCCATGGCCGCTTCGATTTCATCCCGGCCCAGCGCGGCATGTTCTCTTTCCTCGGCCTCGACAAGGATCAGGTGCATCGCCTGCAGCGCGAGTACAGCGTCTACATGGTGGATTCGAGCCGCATCAACGTGGCCGGGATCAGCCAACAGAACATCGATTACTTCATCGACGCGGTCGCGGCGGTCCTCTGACGCAAACCTTGCGCGCTAGGCGGGCGTGTGCAGGCGGCCCCGCGCCAGCGAGCACGCCAAGGCCAGCAGGCAGATGAGCGCCGCAATCAGGAAACTCGCCTCCAGGGCTCGGTCCAGCGCAGGATAGGTGGCGGGTGTGATCTCCACCCGCCCCATCGTGAGCGCGAAGATTGTGGCCACCAGTCCCATGCTGGCGAGCTGGCCGAGAATCCGCATCGTCGCCACCACGCCGCCCGCGGTGCCGTACAGGCTGCGGGGCACGCCGCTCATGATGGCGTTGGCATTGGGCGAGGAAAAAAGGCTGAAGCCGAAGCCGGTGGCGAGCAGGCAACCGACGGCCGCCCACAGGTTCGAACCGGCAGAGAGGGTCGACAGCAGCCAGAGCCCCAACGCGGTGACCGCCACGCCGAGGCTGGCGATGACCCGCGGCTCCTTGCGGTCAGACAGGCGCCCGGCCACCGGCGAGATCACAACTGAGATCGCAGGCTGGGCCAGCATCACGAGTCCGGCCTGCATGGGCGTGAGCGCTTTCAGGTACTGCAGGTAGAGGCTCACGAGGACCAGGGTTGAATACGTCGTTGCGTACATGAGCAACGAGGCCAGGGAAGACAGCGCAAACACGCGATTGGTCTGGAACAGTCGCACATCGAGCAGTGGGTCCTCGCGTCCGAGCTGGTGGCGAAAGAAGCCGAACAGACCTGCGACGCCGGCGCCGAGGGCGAGGAATCCATCGAGGCCCGGAAG
>VGUA01000185.1 GCA_016874535.1 Gammaproteobacteria bacterium
TGGTGGTGGGACCATAACGCTGGTACCGTCCCAAGCGAACTCAGCCCGCCGCACCTCAAGGAGCCCCCGATGAACAAGACCCTCCTCGCCATTCCGTTGATCGCCGGCGCCATTGCGGCAGCTGGCTGCGGTGGCAGCAGTGATCAAGCATCACAGGCTGCGGACGCAAGGGGGGATATCGAGAAGAACCTGGCATCGGCCACGACGGGGGCGGACGCCAACCGCCAAGCCGCGGCCACCCCGGATATTGGGGAGGGCGCGCTCAAGATCGTGAATAGGGTCAACCGGACCGTGACGCTGCGCGTGACCGAGGTCGACAACTACGACTGGGCCGGCGGCGATCGCCCCGACCACGCACCGCCGCAGGGGTTCCAGGGGGCCCAGATCGTCCAAAATCAGTTTGCGCTCGCGCGGACATTGACTCCCAACACGAATGCGAAGAGCTGGCCGTTCAGGATCGAGGTCTACGGGCCTTCACCGACAAAGCCGATCGCGTCCATCCGGCTTGCGCTGTGCTCCACCGTTTACAGCAAAACACCTTATAAAGGCAAGAATTCGGTTGGGTACTTGGTGCAACCCGAAAGGAGCGATGGGGAAAATACGTGCCACACGGGCAGTGTGACGAACCACGACATGGGTGCTTACCAGGGCTGGGCGTATGGCATCCGGTTCTCGGTTCCCAAGGGGATGGTCAAGGTGGGGGACACCTGGCGGCCAGACGCCCCCTCCATCATGGAGATCACGCAGACGATCCCGCCGGCCCAGTAGACGCCAACGTGGTCATCAGGAATAGAGGTGGTGCGTGATGAAGCATCTAGGTCTTGTTGTCCCGGTCATGATTGGCGCCATTGCACTGGCCGGCTGTGGCGGCAGCAGCAGCCAGTCCGCGCGGGCCCAGGACGCGAAGGACGCCGTCGAGCAGACACTGAGGTCCGCCGCCACCGTGAATGCCATGGGCACGGTGACGCCGGGTGCTGACGCCGCGGCGTTCGTCGATGCGGCGGGCGCCGACCCGGTGTTCCTGTTCTTCGACGCCACGTGGTGCCATCAGCAGTGCGCTGCCCTGCGTACTCAGGTGGGTTCGCATCTCCGGAAGTTCCCATCCCACAACGCCGCGACGCGACGTGTCGATCTGGATGAGGCCGCAGCCCTTGCCGCGCGCTTCACGGTGAAGGAGGTGCCTACGCTGCTGCGGATCGAGGGCGGCACGGTCACCCGGCGTCGCGTGGGCGCATTCCAGACGACAGACTCCGCACCCGACACGGCTGGAGTCTTCAACTTCTTCATGCTTTGAGCAGTCAGCTTGCGGCTCACCCAACCAAGATCTCTCTTGGCTGATCGAACTCCGACAATGAGGTGCCCGATGAACAAGACCCTCCTCGCAATTCCATTGGTCGCCGGCGCAATCGCGGTGGCAGGCTGTGGCGGCAGCGGTGATCAGTCCGCACAGGCCAAGGACCCGAGGAACATTGTCGAGGTGGCCGCTGCCACCGCCCCCGCCGCGCCGGGGGCTCAGGTTCGTCGCGCGTCCGGGGCCCGTGCCTACACAGGGCTCCGGATTGTGAACAGGCTTGACCGGACGATGCAGTTGCGCGTGACCGGCGTCGACAACTTCGACTGGGCCAATGGCAACCGCCCCGACCACCGGCAGCCGCAAGGCTTCCAGTACGCCGATGTCCTCGAGAACAACTCGGTGCTGGCGCCTCAGCTGGACATCAACCCGAACGCGAAATCAGCCCCCTTCAACGTCCAGTTCTTCACTTCGTCACCCACCACTCCGATCGCGGAGATTCGCCTGGAGAGACATTGCAGCATGCCGGGCAGTCGCGGCAACTATGAGATCGTGGGCTACCAGGCTTCGACTGGCACGTGCTGGCGGTCGACCAGGGGCGAGAAGTCGCTCGATTTTCCCCGGGGAAAGTACACCCTCCGCCTGCAAACAC
>VGUA01000186.1 GCA_016874535.1 Gammaproteobacteria bacterium
GTGACCCGTCGATACTCACCACCGAGGAAACGCCAGAGTTCAACCTGGGCATGGTCTACAGGTGCGAAGGCGATGTGTCCGCCCTCACTGGGAATGACATGTCCTTCATGCAGGGCCGCCACGCCGAATCCGGTACCCGGACCCAGGCACAAGCGCAGTCCCCCGGGCACCGCCGTGCCCGGCTGCAAGGCATGGGCATCGTCCGCAGCCAGCGCCGGCAGCCCGTGTGCCGCCGCCGCGAAGTCGTTCAGGAGACGCACGGGTTTCTGGCTCAGCAGTGCGCTCACATCGGCGCGATCGATCTGCCAGGTGGGCCGATTGCTGAGGGTCACGCGTTCGCCGCCCACCGGGGCGGCGACGGCCAGGCTCGCCCCTTCGATGCGAAGGCGTTCATGCGCGGGGAGTTCTTCGAGATAGGCCTTGAGCAAAGGCAGAAAACCTTCGCTGCTTTCATTCTCCTGACGCAGTGTCTGCCTGAGGCCATCGCGCGCCGCCAAGGCCATCAGGGTCTTGGTTCCACCGATGTCCGCCACCAGATGCAGCGAGCCGGGCATGTACCCTCGCAATCACCGGGCTTGCCGTGTCGGCAGGCGCCCGGCACACGTTAAGATGCGGCCACCATACCACTCCTGCACGGATGACGTTCAAGCCATGCATGTGATCATCGTGGGCGCCGGCCTCATGGGGCTCACCACCGCCTTCTTCCTGCGTCGCGCCGGTGCCGAAGTCACCGTGATCGATCGCCAGCCGGGGCCGGGACTCGAGACGAGCTTCGCCAACGGCGGCATGCTGCACGCGAGCCAGGCCAACCCTTGGAACGAACCCGGGGTTCTGTGGACCGCACTGCGCATGATCGGTCGCGAGGATGCCGCCCTGCTGCTGCGACCGCGCGCACTGCCCGGCATGTGGCGCTGGGGCCTCGACTTCGTGCGCCATTCCCGTCCGGCGCGGTATCTGCGGAATTTCGAGCGCAATGCCCATCTCGCCCGCTACTCGCTCTCGGAGATGGAAGGCATCCGGTCCGTCATTGGTGGCGACTACGACGCACAACGCTGCGGCACCATGAAGCTTTTTCGCACCGCGCAAGAGGTGGCCGGTGCGGCCAGGCTTTGCGCCCAGCTGGGAGCCTGGGGCATCCAGCATGAAGTGATCGATGCAGCGGGCGCGGTGGCGAGGGAGCCGGCGCTCGCCCCCATCGAGGGCCAACTCGCGGGCGGCCTGTTTTTTCCGCAGGACGAAAGCGGGGACGCCCAGCGTTTCTGTTCACTGCTGGCGGACTGGCTCCGCGCACGGGGCGTGAGCTTCCGCTATGGACTCGACGTGCGCGCCCTGCGCCCGCGACAGGGCCGTCCTCCCGTGGTGGTGACCGGGGAAGGGGAACTGGAGTCAGACGCAGTGGTGCTGGCGGCAGGCAGTTACTCGCCGCAACTCGCCAAAAGCCTCGGGCTCAGGCTTCCAGTCGTGCCGGTCAAGGGCTACTCGTTGACCCTGCCGCTGAATGGCTGGGAGGCGGGCCCGCGCCTGCCGGTCATCGACGACCACCTGCATGCCGCGGTCTGCCCGCTGGGAGATCGTCTGCGCGTGGCGGGCACGGCAGAATTTGCAGGCCACGATCTCGCACTCACGCCGACACGCCTCGACAACCTGTTCGATCTCGTCACCAAGCTCTACCCGGCCTTCCGGCCTTGGCTCGATCCCGCCTTGGCTATTCGCTGGACCGGGTTGCGCCCCATGAGCAGTGACGGAGTGGGCATCATGGGCGGTACGCGAGTGCCCGGTCTTTTCCTGAACACCGGCCACGGCCATCTCGGCTGGACGATGGCCGCGGGTGCAGGGCGCCTGGTCGCGGATGAGATCACGGGGCAACGCCCGGCCTTGCCGCACGAG
>VGUA01000187.1 GCA_016874535.1 Gammaproteobacteria bacterium
CGGCGGATGTGATGCGAATATACTGCATCGTACAGTAACATCCGGCAACATCCAATGGCGGAGGTAGCGCGAGCCGCGAAGGAGGCAACGCATGGCCCGACACTACTCAACCAGGGATTTCTTCCGGCAGATGCCGAATGCCTTGCTTGCCCGCTATTTTCAGGCGCGGGGCTTGTTCGGCGCACTGGATTTCGCCGCTATGAAGGAAACCCAGCCAGACGAACTGTTCACGGCCTGGCTCCAGGTTCCGGACAGCAAGCGCAACGAGATGGATAGCGAGTTTCGGGTCATCTTCGAGCTGAGTTGCGAAAAAGGCTTTGCGGCGATCCGCGATGAGGCGCACTGGCACTACATCGACCAGCAGAAAGATCCGGCTGCGTACACGGGATTCGTCGAAAGGCTCGCGGCGCTGTCCAATCATTTCGAGCGGGCGATGCTTACCTTTCTCGACCACAACACATTCTGGAAAGGCGCGAGCCTTTTCTATCACGCGGACACGCTGCCCTACTGGCGCAAGCGCAAGAACCTGCCGCATGTGCCGGCAGCTCTGGATGCTGCGAGCCTGCAGCAGCTGGAGGGCCTGATCCGCACCTACTTCCACCACACCGATGGCCGGGGCAACAATTGCGTTGTGGAGCCGTTCCGGCGCGGGGAACTCGATTACTTCTTCGCCTACCCTGAGGACTACTCGCAGCAGGCGATCGAATGGGTGGATGGGAAGTTCGACCGCCGGCCGCACAACCCGGCGTTTGAGGTGATCTTCGTCTACTCGAGGAAGGACGGCTTGCTCGATCTGAATTTTCGCGGCTCGTACAAGGCCATCGAGCCATTGCAGGGGATGTTCGCCACGGCGATCCTCAAGCTGCCCGATCTGCCGCCCGATCCGAAAGACGGGCGTATCTACGACCTGAATCCGCTGCGCCAGAAAGGCTTCCAGTTCGTCCCCGCGGTGGGTAGCGGTATCCAGGACGTGGTGGTAAAGAAACTGCGCCTGTCATCCAAGGTGAAAAAGGGCGACCGCATCACGCTGGAAGCCGATGCCTCCACCGGTCCCGATTCGGTCTACGATTTGCTGGACAAGATTGGCAAGTCGATACCGCTGCACCTGTACAACGTTACCCAGGTGGAGCTTGCGGCGACGGTCCTGGTAGACGCCAACGCGCCGCCAAAGGCCGTGACCATTCGCATCACGCACCCGAATTCCTGCTCCCTCAAGTATGACGAGCTCGACCTCAAGCTGCGCGCCATGCTGAACGCCTCGGGGATCGAACCCAAGGAGCCGGCGCCCGAAGCGGCTGCCCCCGAGGCATGACGCCACAAGCCACGCTCATCGAGCTGCTCGCGCGCGTCGGCGCCGCACAGGGGGCTGCGGTTCTTGTCAATGAGGAGGAACTGAGCCAATGGCCGGCGGCTGCGGTGGCCGCGATGAAGTCGCAGAAGCTGATTGCGAAAGCGCGCCCGGCGGCGAGCGCGATCTGCCCCGGTTGCGAGCGCGAGTGTGTGATGCCGGTGCATACGCCGCCGACCGCCACGGGCAGCACGGTGTCGTTCATTGTTTGCGACAAGCGTAGTGACATCAATCGGGTGTCGGTCCCGGTCGGCCGGTTGGAGCAATGGCAAACGACATGCGACCTGATTGCCGGCCTGCTGGCGCATTTACTGGGGGTGGATGATCAAGAGCACACGGTGGCAGAGGGCAACCAGTGGCATATCGGCGTACTCAGGGGGCGAAAACACCGGAGCCGCGTCACGCTTCTGGCCGGTGACCGCCTCACCCTTTCGCTCGCCTGTCATACGCTCCCGC
>VGUA01000188.1 GCA_016874535.1 Gammaproteobacteria bacterium
GGCGCCCAAGCTGGCCGCGATGCGCCAGATTTTCATCGCCGAGACGGACGATGAAGCCCTGTCGATAGCAAAGCCCGCCTATGACCATTGGTATGAGTCCATCACTGCGCTCTGGCATCGCCGTGGCGACCACAGCGTGGATCAGCTTTTTGATTGGAACATGGGCCTTGCCGGAGAGACGGTGCTGGTGGGTGGACCGGAGCGGATCCGTGAGCTGGTCGTGCGTCTGGTGCAGCAAGCGGGCGTGAACTATGTCATCGGCTCCTTTGCTTGGGGCTCACTGACCCATGCCCAGAGCCGGCGGTCGCTGGAGCTCTTCGCGAGCGAGGTGATGCCGGCCTGCCGGGCACTGCACTGAGGCTCCAAGACTCACCCAAGCAGCACTGCCGGGCAGGCCACGCACCACCGCCCAAGGGGGGCGGTGGTTGCTGTCAATTCTCAAGATGCTGGTGTAATCTCGCGCAATACATGGACTTTCTTGTTCCAAAGGAACGCAAGGGACCCACGCCTCAAGGCACTGCGCACCGCCCATGACGCCCGTAACCAGTCCACCCGAGCTCGAGGCCGCGAAGCAGATTCTGCGTCCCTACCTGCGGCGGTCGCTGTTCTTTGCGGCGATCGCGTCGCTGCTGTCGCTCTCACCCACGTTCTACATGTTGGTCACCTACGACCGGGTGGTGAACAGCCGCAGCTACGAAACCCTGCTCATGCTCACTGTGCTCATCCTCGGGGTGTATGTGGTGATGGAGATCCTCGAGTGGGTCCGCAGCCGGATCATGCTGGAGGGCGGCCGCAGGATGGATGCGCACCTCACCCCACGGGTGTTCTCGGCGGTGTTCGAGGGCCACCTGAAGCGCAATCTGGTTGGCGGTGCGCAAGCGCTGACAGATTTGCGCACGGTGCGGGAGTTCCTCCAGGCGCCGGCCATGGTGGCTTTCATGGAGGCGCCGCTGTCCCTGCTGGTGCTTGCCATCATCTTTCTCATCAGCCCCTTGCTCGGCTGGTGCGCACTGGCGGGCGGCGTGCTGCAGCTGATCGTGTCCGTATTGACCGAGCGCCGCACTCAGCCGCCACTGGTGGAAGCGAACAAGGCGTCCAACGCGGCCCAGCAGTACGCCAACACCAGCCTGCAGAACGCGCAGGTGATCGAATCCATGGGCATGTTGCCCGGAATCCACGCACGATGGATGGTCAACCAGCGCAAGTTCCTCTCACTTCAGGCGCAAGCCTCGGATGCAGCGGGCGGGCTTTCCGCGCTCGCCAAGAGCATCCAGTTGTTGCAGGGCTCCATCCTTCTTGGCCTGGGCGCGTGGCTGATGATGCAGGGGACGCTCACGGGCGAAGGCGGGCTCATCATCGTGGCCTCGATCTCTGGCGGAAAGGCATTGCAACCCGCAGTGGCGCTCATCTCACAGTGGAAATCGGTGGTCATGGCGCGCGATGCCTGGCAACGTCTCGGCAATCTGTTGCGCGAGCTGCCGGCTGCTCCGCCCCGCATGACGCTGCCAGCGCCCGAGGGGCGGCTTGCAGTGGAAGCCGTGACTGCATCCCCACCGGGCAGTCAGGTGCCGGTGCTGCGCAATGTGTCCTTCGCACTGCAAGCCGGGGAGTGCCTCGCCATCATCGGACCCTCGGGTTCCGGCAAGACCTGCCTTGCACGCCTGCTGATGGGGATCTGGCCC
>VGUA01000189.1 GCA_016874535.1 Gammaproteobacteria bacterium
CGCCAGCTTCGTGCACCAGCAAGAGCAGCACCACCCCCCACAACCATTTCACTTGGGCCGCCTCAGCGCTTGGCGCGCGCTTTCGCTGACTTGCTGCGAGCGGCGGACTTGCCGGCGGGTTTCCGACCGGTGGCCGCGGATGCGGTCTTGCGTCGGCCGGCAGCAGCAGGGGCAAAGGCATTGAACAGTCGATCCTTCGGATATTCCGCACCCACCACATTGCGTAGTGTTATCGCGCGCACCATCTGGTAGGTGCGGATACGGAAGGCGGGGTCGCAGCTCATGCGGACATACAGGTCCTTGGGCGGCACGCCGTAATCGTCGCGCAGCCATTCCATGAGGTTGCGGGTGGCGTCCAGCACCGCCTGCTCCATGGGCATGTTGATGCCGACGGCGACCACGCTGTCCGGCTTGTCGATGCGTACGCAGGGCAGGCGCCGATTCTTGATGACGGTGCAGGACAGCTGCACGGTGGCGCGTGTCTCGTCCGCAATGCCGGTGAATTCGGTATCGCCCTGTCCCCCATGCACATCGCCGATGTAGAGCAGGCCGCCATCGCAGTGAGAATTCAGATAGATGGTGTGTCCGGCACGGATGTCGCGGCAGTCAATGTTGCCACCGAAAGCACCTTGGCCCAGCACTGAGGTGAAGACTTCGCGTTCCGAGGCGGTCGCGAGCGTGCCGATGAACGGCTCGAGCGGCCAGCTGAGCGTGTCCGAATATTTTGCGGTTCCATCCCGTGTGTGGCCGCTGGGGCCAGGGAGATGCTCGATCACATGGACATAAGGCTCCACGCAATCGGGGAAATGGATCTGATCGGACAAGGGGCCCATGCCCGGGATGATTCCGGAGAATCCATAGCGCCAGGGATCGATCCAGTCGATATGCACGGCGAGTACATCCCCCGCCTTGCAACCTTCAACATAGATGGGGCCAACCACCGGATTGAACAGCGGTGGCCACGCCTTGGTCAGGGCCGCCATGTGCGCCCCGGTCATGCTGTGGACCTTGGGCTTGTCACTGTCGTCGGCGATGAGGCCACTCAGGGCATCATCGGTCTCCACCTGGAAGGCCTCGCCCGGTTTCACCCTGAGACAGGGTTTGTCGCGAAAATCGAAGGCGTACTTCTGGACCTTGCCGCGCGGGATTTTCTTCATGCGAGTTCCTCCGGTGGGTGGACGCGAGCGTAGCGCAGCTCATCGGCTTTGGATACCGCGCGCAGTGCAGCGTGGATGCGTGCGCGGCGGTGTGGCAGTCTGCCCCCACAGAGCACAGAACCAGCATGACGGGAGGGGGAGCCGTGAACGACATTGCATTCGGAATGTTCGACTGGGTGGACCGGGGCACGGGGGGGACATCGGCGCTGTATGCCGAACGTCTCAGTCTCATCGAGGCAGCGGAGGCCTTGGGCTTCAGTGGCTACCACATGGCGGAGCATCACGGCACCCCGCTCGGCATGGCCCCGTCGCCCGCCGTGTTTCTAGCTGCAGTCGCGCAGCGCACACGCACCCTGCGCTTTGGTCCCCTGGCGTTCCTCTTGCCCCTGCATGATCCGCTGCGATTGGCCGAAGAGGTCTGCATGTTGGACCAGATGAGCGGCGGGCGCCTCGAGCTCGGGATCAGCCGCGGAGTCTCGCCCCACGAGCTGGCCTGTTTCG